>JAAEPW010000781.1 GCA_024232355.1 Chloroflexota bacterium | reverse complement strand
TTTGGAGCCAACGGCGTTGCCTTGTGGGAAGGAAACCTCTACGCGGCAAACACCGGCAAGGGCATCCTCGTGAGCATCCCCATCCTGGCCGACGGATCCGCTGGCGAACCGGACTTGGTTGCCGGAGCAGGCGATTGCGATGCGCAAGTCAAAGAGCTGTACGGTATGGACGGGATTGCCCTGGACGCAGAGGGGAACGTTTATGCCTTGTTGGTCTTGCAGAACAAGCTGGTCAAGATTGACCCGACCGATGGTAGTTTCACCACCTTGCTCACTAAAGAGAACGGCCTTCATAACCCGGCCAGCATCACTTTCGGCATCGGGGAAGACAGCCAGAGCATCCTTTTCACCAACTATGCCGTCTTGCCTCCCGAACCTGCTGCCAGCCCAGGCCCGGCGGTGCTAAAGTTTGACGTGGGTGTGCCAGGGCTGCCATTACCGAACGTCACGGCCACCATTTCGCCAACGCCGGACATAAAAACCGAGCGGATTGCAGTACCCTACGAGGACCGGGTCATCAGGGGCACCCTGGTGGGAGAGGGCGATATCGCCGTCGTGCTGGCCCCGATGTTCGGGGTCCCCCGGGGGCATTGGTTGCCATTTGCCAGGCACATCGCCTCGCTGGGCTACACCGCGCTGGCGTTCGATTTCCCCGGCTTTGGCACATCATCGGGAGATTTCAACTTTGATCAGACCACGTTTGATGTCTTGGCGCTGATTGATTTCCTTCAGCAGGAGCGTGGTTACGAACGCATCGTCTGCATGGGCGCCAGCATAGGCGCCAGCGCTTGCTACGAGGCCGCGCTGCTCGATCCCAGCCTGGTAGGATTGGTCATCATCTCCTCCTCAGTCGAGATCACCGCAGAAGAAGCCGCCACACTCGTGATGCCTAAACTTTTGGTATCCGGTAATGAGCCTGAGGTAATCCCTGGGATGCAGGATTCCATTGAGCTGCTCCCTATACCCAAACAGTACAAAAAAATCCTGTCCGTGTCCGCACACGGCACCGATATTTTCAATACGGACAGCAGTGACGAACTCCGCGACCTGCTAGTGGGGTTCCTGGAGGAACTCGGCTAAGGGCAAAACCTGGGGCATTGAGATGGATTCACACGCTAGAATCACACTGAAAAGACCCCTGGAGCGCTTCACTGTTGCTTTCCGCTCTCTCCGGCCAAGATGTGCTGGGGAGAGCGGAAAATTAAAATCTGTTACTGAATCAAGTAGCTATACTCATAAGGAGAAATGTAATGAAGCACAAGCACTTGTCACAAATGACCTACCTGGCATTGATCATGTTACTTTTGGGCGCCTGTAGTACATCCAAACCCGCGCCCACAGTCGCCGCGCCCACTATGACGCCCTCTGTAAAGGTGAGCAGTGACGTTGCCTATGTCACATCATTGCAACCGGACGTAAGCGAGCAGAGACTCGATGTATACACGCCCAACGAGGCGGGGGATTGGCCGGTCGTAGTGTTCTTGCACGGCTACGATGGGAATAAGGAATACTATGCGACGCTGAGCCAAGCCATTGCGGAGCAGGGCGCAGTGGTGTTCACCGCTGCCTGGCCAACGTGGATTGCTGATATGGCCGCCAGAGACAATGGCAAGGGGTTCCGCGAGATGTCCGAGGTTCTGTCTTGCGCGATTCGTTTTGCCCGGGCGACGGCGTCGGACTATGGCGGTGACTCGTCACAGGTGACTCTGGTAGGTCACTCTTCTGGAGCGGACACTGGGGCATGGGTTGCCCTGGCCGGAGACAATCTCGACCGCTCGTGGGAAGAGTTCACCTCGAATCGCGGAGGGCCGCCAGCGCAGGTAGAGTGCGTGGTGAACAAAGGCTCAACCCGCGTAGACGCCTTTGTAGGAATTGCTGGAGGCTATGACGACTTTGCTGGACCCTTGCAAAAGAGAGATGCGGAGCTTTGGCAAATCGCAGCCCCCTATGCCCACCTTGGACAGAACCTGGACCTGCGAGTTCGTCTCATCCATGGAGAACGGGATCCCCACGTGATGCCTGAGCACGCGGTTCAGTTCAACGATGCTCTAGCAGAGGCGGGATACGACACGAGCCTGATACTGTGGGACGGCAAACACCGGGTTCCCACTGAGCTCACGATCGCGGAAGTCATAAAAGTGGCAAGAGAGTGACCTGCACCAGGGGAAATGAGCAAACTGAGCCAAAGCGATTTGGCTCAGTTTGTGCTGGCGTTTGCACATGTTTGGCAGGGGTAGCGCGGTGATCTGGATAAAGCAGAAGCACACATGCAGGCGGCTCG
>JAAEPW010000780.1 GCA_024232355.1 Chloroflexota bacterium | reverse complement strand
TGATTGGACATGACACACCAGGCCAGAACGCGCATGGGCACCCGCTCCTTGGCCTGCCCGATCACTTCCTCGAAGGCTTCGAAGTCGCGTTGTTTGGCGAAAATCCGCGCCCGGCCCACGGCTCGGTTGAGCACATGGTACGCATATCCGCCGCTGGCTACTCGGATTCGTCGTGGCATGCAGGGAGGTTATCATCTCCCGCCCGTCCCGTCAACGAAAAAGACTCCCGACCCCTTTATTCGTCCCCTTGCCGAGAAATTCCCTAGAGCTGTGTCAGATTAGTCCCCCAGTAGAAACACCGCCTAATGAAGTGCCAGTAATCGCATGCTACTACATTCCAGTAGTCTTTGGGGGCCACGCGGTTGAACATCGGGCGAAGGAGAATCACCGGTGTTGCGAACACGCACGCTATCGGTATGACTACTGTGGTTAGTGCAACACAGAACAGGACGTTAACAACAAGTTGAGCCATTTGCCGCTCGCTCCCATCAGGAATCCTCAGCGCGAGTGAATCTGCCCGGAGGACATCGATAGAATTCATTGCCTCGCATCTGTTAGCACCCAACATACGTCCACCACGTTATCACGTCAATTCGGGTGAGATCGTTCGTAACCCCGTCCACTTCGAGCGGTGCAAGTGCGGGCGTTCCTGTGCTTCTCTTCTTATTTAGGTGCACGCGTGGCTCAATTCCGTGTGCCAAATGTGCGTCACACCTTTTCTTGCTGGGTCGCGTACCCACGATCTTGAAGCTAATGTATCTAACATTATCTCGTGGCAAGCCGAAGCCCGTCTGTTGTCCATCAGCGTTGTACGAGTAAACTAGCTGGAGGTTGTTCGCATCCGTTGTGTTCAAAGCAACAAAGACCTCAACTTGCGTGTGGCTTCTGTAACGGCAGTCACAGTAGTCAAGGTCTCCCCCACCTATTCCGCCACTCCCCCCAGGTTTCGGGATTAGTCTGCCAATCAGCCAATTTATGAACCCAGGAAGTAGGCCTGACGGGTCATTTGAGCTGACCACCGTGTTCCCCACATACCGATACAGATTCACATCCCCCGCCTCGAACCCAATCGGATCCACGCTCATCCAACGGCCCGTGGACAGGTCATACCAGCGGTTCAGGTTGTTCTGCAAATCCGTATCCGCATCAAACGGCCTGGCCGTGTACAGGAACAGGCTCTTGACTGCCGTGGCGCTGTCACTGGTGACGTTGCCGAAGGCGTCATACGCCACGTGCTTCACGACGGAAACGGTCCCGCTTACCGGATTGTAGACGACCAGATCGCGGACGCTGTTTAGGTGGTCCGTCAGCGCCCAACGGTTGTCGTCCTCACTTCCGTCATCGACCAGTTCATCGGCCAGAAGCTCATCAACGTTCGTGCCCCACAAATACCGGTTGGCCAGGTCCGAATTGCTGGCCGCAGCCGTTCCGGTCTTCTGGAAGTCGAGGACGATTTGGCCGTTGTCGTGGACGAAGACCTGTGAGCTTTCGATTGTGCCATCCGCATTCGTATCCAGCGTCTTGCGTACCCAACGTTGGCCGTGATCGTAGGCGTACTCGACGATCTTCGTCGCCGTCCCGCCGGAGTTCTTGAAGGTGACCTTGGTCAACCGATTCCGGTGGTCCCAGGTGTATTCGACGGATTCGCTGGTCGAAATGTTGGTCTTGGTGAGGACGTTGCCCTCACTGTCATACGTATAGTTGTATGTTCCGTCCGATGTCAGCCGGTTGTGGCCGCCGGTGGTGTAACCGGTGTTGG
>JAAEPW010000779.1 GCA_024232355.1 Chloroflexota bacterium | reverse complement strand
CACATCGCTCAACTGATGGTCGCTTTTGTCTCCAACTTGGAAAAGCTAGTCGCACACGCCTGACCTTACTCGCGTGTAACTGTGGGACGAGCAATCTCTACCGCAAATCCTTATCGTGCTTGATTCCAGCTTCTGCTCTCGTATTGCGTTTAATGCTAAGGGAAAAAGTTGTCGACTGGATAACATTCCGCCTCGTTCGGAGATCAAACAGGTGTGCTGGCCGAAAAGCACATCCGTTCTGCCTATGAGCCCAATTTCCCCATTCTGTAGTGAAATGACAACCTCACAATCTTAATCCGAGAGGTAAACGATGAACTTTATTCGACAAATTGCACATTCTATCTCCCAGGCTGTCATAAATCGCCTTCGCCAATGGACTCAGCCTGACAACCATTCTCCGGTCCTGAATGCCGCCCTGGACCTCACCCGCCCCAAGTCTGAACTGCTGCTGGAACTCGTGTTGTTGCGCCAACAGCTAACCATACTCCAGCAACAAACCAAGCGCCCGAAACTCACCTGGAAAGATCGGTCCCTCATCGTCCTGCTGTCCAGCAAGTTGAGCACGTGGAAGAACGCAATGATCATCGTGCAGCCAGACACCGTGTTGCGCTGGCATCGTGAGTTGTTTCGCCGGATATGGCAGTGTACTGTAGTCCACTACAGTGCAACGCAAATCGAAACCCAAGCCCAAGCAAGGTAGACCACCATTGACAGACAATCTCGTGGCGCAGATCAAGCGTATGGCCAAAGAAAACCTAACTTGGGGGGCGGAGCGTATTCGTGGAGAGCTGCTGAAATTGGGTATCAAAGTCAGTAAAAGCACAATTCAAAAGTACATGAAGAGTGTGCGTGAATCTCTTTCACCGACGCAAACGTGGGCAACATTCCTACGCAACCACGCCAGCGAGATTTGGGCCTGCGATTTCCTCCAAACCTACGACGTCTTCTTCCGTACGGTGTTTGTGTTCGTGATTATCGAGTTGGAGTCGCGTCGTGTGGTTCATTTTAGGATAACGAGGAACCCCACCGATCAGTGGACAGCGCAACAACTGCGCGAAGCGACACCATTTGGAGAGAAACCGCGTTTCCTGATCCGTGACAACGACGACAAGTTTGGGCCTTCGTTCGAGCGAGTGGCCACAACAACCGGCATTGAGGTGTTGAAAACACCATATCGGGCACCCAAGGCAAACGCCATCTGTGAGCGTTTTATCGGTAGCCTCCGCCGTGAATGCCTCGACCACTTTCTGATCCTGAGCGAGCGCCACTTACATCGGCTGGTAAAGGAATACACGGAATACTTCAACCACGCCCGCCCTCATCAGGGAATCGAGCAGCACATTCCGTGCCAGCCAGATCGACCACAAGCACCGCCGCTTGGTGGCAAAATCACTTCTCGCCCGGTGCCAAGTGGACTGCACCACGACTACTACTGGCAGACAGCGGAGAGCGTTGGACAGGGAACACATCAACCCTCAGGTTACCTTCACTAACTACCTGACAGTTCGCTCCCTCTGGCACAGGGAAAAACAATCTGGCTCCTGTTCTTTTCTTCACAAGCCGGATACATTGTGCGTACCAGATGTGGGTTGTCTGGTGCCAATTTCCGGCTCCCATCTTCTCAAAAGTCTCCTCAATTGCCCTCCAACTGTCTGGATTGAGGGGAAATTTGTTGATCGAGTAGCACTGCCCACCCTTTCCCTGTTTTCGATACCACCTGAGACAAATGGTTCTACCTCCATTTTGGCTGGCCCTAGAACGGCTGTGCTTTTCAGCCAGCACAGCCCCTTGATTCTGACTCGGCCAGTTTTGACTTTGGAGGTGACGGCGCGTATATCTATCTGCCGTTAGCCTTGAGGAATGCGGGATCGTGATGCAGAACGACTGGCTGTGACTAGGACGTAAACGCAGAGCCCTCCGGTCTCGAAACAGATCGGGAGGCGACGTCAATATACACCAATTGTGCCTGAGCCTTTCACTACCAAACACTTTTCAGACACGCATACAATTTGGAAGGTTTTTGGAAGGTTAACGACCCATTTTGTAAGGCGGTTGGAAGGTCGATGTGGTATGCTATTTCTGGGCCGTGACGAATGCCTGGTGTTAACCGTACCTCAAACCATTGGTCTCGAAACAGGTCGTGCTGCTCAATTTTCTCCTTTTTGGTGCCCACTGATGGGGGAGCTGGTCACTCCTCCGTCAGTGGGAAGAGCACGTGTGTCGTGATGGTAGAATTACGAGTTTATTATCAAAAATGGTTCTTGGAAAAACTATACTTGTTGCTCCGAGGGGATTGCCAAATCCCCGTTTTGCAGGTGTAGGGCTATCACATCGTCAGATGGATAAAGCGGCCAAAAGCAACCGTAATCCAAGTTGGGCAAACACAGAAACCCCAGGAGAACTGGAATTTCAAAAGGAGGTGAGGTATATGGCGTGAAATGTGAAACGCGAGATGTGAAACGTGAAATGTAACTCAAAAATATGGAGGATACTAATGTGTAAACGAACGTTCAACAAAAATATTTGCTCGTTGTCCATGCTGCGCGTGATGTTACTCGTTGCGTTGGTAGCGGCGGCGTGGGTGTTGGTGCCAACCGGTCTGGCGCTGGCGGATGGAATCACCGTCAATACGACGGTTGATCAGGATGGTACAGGGGCCGAGTGTTCACTGCGGGAGGCGATCAGGACGGCAAACACCGATACCGCTTATGGTGGGTGTGCGCACAGCAGTACGCCCGGCGCGGACACCATTACCTTTAATGCGGGCCTTTCTGGCGGCACCATTATCGTGGGGACACAGTTGGGGATCAGCAGTACGTTAACCATCGACGGCAACGTGCCCATCACGGTGAGTGGCAATAGCGCGGTACGGGTGTTTGAGATCGAATCTGGCGGTGTGGTAACCCTGAGCCATCTATCCATTATCAATGGTAGTTCGACGGGCGTTGGGGGTGGCGGGATTCTGGTGAATACTGGCACAACCTTGCGGGTAGAGTATTGTCTGCTGCGGGACAACGTGGCAGGAGGTAGCGATAGTGGTGGTGCAATTCAAAGTAACACCAGCGCGGTGCTCACAGTCGTGAACAGCACCTTTTACCAAAACCAGGCCGCGGGTGGTTTGGGTGGTGGGATATCCAGTGCGGGGACATTGGTACTGCAGAATAACACCCTTGTTGGGAATAGTGCCCTGTATGGCGGCGCGTTGGGAGTGTTCGATGGCGATGTGGACATGCGTAACAACATCCTGACCAATAGTACTGCGGATGGGGATTGCGCTCGTCTTGGCGGAGTTATCCACAGTGACATCAACAACTTGATCGAGGCAGATAGCATAGGTTCTGGTGGTGCGTTTGCTTGTAATATTACACTCAATGCTGCTGATCCCTTCCTCGCACCCCTGGGCAACTATGGCGGCCAGACGCAGAGCTATGCCCTGCTGCCAGGCAGCCCGGCGATTGACGCGGGAAACAATGCAACGTGTCCATCCACCGACCAACGAGACAAAGACCGCCCGGTCAACGGCACGTGCGACATTGGCGCATTCGAGTCGCAGGGCTTTTACTTTGACAACCTCGGCGGCGACGGGCAAAGCACCTACTATGGCACCACCTTCGACCAGCCACTATCGCTGACGGTGGTGGCTACCAACGCGGTGGAGCCGGTGGGGGCAGGCGGCATCATCAGCTTTAGCGCGCCGCTGGCGGGGGCCAGCATCACCACCGGAACGTTCACGACGACGACGAGCCTGACGGGCGCGGTCAGCGTGCCGGTACACGCCAACGGCACGCTGGGCAGTTACGTGGTGACGGCGACGACGCGCGGCGCCAGCATGCCGGCCCTGTTCGACCTGACCAACAACTGCGACGTCACCGTCGTCAACACGGACGACAGCGGCGCGGGGTCGCTGCGTCAGGCCATCAGCGACGCCTGTGACGGCGGGCAGATTGACTTTAATCTGACCCTGCCCGCGACCATCACGCTGACCAGCGGCGAATTGAGCATCGCTCAGACGCTGACGCTCAACGGTCCGGGGAAGGATCTGTTGGCGGTGAGCGCTAATAACGCCTCCCGCGTGTTTAAAATTAGCGGTAGTATCGCGGTGACAATGACCGGTCTGACTATTCGGGATGGTAAAACTGCGGGCAGTGGCGGGGGCATCCATATCAACACGGCTGACCTAAGCCTGTATGCTACGCGGGTGATCAGCAATATGAGTGGAGACTACCATGTAGACAGTGGCGGCGGGATCGCCAAAAGTGGCACGGGAACACTGCTGTGTGCCGACGGTACCGAGATACGTGAAAATGTAGCCCAGAGTTATGGTGGTGGGATATATATGTATGGTGGTACTGTGATTCTGAAAGATAGCTACATCGTTGGCAATCAAGTCATCAAAAATGCAGCGGGATTTTATGGCGTTGGGGGTGGATTATCAGCTAAGGCTACTACTCTCGTGATCACAAACACACGTGTGATGAGCAACGTAGCCGAGGTTAGTGGCGGTGGACTATATTTTGATGCCAATAGGTGGGAGCTACACGTCAGCAACTCCTATATCAGTGGCAATCAGAGTGCTCAGTGGGGAGGCGGTGCGTCCCTAGTCTATGGCACTGTATGGATGACAGATACACAGATATCCAATAACACTGCGCTGGCTGGTGGGGGCGGTGGATTGCTCGCTGCCAGGGATGTCGTTGTAAGGTTGCACAAGATGTCCATAACCGGCAATAAAGCCAAGTATTATGGTAGTGGCATAAGCTGCGATAATATCACTAATGGCTCGAATCACATAGTGTTGGTCGATTCTCAGGTGAGCGGAAATGGCTCTACTTCTTCCTACGCTGCTATATATGCGTCTGATGCTATTACTCTGACCGATACGCAGGTGTTCAGCAATGTGAATACCGGTATATCGGTCTGGAGAGGCCACCTATATATGAGCGGCGGCAAACTACGTGAGAACAGTCAGGGTGGATTGCGCGTCAATTATGGTGGTAGTGCGATTCTGAGCGATACGCAGGTGTTCAGCAACAGCGCAAGTATGTATCAAGCAGGTGGGGGGGTAGCTGTTATAAATGGTTATGCGGAGTTGATCAATACGTCAGTGCGCTACAACAAGGTTGATGTGGGATATGGCGGCGGACTGCGCGTCGAGCAAGGTGCGGTGGGGCTGAAGGGCACACAGTTTACGGGGAATACCGCCGTGGATGGCGGCGATGCCGTATACAATGCTTCCGGGATCATCACCACTCACTCGGCCCTGACAATTACGGGCGAGGTCTACCAGGCCGGCGGCACTTTTGTGGGCAATGGCTATGACTTGCGCGTCGCGGATGCCCTCGTGCTGGCCGGGGGGGATTTTTATGCCCCCAGCAATTTTGCCCTCACGGGGCCTTTTACCCATACCGGTGGCACGTATTACCAGACTCGGGACGTGAACGGTAGCGGGGATGTGGCTTTCCCCCAGGCGGGTGGCGTGATCCTCAATGCTAACGCCCAAGACCTCGGCAGCACTGCGGTAGCCCTCACCGCCGGGATGACGTGTACGGGCGTGACAACTGATGTGATGGTCTCGCATTGCTACGAAATTACCCCGACTTACGCAACTGAGCGGGACGCGACCCTCACCTTGTTCTATCGCGAGGACGAGATCCCTACGGGGCAAGCGTGTACCGAGATAGAAGCCTACCGCTGGGATAGCACGTGGGACAATCTTTTGGCGCGGGACGCGGCTTATGGTACTGCTGGTCGCTTGTGCGGGGATGATCCGCAATCGATCCAGGTCAGCGGTGTGACCGAGTTCTCGCCCTTTGCTTTTGTGCTGAGTGGCCGTCCAGTGCCGGTCGTAGGTTCTCCCATCTACCTGGATGGGGACGGTAACCTGGTACTCGACTTGAGCGCGGGCAATGCTCACGGGGTGACCTTTGTACTCAGCGGCACGCAAGTGCTCGTCACCGACGCCAGCGGAGAACTCATCGCGGGCGATGGTGTGACTCAAGAGGACGTCAACACCGTCAGTATCCCCTTTGCCAATGGCACGGGGCGCATCTGGATCAACGGAGAGGGGGGGGATGATACTGTTTTGCTGGAGGATATGGGGCCAGCAGACCAGATCACCTACAACTATAACAATCTAACCGATGGTTCGATCCTGTTTGGCAGCCAACTCATTACCTACACGGGGTTGGCATCGGTTTGGGTGGACACGCGTCCCATCACAGACACCTTTAACCTGACGAGCACGCACGATGTGGCGACTCTGACCGATCTAGGCGACGGTATGTCGCGCCTGAGTGGGGACACCTTTGCGGACACCGACTTTGGCAATCCGCAAGCCAATGGCGCCCTGACCTTTAACCTGGGTGACGGGGACGACACTCTAATCCTCAGCTCGGCCAGCCTGGCGACGGACACGACCTTTATCGTGGACGGACAAGGCGGGCAAGACGTGCTAGAGTGGGCAACCTCAGACCGCATCTTGCAGGCCGGTATCCTGGATGCTCAGGTGAACGCGAATTTGCACTTTAGCGGCAGCACGCTACCGGTGGTCATCGGCGGCACCGAGCCAGGTGTGAGTCACGATGCGTGGCGAGTGACGGGAGAGTATCCGGTAGTGACGTTGGATGGCGTGACGCTGGCACTGGAACTGGCGGACGGCTATACGCCCGCGCCGGGTGACGAGTTCGTGTTGATCGATATAGGGCTAGGGGGGCACGTGCAAGGGACGTTTGTTGGATTGCCGGAAGGGGCAGTCGTGACCTTGGGCGGCGTACCGTGCAAGATCAGCTATATGGGCGGCGATCTAGCGACCGGGACAGGGCAATGGGGCAACGACGTCGTGTTGGTGGCGAACACAGCTCCCACCATCTCTAACATCAGCAACCAGGCCACGGAGGTGAGCGTGCCGTTGACCGCCACCTTTACCATCAGCGACACCGACGATCCGGTGGGCGACCTGTGGACGTATGCCGAATCGTCCAACCTGGCGTTGGTCAATGGCGGCCTGGCAGGCACGCTAATGACCGGCAGCGGGATGAGCATCGATTGCACGGGCACACAATGCACGCTGTGGATCACGCCCACCACAGGCATCACGGGCACGACGACGATCACGGTGACAGTGGACGACGGCTTGTCCACGGCCAACGATACCTTTGTGCTGGCTGTGGGCGTGAACGCGCCGCCCGAGTTCACCAGCAGCCCGCCATTGACGGGCACGGTGGGAACGCTCTACACCTACGACGTGACGGCCAGTGACCCCAACGTGGACAACACGCTGACCATCACAGCCACCACCAAGCCCACTTGGCTGGCACTGACGGACAACGGCGACGGCACAGCCACTCTTAGCGGCACGCCGACGCTGACGGACACCTACGACGTGGTGCTCGAGGTCAGCGATGGGGAGGACGCCGCTGCGCTTACAGATACTCAGTCCTTTAGTATCGTGGTGGAGGCTGTACCGGTGGCTGATTACGACATCTTCTTACCATTGGTACTGCGGAACGCAGGATCGTGATACGAAACGGTTGATCGTGGCGGTGACATAAACGTGCAAGCCCTCCGGTCTCGAAACAGACCGGAGGGCTGACAGTCGCAATTATGAGCAAGACAAATTAGCACAAGGAGATCTGATATGAACAAGATACAACAATCGCGTATAGCGCTCGTTTCCATTCGATTGGGGCTTGTACTTTTGCTACTCGTTGGGCTGGTGGGGCTTGCGCCTCCCACGCCTGTCCTGGCCGCTCCCGGCGACCTGGACCCCGGTTTTGACAGCGATGGCAAACAGACCGCCGACTTTTTCGGCCTGGGAGACCGGGCTAACGGTGTGGCAGTCCAATCCGATGGCAAGATCATCGTGGTTGGGTATGCCTTTAGCACGATGAACGGCACCGACGATTTTGCCCTGGCCCGCTACAACTATAACGGCAGCCTGGACACCACTTTTGGTACCAGTTACTCTCCATACAATGGCGCGATCAACTTTGACTTTTATAGCAGTAGCACCAACGACCAGGCGAACGGTATCGCCATCCAACCCTCTAGCGGCGAGATCGTCGTCGCAGGGTATGCCTTTAATAGCGGCGACAGCACCGACGATTTCGCTGTGCTCCGCTTTAACAGCACCGGCAGCCTGGTCGGTATGATGACCCACAACTTTTGGAACGCCAACGCGCGGGCCCACGACGTTGCGATCCAATCCGATGGCAAGATCGTTGTGGCGGGGTATACCAGTTACTATGGCACCGACGATTTCGCCCTGACTCGTTACAACAGCGACGGTAGTCTAGACAACAGCTTTGGCCCTTGGGGTAACGCCACGACGATTGACGGCTTTATGGCCCAAGATCAAGTCAACGGGATCGCCCTGTACACCGATGATAGGATCGTCGTCGCAGGCTACGCCAACAACGGCAGCTATGACCAGTTTGCCCTGGCCCGCTACGACGCCAACGGCAATCTGGATGGGATGTTCGGCAGCGGTGGCAAGCAGGTCACCGACTTTGCTCCCTTTGGCGGCAACAATGCCCGGATCAACGGTGCCGTCGTCCAGTCCGATGGCAGCATCGTCGTGGTGGGATACGCCCACGACGGCTCCAGCGACAAGCCCATCGTGGCCCGCTACGATAGCTCTGGCAATCTGGATGCTACTTTTAGTGGCGGCGACGGCTCTAACGGCGTCTGGTTCCCTCCGAGCTGGGGTACTCCAAGCCCCGCCGCCAGGTTCAACGCCGTCGCACTTCAATCCGATGGCAAAATCGTCGCGACAGGGTATGGCAACGACGACTTTGTCGTCAGCCGTTTTGACACTAGCGGCAGCCTAGACGCTACCTTTGGCACCAGCGGCAGCGCCATCACCGACTTTTTCGGCGCGGACGACCAGGCCAACGCCCTCGCTCTGCACGGCGACGGCAAGATCGTCACGGCGGGGTACGCGCGCCAATCTGGGCAAGAGGATTTCGCCTTGGTCCGCTACGAAGGCGACGTAACAGACACCACCCCACCCGATACCACCCTCACCTCTACCCCGCCCGACCCCGACAACGATCCCACCCCCACTTTCGAGTTCACCGGCGACGATGGGGGCGGCAGCGGTGTGGCCAGCTTTGAGTGTCAGGTAAATAGCAACGGATGGGTCGTATGCACCAACCCGTACACCACGTCCAGCCTGCTCGACGGCCTTCATCTCTTTGAGGTGCGTGCCGTCGATAGCGTGGGCCTCACCGACACCACCCCCTCCAGCTATACCTGGACCATTGAGACCGTCCCGCCGCCCGTGCCGGTACTGCTCGCCCCGGCCAATGGCACGCTCACCGATACGCAAACCATCACCCTCACCTGGCAGGCTGTGGTCGCGCCGGATTTGGCGGGCTATTACGTGGGCCTGGACGGCCACGTGACCGACGTGGGGAACGTCACCCAGCACGTTGTCGGCCCCTTGCTCAACGGCGCGCACACCTGGACCGTGGCCTCCTACGATACCCTGGGCAACACCAGCGCCTACACCGCCAACTGGTCCCTTACGGTAGACGCCGACGTCCCCGTGATGCAGTCCATCCACCCGGTCAGCAACACCCACTCCGCCCCGCTGACCACGACGGTCTCTATCACCTACGACCAGGATATGGATGCTACCTCGGTCTCCTCGCACACCTTTGCCGTACACAGGATGCAGACCGGGCTGCTCACGCAGACCTTTGGTTCTGGCGGCGGTACGATCACCCTAACGCCCACCATCCCCTTCCATCCCGGCGAGTTGATCCAGGCCAGCGCTACGGGCGGCCTGCGCAACATCACGGGCACCGCCGCGATGCCTCCCACCGTGTGGCAGTTCCGCACCGGTGTCGAGGGCGGCTACAGCGCGTTCGTCGCGCATCCCATCTCGCCCACTTTTGGCGGCGCGTACCCGAGTTCTGACGTGTCTCTGGGAGACCTGGATGGGGATGGCAATCTCGATGCCGTCGTCGCCAACGACCTGGACCGACCCCAGGAGGTTTACCTGAACGATGGGAGCGGCAGATTCTTTGCTCATCCCGTTACCTCTACTTTTGGGACGGGGAACAGTCAGGCGCTGGCCCTGGGGGACCTGGACAGTGATGGCGACCTCGATGTTATGATCGTCAACGAGTACGCGGACGGGATCCAGGAGGTCTACCTGAACGACGGGACGGGCGGTTTTGCCCTGCACAACACCTTTGGCACGGGCTATGCTCAGAACGTGGATTTGGGGGACGTGGATGGCGACGGTGATCTCGACGCCGTTCTCGCCCTGGAATATCCGGTGGCTCCTTACGACAGCAATCAAGTCTATCTGAATGACGGGGCAGGTCACTTTACCCTGTATGATGCCTTTAACGTTGGGGCTGGATACAGTTATGACGCGGCCCTGGGCGACTTGGATGGCGACGGCGATCTTGACGTTTTTGTCCCCCAATATCTCCCCGGCAAAGCGCAGGTCTATCTCAACGACGGGACGGGCGACTTTGTTTTGCACGACACCCTCACCACGACGAACGAGTCCAAGGTGGCCCTGGGGGACCTGGACGACGACGGTGACCTCGACGCCGTCTCGGAAAGCTGGGTTCACCTGAATGATGGAGCGGGCAACTTTGCAGTGCACGGCGCGCTCAGCCCAAGTTTTAGTACAGGGGTGGAACTAGGAGATCTGGATGGAGATGGTGACCTCGACGTTGTAGTTGCCAAGACCAACGGTGATCCCCAGGAAATCTATTTGAACGATGGAACGGGCAATTTTGGCCCGTACACCACCTTTGCCGCCGGATACAACCGTGAAATGGACCTGGGAGACGTGGACGGCGACGGCGATCTCGACATTGTCTTTGCCAATGGAAATTGGGGGGCTCAAGAGTTGTGGCTGAACCAATTGGGGGTGACGGCCGTAGACCCGGTTCCCAACAACCACACCGTTCCCCTGGATGCCAACTCGACCATCACCATCAGCGGCCCCATCAGCCAGACCAGCGTCACCACGCGGACGGTTTTTGTCCACGGCGGATTCCGGGGCCACTTTACCGCGACGAGCACCCTGGATACCAGCGGCAGCACCATCATCTTTACGCCCACGGCTGGCTATCACCCCGGCGAGCTGGTGCGGACCAGCGTCACCACCGGCGTGTGGGGCAGTGTGGGCAAGCCCTTGGAGTCCCCTTATGTGTGGGAGTTCCGCGCTGCGGCGCTGTACGGCAGCGGCCAATTCCCCACCGGGAATGATTTTGGCCCTGGGGATGACTGGACAGAATCACTGGCCTTGGGAGATGTGGACGGCGATGGCGACCTCGACTTGGCTGTCGGTAACGATAGCCAGCAGAACGTCCTCCACCTCAACACTGGCAGTGGTACGTTTGATACCGTCACCCATACCTTTGGCACTGGTAATGACAACACCCAGGATGCCGTTCTGGGCGATGTGGACGGCGACGGCGATCTCGACTTGATCAGCGGCAACGGTAACTGGTCCCAGGGGCAACAGAACGTGCTTTACTTTAACGATGGTGATGGCAATCCCTTTGATACCATTACCTATACTTTGGGCGCTGACGGTGATCAAACGTATGCACTGGCCCTGGGCGACGTGGATGGGGATGGTGACCTCGATCTAGCCGTCGGCAACTGGGAGCAGCCGAACGTGATCTATTTCAACGACGGCAGCGGCAACCCCTTTGATACCATCACCCGTACCTTTGGTACCGGCAGTGATAGTACAATGGCGCTGGCCTTGGGAGACGTGGATAAAGATGGCGATCTCGACCTGGCAGTAGGCAACTCTGGCACCTTTGGAGAGCAAAACTATGTTTATCTCAACGATGGCGGTGCTCAGGGAGGGACGCCGGGCGCTTTTGACACCACCTCGTATCCCTTTGACGCCAGCGATAGGCGGACGTATTCGCTGGCCCTGGGAGACGTGGACGACGATGGCAGCCTCGACCTGGTCGTCGGCAACTGGAACCAGCAGAACTATGTCTACCTGAACGATGGTGACGGCAATCCCTTTGACACCACATCGTACCCCTTTGGTACCGGCAATGACTATACTTATGCACCGTCCCTAGACGACGTGGACGCCGATGGCGATCTCGATCTGGTCGTCGGCAACAACGGGCAGAACGTGATCTACTTGAACGACGGCGACGGCAACCCCTTTGACACCACACTGGTCAATTTTGGTCCTGTCGCCAGCACCACGTATGCGCTGGCTGTAGGCGATGTGGACGCAGATGGTGATCTCGACATAGTTGAGGGTAACTATCAGGGACAGAATGTGGTCTATCTGAATGTCGACCGCGTCGACCTGTCCGTCGCCAAGAGCGTGGACCCGCCCACCGCTGCCCCTGGCGATCCTGTGACCTATACCATCGCCTTTGTCAACAGCGGCCCGCTGACCGCCACCGGCGTGGTCATCAGCGACAGCGTGCCGGTCAGTGTGACCAACCCGGTCTTTGCCGGCAGCAGCGGGGCAATAATCACCCAGATTGGCAGCGCGCCCGATTTTGCCTGGGAGGTGGAAAACCTGGGTGTGAATACGGGAGGCGTCATCACCCTCACCGGCACGCTCGCCCCGAACTTGCCCTGCGGATACACGTTTGCCAACGCGGCGGTCATCACCACCACGGCAGTCGACACCAACCCCGGCAACAACACCAACGACGCCGATCTGACGGTATTGCCTATCTACGGCGTCGTCGTTGAGCCGCCAACCGATACCCGGTCGGGCGACCTCGGCAGCGATGTGGTCTACACACTGCAAGTGACCAACACCGGCAACTGCCTTGATGCATTCACCGTGGGCGGTATGGGCAGACTGATGGAAACAACCCGCGTCACCCCCACCTACGGAAGCTCCTCGGCCTGGTTTGGCACCTCTGTAGCTGTCAGTAAAGATACGGCCGTCGTCGGAGCGCCTCAGGACAATGCCAATGGCTTGGCTGGCGCGGCCTACGTCTATTACCGTGACCAGGGCGGACCGGATAACTGGGGCTTGCTCAAGCAGTTGACCGCCTCCGACGGCGCGGCCTCGGACTGGTTTGGCTACAGCATAGCCATCGACGGCGACACCATCGTCGTTGGGGCGCGGACCGATGACGCATCACAAGGCTCGGCCTACGTCTTTTATCGCGATCAGGGCGGAGCAGACAACTGGGGCGAGGTCGTCAAGCTAACTGCTTCTGACGGCGCGGCCAGTGAGCAGTTTGGTGCATCCGCGGCCATTTACAGTGATACCATCGTCATCGGAGCATACGGAGACGACGACTATCGAGGCGCGGCCTACGTCTTTTACCGCGGCCAGGGGGGAGCGGACAACTGGGGCGAGGTCACCAAACTGACTGCTTCCGACGGCGTGGATCACAACTCTTTCGGCATCGTCGTTTCTGTCTACAGCGACACGGTCGTCGTTGGAGCAAATGGCGAGGATAGTAATGGCAACAATTCTGGTGCAACCTACGTCTATGGACAGAACGTAGGCGGGGCGGATAACTGGGGCCAGGTCAAGAAACTGCTTCCCTCCGACATTGCGGCCGGTGACCTTTTCGGCATATCTACGGCCATATACGGCGATATCATCGTCGCCGGATCATACGGCGACGATAACAATCAAGGCGCGGCTTACGTCTTTTACCGTGATGAGGGCGGGACAGATAACTGGGGCCAGAAGCAAAAGTTGGCTGCCTCCGATGGTGCAAGCGGGGATGGCCTTGGCTGGTCTGCTGCCATTGACGAGGACACGGTCATCATTGGAGCGGGGAACAGCGATGGCTGGGTTGCCAATTCTGGCGCGGCCTACATCTATGGGCGGAATGAGGGTGGTGCGGACAACTGGGGCCAAAAACAGAAACTGTTTACGTCTGACAGTGTGTTCGGCGATCAGTTTGGTCGGTCCGCTTCCATCGACGGTGATACAGTCATCATGGGGGCGTATGGTGACAATGTCTATGCTCCTTTCTCCGGCTCGGCCTACGTCTTTGAACAAGAGGGATTTGGCCCTCTATGGCATACGACTGCCCCGTTCACCGTCGGGCCGCTGGATGCGAGCGTGGGCGCGGATGTGAACATCACTGTCACCGTTCCCCTCACCGCCCAGGTGGGCGATTGGGACATCATCACACCTACCTTTGTCTCACGGAACGATTTCACGGCCCGCGACAGCAGTGTCCTGACCACCACGGCCAGCGACAACACCCCGCCGGAAACGCCCACCAACTTGCTACCGGCAGAGGGGGCGCTCATCAACGATCCCGACGTGACCCTCAGTTGGGACGCAGTGGGAGACGCGGTAAGCTACACGGTGAGTATCAGTGGCACAATCTACGTAGTTGAAGCGCCCACCACCACGCTTACCCTGCCGTTACCCGACGGCCCCTACACCTGGACGGTGACCGCTTACGACGCGGCGGGCAACCCCAGCACGCCCACGCCGGAGCAGCACTTTACAGTGGACACCATCGCGCCCGCCACGCCCACCAACTTGCAACCGGCCGAGGGAGCGACCGTCACTGAAACCAACGTGACCTTGAGTTGGGACGCGGTGGGAGATGCGGTGAGTTACACCGTGAGCATCAGTGGCACGATCTACGTCGTTGATGCGCCCACCAGCACGCTCACGCTGCCGCTGCCCGATGCTCCCTACACCTGGACGGTGACGGCCTACGACGCAGCGGGCAACCCGAGCGATCCAGCGCCAGAACAGCACTTTACAGTGGACACCATCGCG
This sequence comes from Chloroflexota bacterium, assembly GCA_024232355.1. The sequence continues at coordinate 324 of JAAEPW010000779.1, read as the reverse complement.
CCTGCCACACCTACCAACTTGACACCGGCAGAGGGAACAGTCATCACTGACACCAACGTGACCCTCAGTTGGGACGCGGTGGGAGATGCGGTGAGCTATACGGTGAGCATCAGCGGCACGATCTACGTCGTTGATGCGCCCACCAGCACGCTCACGCTGCCGCTGCCTGATGGTCCCTACACCTGGACGGTGACAGCCTATGATGCAGCCGGCAACGCCAGCGACCCAGCGCCAGAACAGCACTTTACGGTGGATACACAGCCGACCGGCTCGTCGATCTACCTGGATGGGAACGGTAACTTGATCGTAGACCTGACGGCGGAT
>JAAEPW010000778.1 GCA_024232355.1 Chloroflexota bacterium | reverse complement strand
AGTGGAAAGCTTTGTATGCAACCATCCATCATACTCCCATTCCTCCACCACATATGCCAACCGTGAATCAGGCTGTTCGCTGGATTGCTCGTTTGGGCGGGTTCTTAGGCCGCAAGCAAGATGGCGACCCTGGTGTGACCGCTATCTGGCGTGGATGGCAGCGCTTGAATGATATCTCTGCCACATGGCTCTTGCTGCACCAGTCTCAGGTTCAAACCACATGTGGGTAATAGCAAGGTCTGGGATGGGGTAGAACGTCCAAGATTGGCTATTCGCCCAGGACTCGCCATCAAAACAGGTCAATCCATCTTCCGTAATGCCCCACACGCAGCCATCAGCGGTTGCGGCCTCAACTTGGAACCCGCCAGGGAATGCGTCGGCACTTGGAAAAGTCACCCAGTTCTCGCCGTCAAAGCGGGCGGTGTAAGACGAGCCTTGTGACCCTTCCCAGCCGTTGATCCAAATCGTGTTGTCTGGCGCGGCGATGACAGAATTGGCCAGCTTTTCGTACACTGTCCACGATTGACCGTCAAAACGAGCCAGACTAAAGCCGTTGGCAACCCAGGCGGTCCCATCCGGTGTAAAAGTGATGTTAAAGATGTTGCCGACAGGCAGATCCTGCTTGCACTGGGCGATGGTTTTCCAGGTGACGCCATCAAAACGCCGGACACTACATCCCGCGCCAGCCCACAACGATCCATCGGGCGCGACGGCCAGTGCGGTTATCTCAATATCATCCAAAAAGTATTGCCAGCTCTGGCCTTCGAACCGGCTCAGTCCAGGGTTATGGGTCGAGGTAGAGTGGTTGCCGAACGCAAACCAGGCAGCACCATTAGGTGTGACGGCGACGGACGTTGTCCTGTCGTAGGCGGGGCCATCTTTTAGTAAGCGCCACTTGCCTCCCTGGTAGATTCCGAGACCCAGATTGGTGCCAGCAGCCATCGTCCCTTTTGGCACTAGCGCAACAGATATAATGGGTTCCAGTCTGTCCTCGCCCACGACCTCAATCCACACATTGCCATCCCAATACACCAGGCCACCTCCAGGACTGTGCCAGCCTCGACCGGTCGCAATCCAGGGGATGCCGTCGACCGCAACGGCAATATCGGTAACTATGCCGCCATTGATCTCTCCAACCGCTTGCCAGTTCGTGCCATCGAACCGATAAATGCCCTCCCAGAGAATAAACACCCACACATCGCCCTCCGGTCCTACGGCAATGACTTGCGCTTGTCCTTCAGCAATAGTTCGGACAGTTTTTATTTGACATAAAAGCTCAGGACTACTATCCTTCACCAAAACGGAGGATAAAAATGGAACATTTCATCAACAGCATTCTGGGAAAAATGATAGGTATAGCCAAGCCACAAAAGAAATTCT
>JAAEPW010000777.1 GCA_024232355.1 Chloroflexota bacterium | reverse complement strand
GTTCGACGGGTTTTGCTACTGGTTTTGCAGATTCACCTCTCAGGGCCAGCAAATTTAGTGAATTTCTGCTAGGTGAAATCCTCGATCTTCGTCAGACAGAGGGATATACGTTATCGAAATGGATAAAAGCGATTGCCCTAGCGTGATGGGCAGCCTCCTCTGGCAGCGATGTGACATGTAATCCTCCCAGAGCTACGTGTACCCCCTTGCGCCGATAATGATCGGCCAATTCGTAGGCCCGATAGGCTGAAGTGACGTACACCTGAATTACCACCAAGTCCGGTTCATCATCCAAGTCGAGCGGTTCGACGTGTTCATCTTGGATGATCACCTCGTCATCGTCGCGCAGGTACCCGGCCAGCGTAGCCAGTCCCAATGGCGGAAACAGCGAGTATTTAATTGGGCGCCAGTAACTGCTCACGGCCTCGGTCAGTGCGGGTAAAATCATCTTGACTTTCATAAGCATGCTCCCTGAGAACCTTGTTCCTGATCTACAAGTTTGTGGATAGCGCCCAAAACCCCTTTAGTGTTCTTCATTTTGCGAGAAACAGCAGGGGCGGGGTTTTGGGCCTTTTTCAAAAAGCTGTTTCGTGGTAGCGAGTCGTTGCCGGACCGCGACCACAATCAGTGCCAACGTAAATATTGGCCAGATGACCACAAAGAACCAGACGTTGATGGCTTTGTAGGTCATACCCAGCCATTCTGCTGCATAAACCAGTGCAAGAACGCAGAAATCAAATACTGCATCTATCATTGTGTTGCCTCCTGTACCAACGCACATCCTTCGGTCTCGCATTCATTCTACCGCAAATCACTGCATCGCGTCTACGCCTCGACCCCACAATTTTTCACACTTGCGTGCCCAAGAAATTTGCACTCGTGTGCTTGACAAGTGACAGTAAATCCATTAAATTAAGCGTGTGGAGGACGACCAATGCTCAAAACCCTGCTCGTCGAAGATAATGAAAAATTGCGTCACGCACTCCAGATTGGGCTGGAAGCTGCTGGTGACGTGCGTATCGTTGGTGAGGTCGCCAGTGGAGAGGATGCGCTGGCGTACTGCTTGAACGCCGCACCTGATGTGGTGTTGATGGATGTGCAATTGGCCGGTGAGATGAACGGTATCCAGGCGACAGTCTCCCTTCGCCGCGAGCATCCCCGCTTGCCGGTGGTTTTTTACTCTATTCAGGACGACGACGCCTTTTATCGTGATTTTCTTCGTTCTGGCATCTTGAGCCATTATGCTTATGTTCGCAAGAGCAACTATTTGCTGCCAGAGAGTATTGTGCCACTGTTGTGCGATGCCGTCGCTGGGCGGAGTTTCATCGACCCAGATATCGAGGCGCGGGTGCAAGAGGTTCGGCATAAGGACGAGTATGATCCCTTGGCGCTGCTCGAACCCAACGAGAGAGAGGTCGTTGAACTGTTGTCCAAGGGTTTTACCAACGAACAGATTGCCGCATGTCTTGGCTTTCGCGACAAGCGCGCAGTTAGCCGGACTAATGGTCAAATCTATGCCGCATGGAGGCTCAACGATACACCCACCGACGAAAAAGTGGCCCGGACACGAGCGACCATCATCTATCTCCGTCGCCAACTCATCTTGTGGGATGCCGACGGCACTCCACGAGTGACTAACCAGCAAGGTGAGTGGGTGCCATTGGGCACAGAGGTTCAGTAGAATCATTTTTCTACATTGTCAAATAAATTTGGAGTATATATGTTTATCCAGGTTCGTTGCCTGTACCGGACCCATCGCTTTTTGATGCGCCAGTCGTTGTACCCATTATTGCTGTCTTCATTGCTTGCCGTCACTCTTTTTGTTGGTCGAGTCTATCGCAGCCATAACGCAAGCTATGCCTCTTTGGTATGGAATCTCTTTTTGGCTTGGATACCCTACTTTTTCAGCTTGTGGGCGGATCGACTTTGCCATCGCCATCCGTCTCGATGGTGGCGCTTGATTATTCCTGGTGCACTGTGGCTTCTCTTTTTTCCCAACGCGCCTTATATTGTCACCGATTTTGGACATCTGCGAGAGCGTCCCTTAGTCCCTTTGTGGTACGACATTGGTATGCTCGCAACCTTTGCGTGGGCGGGACTTTTTCTGGCGGTCTTTTCACTCCAAACGATGCAAAGACTGGTTAGGCAATATGTTGGCTCTGCTCTCAGTTGGGTATTTGTAACTATTGTTCTGGGACTGAGCGGACTGGGTATCTACTTGGGGCGATTCTTGCGGTGGAACAGTTGGGACTTTTTCCTGCGTCCCAAAAGAGTGCTGCGCGACATAATCGTTCCTCTGCTCAATCCGTGGAGTCATCCGCGGGTCTTTGGGGTCACATTTCTATTTGCGGCAATTCTTTTGGTCTGCTATCTGACCATGACACTTCGGGAACCATCTCAATGACCGGTAGTGTTTTTCTTGACTGGGCCACTATGGCCGTCTCGTTGTTCAACACAATCCTGGCCCTGTGGCTGGGATTGACCGTGCTCCTCAGCGCCGAGCGGCGAACGTGGGGTATCTGGATGGCAAGTGTGGGGCTGCTGACAGGCGGCCTGTTTTTTGTCAGCCACTCGGCTATCCTGAGCCACGGCCTGGCGCAGGATGTGGAAATCTGGTGGTACGTGGGTTGGCTTCCTGTTATTGCCTCGCCGCTGTCTTGGTACGTGCTCACGCTGTGGTATGCGGGCTTTTGGGGAGATGGCGGCGGGAAACTGACTTTTTGGAGCAAGTGGAAATTACTTATCACAGCCCCATTAACGGGTTGTACGTCTCTGCACAAACGACAGCGCCTCTGGTTCATTTTTGCCGTTCTGTTGGCCGTGGGACTTGTGGGGTTGCTGGTCTTTACTAACGCGCTTCCTGCCTTCTGGCAAGTGATCCAACTCGATCTGGCCGCCTGGCCCACTTTTCTGGGAGTGCCGGTGCTGATCCTGGCCTATCCGTTCTACATTTTGCTTTGTCTTGGGTTGGCACTGGACGCATTGCGTCGCCCGGAGCCCTCGACCCGTATGATGGGCGAATTGGCTCGTCTGCGTGCCCGCCCGTGGCTTGTGGCGGTCACCATCGCGTTGCTTTTAGCTGGCTTGCTTGTGGTCGTCGTTATGGGGTCGGTCGTGTTGAGCGCACGGTACAGCCCTTCACAACCCCTCGATGTGATCGCGCTCGGTGTCGGCTGGTTCGATTTAGTCATCGCCTCGCTCATTGGCGTTGCCATCGTCCTGTTAGGTCAGGCTATCGTTTCCTACGAGCTTTTCACTGGCAAGAATCTACCTCGGCGGGGGTTTTTCCGCCACTGGCAAAGAGTCGTTATCCTGGCCGCTGGCTATGGTGTGGTGGTTGGCGGTAGTTTTGCACTCGATTTACGTTCAATCTATAGCTTGCTGCTGACCGTGGTAATCATGATCACTTTTTATGCCCTTCTTGTCTGGCGCTCTTTTGCCGAACGTGAACGGTACATTGAACATTTGCGCCCCTTTGTTGCCAGCCAGCGGCTATACGAACGCTTGCTGACCTCTTCCGCGCCGTCCGATATTGACGGAATCAACGAAATGGATGCCAAGATACCATTTCGCGCACTATGCGATGACGTACTTGACACGCGTGCGGCCTACTTGGTTGCTCTCGGGCCGCTTGCGTCACTGGTTGGCCCGCCACTAACCCATCCCGATGACGCTACTCTCACAACTAGCATCTTTCCAGACCGTCTGGCAACCTTATTTGACTCGCCACAGACAATGTGCACGCCGCTCGATCCACCAATAAAAGATGCAACTTGGGCCGTGCCACTATGGAGTGAGCGGGGATTGATCGGTGTTCTGCTGTTAGGCGAAAAGCGCGACCGGGGCCTTTACACCCAGGAAGAGATTGAGATTGCCCGCGCCAGTGGAGAGCGGCTGATTGATACCCAGGCCAGTGCCGAGATGGCCCGCCGCCTGATGGCATTGCAGCGCCAACGTTTGGCCGAAAGCCAGGTGCTCGACCAGCGCACTCGTCGCGTACTACATGACAAGGTGTTGCCTGACCTACACGCGGCAATGCTGACACTGAGTGGTACTGAGACACCATCGGATGCTGTCTCACTGCTGGCAGACGCCCATCGTCAGATTGCCGACTTGTTACGCGAAATGCCTACTGCGACCGCGCCGCAAGTAGCGCGTCTGGGGCTGGTCGGTGCCTTGCGCCAAGCCGTGAACGACGAACTGGATAATGCCTTTGACGACGTCGTGTGGCAAGTGGAGCCAGAGGCAGAACGGAAAGCGCAAACCATCCCCTCATTGACGTCTGAAGTGCTTTTCTACGCTGCCCGTGAAGCTGTCCGCAACGCTGCTCGCTACGGTCGAGACATAGACAAAGCGCTGCCGCTCCATCTTTGCATTAAAGTAGTCTGGCGCGACGGACTGGAAATTACCATAAAGGATGACGGTGTAGGGCTGGGCGCTGTGCAGAAATCGAGTACGGGCAGCGGGCAGGGCTTGGCCTTTCATACCACGATGATGGTCGTCGTTGGCGGGACGCTGGCCGTGGAAAGCAGACCTGAGGCGTACACTCGCATTACACTGACCTTGCCTCAAGAGGTTTGGTTCTCCGATAACCAAACGGTTCAGCTCAGATAAGTGGAGCCGCTGTCTCAATCCTCATTTGATGTGCCGTTACACAATGTCGATCTATACTAAAAACGGTCACAGACTTGCATTTTGACCCCAATGGTGGCATCTTGCGGTTCGCCGTCTCTCCCTGTTCTGCCAAGGTGGTGGCACTGGGTGAAGCAATTTCCCCTGCGATCATAACCTATACGATTTTAACTCTTGCCCCAACTCGTTATCGCAAGTACGATGCGCCATTGAGGTCAACTACCCCACCAGTGAGCCACTCCGAGCCAGGAGCAGCAAGAAACAGGACAGTGTGAGCAACTTCTTCCGGGGTGGCCACTCGCTCCAAAGGACTCTGATTGCGAATCTCGTTACCCTGAGAACCGGTCAATTTTTTATAGCTCATATCGGTTTCCACAAAGCCTGGCGCAACGGCGGTGACAAAGACATTGTATTGTCCCAGATACTTTGCCAGTGATTGGCTTAGAGCATGCAGGCCCGCCTTACTCGCGCCATAGGCTGGGGACAAAGGTTCGCCGCGATAGGCTCCCCGTGACCCAACGTTGATGATTTTACCACTTTTTCGCTCAATCATATGTCGAACAGCACAGTAACATGCGTTCGCTGCCCCAATGAGGTTGGTGTGAATAGTCTGTCGCCAGGAGTCTTGCCATGTTTTGTAATCTATGTTGACTAGGGAGTGATTCTCGAAACCGGCTCCAGCGTTGTTGACCAAAATATCTAGGCCGCCTAGTTGCTCGATGGAGGTTTCTACCATACGTTGCACCTCGTCAGGCTTGGTTATATCGGCCTGAATGAGAATATGTCCTTGACCGGACAATGCCTTGAACGTTGCCTCAGCAGCGCTTCGGTTCTGATGGTAGTGAACGGCTACTCTAGATCCAGCGGCAGCGAATCTCTGGGCAATAGCCTGACCAATGCCCCGTGAAGCACCGGTGATAAGAGCAGTTTTGTCGTTAAGATTCATTTCGAGTCCTCCTCAAATTCAATTATCTGTCCAATACTCCAACCCATTCAGATTTGGCACTATTCACAAAGAATTGGCTTCCATGTTGTCATTTTTACCAAGCTCCTGATGTAATCTGCATCACAGAACGCCGGGTGGAACGTTTGGAAACCGATGACTCCTCACTCATTCTTTGACCTTCCTGTTGAGCGGTCTTTTTGTGCTTGGTGGTTGTGGGTGAACGAGTCACTCCACTGGCTAGCAGACGACAGCTTCAGGACACACCAATAGAGGCTAGGCGGCACAGTGCTATAGCCGTTCGATGAACATCTGCGCTTTAGATGTCTTGAATCTGCACTCTATTGTGCCAGACCATTTCTCATTGAACGCTGAGGCGTCGTATTTAATGAGCAACGTGTCGCTTTCCTCAATGGTGCAGAGGAGTTCAGAGATATTCTCGTGATCCAACGAAACGTAGACAAGTGGTTTGATTAATGCAAAAGCCGCAAATGTTTGTTCGGTAAGCACAATGCACCCTGTGAACCAGCTTCGTTTCCAGGAATGGTACTGGCCTGGAGCCCTAAACTTCTTAAAGGTGATCGAACCGCCTATACCCTCATCTATCAGGACAATGCCCTCATCGTGGAGCGTAGGTGCATATTGCTTGGGGATTCTTCCCCATCCAAAGATACGGTGCAGTAGAGTCTTTTTCATCGTCGTTTCTGGTGCCGCCTAGCAGTACGCGGTTTATGCGCTGGCCGGGTGTGGGGTCGAACCGTCGTCAACTTGTGCCTCTGCTGCGCGTGGAACAGTCGAGCTTGCCGCCGATAGCGCAGCCACGTGCATTTGCTGGGTGCGAACCTGGTTCTCCTAAACCGTTGGGGTGATGATAGCACAAAACGTATGAAACATCAATTCCCATTCCCCAGGTGGATGGGGAATGGTGCGTACCTACGGAACGTAGGTACTACGACGGCGACCGGTTGTCAAAGCAGAGGATGTGGTTGAAACATCACCGAGATGCAGTGTGGGGCCATTGTCTACCCAGATTTCCCTATTGGCGAGAGCGCTCAAGTCGAGGGAGAGCGGTGAATGTCGATTCGCTCGTTCTGATCTGTGCCAACGCGGCCCGAACCCGCTCCCTCGCCATCTTCCCCTGGTCTACCCAGGTAAAGTGCATTGGCTTGTTTCCTTGAGACGGGGGCGGTGGAATGCGGGGAGGGTGGGGCTGGGTGAGGACTTGGGTTTGCTGTGGTAGGAGCGGGGAAGAATGTGCTTTTTCGGTTGGAATGGCTCTTTGTGTACTACTCGTACGCCAACACTTTACGCACACTCAAGCTTGAGGCGTTACGAGCCGGAATATAGCTGGCCAAGACAGACAGGATAAGGACAATAATTAACCACAGCAAAATACCGATAGGGGCAAATGCAAAGGTAAATGGGACTTTATAAAAACTCGTTATGCCTATAAAAATGTTCATGCCCCAGCTTAGTGGGTAGGCCAATAAGCTGGCCAAAATCCAGCTCACTAGTCCTACAAAGATGCCCTCGATAATTACAACTTGCATGACAATATTACCCGCAGCACCCACGGCCCGCATAATGCCGATCTCTTGGGTGCGTTCAAGCACGTTCAGGCTCATTGTGCCCGTTAACGCCAGACCACCAACCACGGCAAACAAAACAGCCATAAACGCCAGCAACGCAAGAATTGGAACGGTTAAATTAACCAGTTGCAAATATGTTTTTTCGTTGGTTTCTATGGTACGTACTCGTACGCCGGCAGCATCAAAGTGTTCTTCCAACCTTTGTTTCATTACAACCTGAAAAGACGCATCGTGATCTTGGGTTTCAATGGCTATTCTATTTGCTCGTCCTACCTCGCCGATCACCTGGCTAAAATAGTCGTAATTGGCATAGGCTATGGGATTGTCGGGCTTGGGTTCGCCAAAGCCGACCACCTGGGTAACGCTGAAACCTATCACTTGCCATTCTGATTCACGTCCGTCAATTTTGAGCGTAATCCAATCGCCAAGCTGAATGTCGCTCTCTTTTGCAAACACATCCAGATTGATTACAATGGCAGTTTCATCTTGTGGTCTTAGCCAACGTCCTTGAGTTAGGGTAGGTGCGATAAAGTGACTGGGAACCGAAACCCCAAAAATTGTGATCTGTTCATTTGATTCCTGTCCGTCGGGGCGTACCCGAAAACCCGATTTTATGTTCCAGCCTTCAATTTGGTCAATATCAGATACTTTTGACAACAGTCGATTTATCTTGGCTGTTCGATAAGGATACTGCAAATCAACCGACAGGTCTTGTTGCCAGTAAGATGCTATATCGTCAACGGTTAACAGCAGCGAGGCCCGAATGCTGAGAACGGTTATCAAAACAGCTCCACCCATAGACAGTGTAACCAGGGCCAGCACCAGTCGAGTTTTTTGTCTAAAAATGTTTCGAATAGCATAGAGCATTGTTGCCGGTAATCCCCGTAAACGGGCTACCAATTTGTCGATAACGTTTGCTCCAAATTGACCCCCTTTCTGATTGGCAATAGCCTCACGTACCGTAATCTGCATACCTCTGACAATTGGCTGCAACGCGGCCACAGTAGGAACCATCAAGCCTAGTAGAATTTCTAAAATCACTGTCTGGTAACTCACACTGAAACTTTTAATGTCAAAATTAAAGAGATCGGCCAGTTGGGCGACAAGTATCCGGGACGCTACCATACCCAGCGGGATTGAAACAAACAGAGCCAGCAGACCAAAAATAAAAATGGTTGCCATATTCATAGCCAAAATGTCACGTTTGGGCGCGCCAATAGCTTTCATCATGCCAATTTGCGGAACTTGTCGGGCCAATATTGCCGATATCGTATTAAATGCCAACAAACTGCTCAAAATTAGCGAGAGTATCCCCAAGATTCCCATAATTAGCAATAACGTTTGGATAATGCTATCCATTTGGTGTTTGCCGGGTTCAAGAATTTGCGTGCCCAAAACCATCTGTCCTTCTTGCTCTAGGGTATCCTTGGCTTGTGTGGATACCTCCCTGATATGATCCTTGTTAAATATATCGCCGGTAACTAGAATATCTATTTCGTTGTAATCTCTAGACAGTCCAAACCAGTCAAGCGTCTCCAGACTGATATAGCCAAAAAGTATTTGGTCGACCAGCTTTCCCGAAGACACCGTAAGATCATGCACCAAACCTACTATGGGCATCTCGCGCAGATACCCGTCGGGTGTTTCTATCAATACGGGTTGACCTATTTGTGTTTGGGCGGCCGCCAGTGAAGATCGTTCTAACAAAAGGGTTTGTTCGGGAGGCGGCCATTCTCCCTCAACCGGTACGATTTTATCAACCGGAATGTCGTCATAATTAGAGACGGCAACCAATTTAAGCGATCGCCACTCTGCTCCAACCTTGATTCTGGCCCAAACGATGTGCTGGCCTTGGACTGCCTGCACACTATCCATTTTATCAATGGTCTCGAGAGAATCATCATCAACCGAGTGCGTTAACAGCGTTGCGCTGGCCGGGTTGATAGCCATAAAGCCGGTGTTTAATTCACGGGCTAGTATTTCTCGAGACCGAAAAACAGAGCTTGTGGCAAAAAGTCCCATAGCAATAGATATAACCACCAATATGACGCGGGATTTGTTGTTCCACACATCGCGCAGTACTTTTTTGGTTCGCAAATTAATCATCACTAATCTTGTCCAACAGGTTACTTGGTCGCTTTCTTTTTTGCGATATTGGAAATCCAACTTTTGTCAGTTTTGAACCGAGGCGCCGGCGCATGCCTGCCAGGAGGATTTCGTCTTTGGTCATTTTTGATTCGGTCATGAGCTTGTTAAATGCTTCACGGCTAATGGCCATCACCTCAACACCGGTCTCGATATCGCAAGCGGCCCGAACCGTTGCTGTCCGTATACCTCCTCGGAGTAAGCCAATCTCGCCAAAATATTGGCCGCTGCCCAGTGTGGCGATAACTTTTTCCTCATCCGATTGTAAAATTTCAACTGTGCCTTTGGTAACGAGATAAAGTTTGTCAGCAATGTCACCTCTTTGGATAATAATCGCTCCCGGTTCATATTCGAGCACTTTGAAACCGGACTCGAGTTTCTGCCACAGTTCTTCATTCAGGTCGGGCACGACGCTCAATAAATGATTGGCTGTGGTGCGCTCGCGCATCAGTTGGGCCATGGCTGAATTGGTAAGCTGAGAATCGGCGATCAGATTGCTAAAGGTATCCCGGTCAAGGCCCATAAGTATCGCCTCCGAGTCGGCCGCCACTCGAACCGTTGCGGTACGTTTTCCTCCCTGCAAAAGTCCAATCTCGCCAAAGTATTGGCCGTTCCCCAGTGTGGCAGCCACAATTTCCTTGCCACTAGTGTGTTGAATGATAACTTTTACCTGACCTTTGATGATGATATAGAATTTATCGGCTGGATCGCCTTTGTGGAAAATGGTTGAACCGGGGGCATAACGGACCGGTTCCAGTTTGGTCGAAATCTGGACCAGTTGCTTCTTGTCCAACGTATCTAGTGCTTGAGAAATGTATTCATCAGCAATTTCACCATCGGAAATAAGCACCACCCGCGTTGCTCTACGGGCTAAATCCTGGTCGTGCGTGACCATGAGAATAGTTTTGCCCTGTGCCACCAGGGTGTCAAAGAGTTGAAAAATGGCGTCAGCGGTTTTCGAGTCGAGACTGCCAGTTGGTTCGTCGGCGACAAGTACGGGCGGGTCATTAGCCAAAGCGCGAGCGATTGCCGCTCGTTGCTGCTGCCCGCCTGAAACAGCCGAGGGTAACTTGTGGGCCTGGGTGTCCATTTCTACCAACTCTAACAAATGCATAGCCCGTTCTTTACGTTCAGCCGGGGTGTAGAGTCGACAAAACTCCATCGGCAGCATGATATTTTCGACAAGGGTCAAGGTGGGTAAAAGCTGAAAGAATTGAAAGATAACGCCTAAATTGCGGCCTCGCCAGATCGCTATTTCATCTTCGTTTAGGGTGTGGATGGGCACACCGCCGACCAACACTTTACCCAGGGTAGGCCGGTCAATGCCGGTGATCGTGTTGATCAAGGTCGATTTGCCGCTGCCCGATTTGCCGATGACGGCCACAAACTCGCCTGCATCTACTTGAAGGTCAATCCCTTTGAGTGCGGTAAAAGGGCCGGCCGGTGTTTCGTACACTTTTACCACGTCTTCTAGTTCAATCAGGTGTTTGCCCTGATGGTGGCTGGTAGAAGCCTGGATTTTTTTTTGGGTGTTTGGTCTAAACCAATTTCTCATCATAACCCTGCCTGTTTATCGAGTGGCTGTATCAACTGTCACATATCTGCAAAGTGGGCTTGAATTCGCCGGCGCCAGATTTCAAAAGCTGGTTCTTGACCATCTGGAGGAAGATCTTTCATAGCAGCGTGGCTGACATTAGCCGCATCCTCGGCGGACATGCTGCACAAAATCTGGCAAGCAAGTTCAGTGTGTGGAGCCCAAATATTGGCTAATTGCCGAACTCTGGCACCATAGGTTGCGCCCAAGGCCAGATAAATTTGATGAGGCCTTGCTACAGAGCGTAAAGTATCTATGGTTGCCCGGTCTACGCCACCGGCAAAAGAGCAAGCTGTTCCAACACCACTCCATAGATCAGATTGCCGTGTTGGGGGAAACAGGGCAATAGTCGCAGCAATTTGGGCGACGTCGGTCTCTGCCATAAACCAGATACTTCGGCCAAATCCCTGATCAAAGGCCCGGTATTCGTAGCCGGAAAACCCTTTGGGCAACGCTTGTTTTTGAGTGTAATGTTGCCAATAGAAAAATCCATCGTGACAACCATAGCCATCCAATATAAACCAGCGCATAAAAGGATCCAGTTGGGTAAAAGGCCACCGACTAAAGCGACGCAGCCGAGCAAATACCCAGCCGGCCCCAACATGCAGCATATAAATGTGAATCGCTCCGGGACCGTTCAAAAAAGCTTGCAACCGGCTTCTGTTCCACGGAGTAAAGTAGTCTAACAAAGTCAACCCCGTTCCGACGCCTTCGGCAGCAAATCCGCGGTATTCAGGCTCGATAGCGTTGAGCCTGCGGCCCAGCGATTCGGGACTACTGTTTTCCAAAGCCATGTTGCAGCCTTGCAAGTAGGCTTGTCCAATTTGCTGCAGTATCTGCGTTGCTTTGCCTTTGCCCTTGTAAAGTGAATTTACTCTTGTTGGTGAAAAGCCGAGTATCGATTTTAACATACGTCCCATAGATATATTACCTCAATAATCCGGGTACATGATCTTGTCTTCTTTGAATAACGTACCATCGAGATACATCTCTTTCAAATGGGCATGTTGAAATTTGCCGTTATAGGTCAGGGGAATGGTTTTGGGGTTGACCAGATAAACGCGGCCGGGCCGGAAACCCAAATTGCTGTGGATGTTGTCGACAATCTCCACTACCATATCCTGTAACGCACTTTCCGACGAGGGCGCATCGTTTCGAATTTCGGCAAACACATAAGCTTGCTCGCCCTCGATACGGCCTTTATCAATCCCTACTGCCGTAGAGTAACGTACTGCGGGCAACGTGTCGACAATTTGTTCAATTTCCTGGGGATAAATGGTGCGCCCGGCTTGAATGATGGTATTCTTTTTGCGACTGACAATGAATAGATGGCCCGCTTCATCCAGATAACCCAAATCACCGCTCAGAATGTAGCCGGCCTGCCAGAAAAGGCGGCGAGTTGCTTTAGGATTTCTCAAGTACCCCCGGCTGTTGGCAGGGCTTTTGATGGCTATCTCGCCCACTTGGCCAGGGCCAACGGCTTGCCCATCTTGGATAATCTTGATCTCAATCTCAGGAAAAGGGGGGCCAATGGACACGTACCCGTGCTCGTCAACCTTGACCTCGGTCTGTGGGGGCCACATGCTCACGCCGACAGTGGCCTCGGCCAGGCCGTAACCGGCCACCATCACATTCTTTAGACCGAATGCTTTTTCAAAATCGAGGATGGTTTTGTGACGCACAGGTTCAGCCGCATTCAGGGCCACCCGCAATGTGGACAGGTCATAATCCGCCGGGTTTTTTATGTGACGCAGACAGAGCCGATAGGCAAAGTCCGGCGCGGCGGTAAAGGTAGCTTTGTGGCGTTGAATGGTTTCCAGCCACACAGACACGTTTTTCAAGCTGGTTGGCAAGAGGATGGTTTGTGCGGCCAGGTAAAATGGAACCATCGTTTTCAGGATCAGGCCCATATCGTGGTAAATCGGCAGCCAACTAACAAAGATTTCGTCCTTTGTGATTTGCATGCCCGCAATCATCTGCTGGACGTTTTTGAGCAAGTTGTCGTGAGCAAGTTGTACGCCTTTTGGGTCGCTGGTACTGCCAGAAGTGTACTGAATAAAAGCCACGTCGTCCGGACTAATTTGGGGAAATTTGGCCTCGGAGGGGTAGAGGGCGCTTTCCGAAACAGTTATCACCGAGATGTCATGGTGGGCCGCCTGTGCCATGAATTTCGCCAACCGCTTTTCCGGCGTAGAGGAGGGTATGACAATTGTATTGGCCCCGCACAGTCTCATAATCGACAGAATGTGGTCCTGACCAAAACCGGGAAAAATGGGCACGGCAATGGCTCCAACGCGCTGGACGCCGTAAAAGGCAAAAAAGAACTCGGCGCTGTTGGGAAGGGTCAGGACTACCCGGTCGCCGGGTTTTGTCCCTAACGCTTGCAGATAGGCCCCAAATTGGTTGAGCCGCTGCCACAGCTCGCTGTAAGGACAGGGTTGGTCGATAAACGTAAACGCTGTGGTATCCGGCGTTTCATCGGCCCGGAGTTCGAGCATTTCGATTAGGGTTCTGACGTTTGAGATCGACATGTGGAGCTTTTCCTGCTTTTGACCAAATTATACAGATCGGACACCGTGCGAATGTTGATCAGTTCCTCTTCGGCAATGAAAATCTGGTATTTTTCTTCGGCTGTGGCGATAATGTTGACCATGTCTATCGACTCTGCTCCTAACTCTTCCACAATATAATGTTCGGCGCGGACTTTTTTCAGGCCAAGTTGTAGTCTGACCAGGGTTTTTATCTCGTCGATTGTTGGTTTCATAGCCTCTTCCATTTTGATGAATTAACGACCGGCCATCTCGAGAATCTCACGAACCTCACTGGCTATCACCTGTGCAGTGGCATCGTCCATGTCCGAGTCAAGGTATTGAAAATCACAACTCAATTCGCCAAAGAGGATTTTGGCAAAACCGACATACTCGGGACTATGAACATTGTTTGAAATGAATCCATGCAATCCCAATACCTGCGTTGGGCCACAAGATCGTTCCAGGTTGACAGCTCCAACGTAACTGAGTGCCGTCATACCCATCCGCATAGACTTGAGCCTGCTCACAAGTTGAATCAGATACTTGCTCATCAGTGCCGCAATAAATTTGTCGCCGTTCTTTGTCGAACGGTGGATCTTGTTGCCAAGTTCAAGAGCTAGATCCCAATAATCTCTCTCGGCGCTCATCTGGACGGAATATTGCAGCATGGAAAGATACCCCCCCAGGTTCTCGCCCGACAAGGGTGGTTTCAAGTAGGGGCGTAAATTAGCAAACATCAAGCCGCGCATAGGGATGTTTTGACCCGCGTAGATGTGCTTGTTCACAGCCAGCAGTATCGCCGCGTTTAACGCGCTGTTCAAGGGGATACGTTTTTGTCGGGTGCGTTTGACCAGGGCGGTCGTAGCTTGCTTGGAAAGCTGCGTGGTTAGAATTTTGCAGCGGGCAGGCGTGTCAACATGCAATTGTTGCCTGTTCCCCAATCCCCGCCGATAACGAATTTCTTCTCCCACCTGGCGCAATATAAAAGATGTGGTTCGCCATACACGCCCCACGCCTTTGAATGCAGGTGGGTACAAATCTTCCATTGACGGCAAAGGGGATAACGGTGGATAGTCATTGACTTTTTCACCGGCGTCAATGGCTGCGCAGAGCAATAACAACTTTTGAAAAAACACCATCCCGGAAACGCCATCAATAATTGTGTGATGACAGCTAAAGACAATCTCACTGCGGTCGTTGTGTCTCTCGGTATGGATGTAGATACATCGGGCCAGAGGAGTGGTTTCAGTATCGATGCTTGTATTGAGTTCATTCTCAGCTAAATCTCGCCACTGGTCGTCGCTCTGCCTCCGGGTGACTTGCAAGGGGATGGGAGGGGCGTTTTCGACTTTGTGAAAGTAGTATTGGCCGTTCCGTTTGACAAGATGCGTTTGTAGCAGTGGCTGGCAACGTTGCAAGATACTTAGGGCCTGCCGCAATGCCTGCGGTGAAGGGCCATTACCCAGACGTAAAACCAAAACCACAGTCAATGGAGCAAATTGACCCATTGAGGTCAAGGCATGTTCCATATTTCCGAGCTTGCGGTTCAAGTGCTTCACGCTTTTACTCCTTGTCCTTTAAACGGAGATAAACTCGGCGAACATCGATCAGAATCAGAATCAGAATAAATGCCTGAAAGCCCCCATGCGAAACAACGCCAATTATGGTCTGCCGCAGGTTGACTTTCGAGCCGTATATGAGCCGTTGAAATCCGGCGAGAAGAGTAGCGGTTAGGGCAATAGTGATAAGACTGGAAATGGCAAACCTGGCAGTTTCAAACAAGACAACAATGGATTTGCTCAACATGGCCACAGAGTTGAAAGGATGGGAATCGAGCAGGCGTTGGGACCGGTACAAGGTGCGACTGCCCAAATCAATGACTTCCTCCAGCCTCAGGTAATCCATCTCGTCGAACCCTCTTGATAAAAGCCGCTCTATTTTTTTGTGCGTGCGCTTGCGAGCCACTTTGCCCACGCCCTTTCGATATTTAGCGTACACTTGGCGCAAATCTATCGAGTGGTCGAGACGCAGGGCCAGCGTGTCGTAAAGCAATGTAGCCCGAATCATGCGCACGGTACCAATGCTCAAGGGAATTTGATGTTTATTGGATACCCTAAAGAAACCGAGCCATAACTGGGCGCTGGTCTTTTCCCACCATTGGGATTCCTTGGTTCTCATTCCAGAGAGCGTGTGCAGGTACTCGGCTTCAATTTCTTTCAAGACCATATCCACATCAATAGGAGGCAGCGGCTCCATAAAGGTCAGCGAGACTCGCGCCGCGCCTTCAATATCATCTTTGCTCTCGAGGTCATTAATGGCGTGCAAGGCCAACCGCCGCGACCGGCTGAACGATCCACCAGAGCCAAAGTCGACAAAAACGATCTTGTTGTCTGGTTGAACAAGAACATTGGCCGGATGTGGATCGGCATGAAAAAATAGATTCTCCCACAAACCCCAATAACTTATCCACAGTAACCGCCTGGCCACAATCTTGGGGTCGATATTGCGCTGGCGGAATGTGGCCAACGCTTTTTGGTCATTGCACTCGATCGCCACCAAAAGCTCCGAGAGCCAGAACCCAGAAACAAACTCCTGCACGATAACATCTTCGCCCGAAAGGTCAAAATAGAGCCCGGGGGCGCTGAAATAACGGCGTCTTGCTTTTTTGGCACTCTGCCGAAAGAGTGACTGGTAACGGGCCTCTTTGTAAAAATCCAGTTCTTCCATCAACGTGTCATGCAACTCTTGGCGGGGATTGTGCGTAAAACCGGGGCGAATGATGGCAAGAAATTCCGCCGCTTCCAGCACCCAATCAAGCGCTTTGAGGTCGGCTGCAAATTCTTCCCTGATATTGGGCCGGCGGACTTTGACCGCTACCTTGTCACCGTTTTTGAGAATGGCCTGGTAGACGCAGGCGATCGAGGCAGAGCCGATGGGTTCCGGGTCGAACAGTTCAAAGGTCTCGGACAGAGGCTTTCCGGTTACACGCTCGACTGCCCGGACAGCCTCCTCTGTGGGGAATGGCTCTATCTCATCGAGCAATTTAGATAGTTCGACACAGTAGGCATAGGGCAGGATATCGACGCGGATAGACAACTGCTGGCCGAGCTTTATAAAAGTGCCCCCTACCTTTTCAAAAGCTCGACGTAAACGCACCGCCCGGCGCTCTATCGTGTTGCGGTTGAGCACCCAATCCAACAAAGTGCCGCCTGAGAAGAAAGCCAGCGCGTATAACCAGAGTCTGAGCCGGCTGAGAACCTGAATAATGTTTACTTTGACCCCTCGGATATAGTGCATCCGGGGCAGGCCCTCGTATTTGTTCCGCCCCGCATCGACAGTAATTTGCTGGCGGCGCGGCATTGAAGCCAACACCCCAGATGCAGAGGGGTTGTCGTGTTCATCTTTATGGGGAACTGTGGGAGAATCTAACCGTATTTGGTCATCGGAGCAGGCAATGTGACTCAATTCCGGCACGTCAATTTTCCCGTTAGAGCCGGGATGTGACGAGGCAGGACTCGTTACAACTCTAGCGGATGTTTGACGCGTTTTATGCCAACGTTGCACGCTGGCTTTTACAGCGCGTTGAATTCGCTTGGTACGTTTGTTTGTTTTTCCCGCCCGCATTCGCTAGATATCTCTTAGCAAACGAGACACAAAGCGTATTTGACCTCGGACTAAACGCCGGGCGGTTTTTGGGTAGGATGCTCTGATCAGATCGTAGGGAAGCACACTCGCTGTGCGGAGTGTCTTGCCAGCACTTTTGGCTATATTGGGTGCCAAATCCACAATAGCACCATCACGCTTCTTCCGGGCAGATTTGTTGCGCGCTTTTCGATAGGTGTCCATACCTTTGTCTATCGCCTGGACCGTTCGGTGCGAAGCCCTGGTCAGGTTACGTTCCATAATTTGAATGTCTTCAAATCCTTGCGAGTATTTTTTCTTTCGCTTTTTCTTTTTCCGCTCTATGACAATTGGGATATCCACTTTTAGTTTGTTGTTCGAGGCGTTCATATTTTGACCTCCTGTGTCAAGCGTTAAAAAGGTGTCGATTTTCGGTGTCTGTTGTCATACCTGGCCAAAGCCATTAAAAACGAAACATCCTGAACCTTTGTTTGCGTTTCTTTTTCCTCTCGTATAGCAAAATGACGGGTACGAGTGTTTTGCCTTCCGCCTCATCGCCCAGGCTCATTTGCACTTGGTCCAGCACATCACCAACTTGATCCATCAATTTACCTCGGCCACGTTTGAGGGCCTTTATTCTTTTGGGACGTTGTTTGCCGAGGTTGACCACAATAGGCGTTGTTATTTCCACGACCTTTTCGTCGCCATCTACTGATTCTGTTTCATTTTCATGCGTTTCTTTCAAATCAGTCATAGTTTAACTCCTTTGATATTGTTTGACAACTGTCAAAATTTTGATAAAAATGGAGTGAAGGTTGGGAATTCGTGCAAGAATTATACCAAGAATACTCAAGTATGACAATTTTTCCGTGCAAAGACTTGGCAATGAACCTCGGGCCAAGGGCGATGGAATGCGGGGTGGGGGATGCGGGCCCTGGGGGGCTTTGGTTTGCTGTGGTGGGTGCGGGGAGGTGGGTCACTACTCCAATTGATACTGATGCTTCCATCGGCGATCCTTGTTCCAACTACGCAAGAGCATCGATTTCGCGTTTTCTGCCTGCCATAGGGCTGTTTCTTGGTTCATTTGTTGTTGCCGTCAATTTCTACCAAAAGTATCTCTTTTGTCAAGGTTCAGCCTGCAAATATCTCCATGTACACCACACCTTGGGGAACCATCCCACGAAGCGGTATTTGACTGGAATTAGGAAAGCACCATAACACCCTCACTTGGGCATGTAGGAAAAACGTGGTAAGATTGTGGCGCAATGCCTGTACCACTTTTGACCACCAAACTATTTATCTCTCCCACCCGGTCTGAGCTGGTTTCACGCCCGCGGCTGGTCGAGCAACTCAACGCGGGCCTGCACCGCAAGCTCACTCTTATCTCTGCCCCGGCGGGTTTTGGCAAGACTACATTGCTAAGTGAATGGATCACGGGTAGGGGCGGGGTAACCCCTCCCCTACCCGTCGCTTGGCTATCGCTGGATGCAGGCGACAATGACCCGATCCGCTTTTGGCGCTACATCGTCGCGGCGCTGGGAACGCTCGAACCCTCAATTGGCGAATCTGCACTAGCTGTGCTGGAATCTCTGCAGCCTCCTTCCCCTGAATCGATCGTGACTGTGTTGACCAACAGCATCGTGGCCGCTTCACAAGCTGCACCAGCGCGATCAGAAGAATCGCACCTGCCCTACACTCTGGTCTTGGACGATTACCACGTCATTGAGACCGAGTCCATTCACGAGGGTTTGAATTTCTGGCTCGATCACCTGCCATCGGCGTTGCACCTGATCTTGACCACCCGCTCTGACCCACCGCTTGCCTTGTCCCGCCGCCGAGGTCGTGCGGAAATGACGGAAATTCGGGCCGCAGGTTTGCGCTTTACTACTCAAGAGGCGACCGAGTTCCTCAACCAAGTGATGGACCTGGATCTCACCATAGAGGACGTTGTCACCCTAGAGCAGCGAACCGAAGGATGGATCGTCGGCCTGCAAATGGCGGCAGTCTCAATGCGGGGGCTTGACGACAAACGCACATTCGTGACCGCCTTTGCCGGGGATGACCGGTACGTCGCCGACTATCTGCTGGAAGAAGTGCTCCAGCGCCAGCCGCCCCACATTCAGGATTTTTTGCTCCAAACGTCCATCTTGAACGCGCTGCATGCCCCACTGTGTGACGCTATCACAAGTAGAGACGACGGCCAGAATATGCTCGCCGAACTGGAGCAGGCCAATCTATTTGTTATCCCTCTCGACAATCGCAGAGACTGGTATCGTTATCACCATCTCTTTGCCGATCTGCTGCGCCGCCGTCTATCTCAATTGCAGGAAAACAGCACTATAGAACTACATCGGCGGGCTGGGGAATGGCATGAACGGCAGGGCACAATCGACCAGGCGATCCATCATAGCCTTGCCACGCAAGATTTCGAGTGGGCTGCCCGCTTGATCGAACAGCACGCGGAGGAGATGGAATGGCAGCACGGGGTTCTAGGTTGGTTGGAAAAGCTTCCCCCACAACTGTTCTGCAGCCGTCCTCAACTCTGCCTAGTCGCAGCGTGGGCCTTGCACGCCCTTGGCCGCTTGGATGATATCGAACCCTATCTGCAAACCGTAGAATTGTATCTGCAAGATGTGGGATTTAGTACATCCGTCGGGATTGATCGAAAATCGACAATGTCCCCAGACGAACTAGTCAAAGCACAACGTTTGCTAGGCGAGGCGTGGAACATTCGCGCCCTGGTCACTTTGATGAAAGGCAACCCCTCCAAAGCCATTGAGCAATTTCAGCAAACCCTGGCACTGTTGCCAGAAACTGAACAACAGTTACGTAGGAACATCAAAGTAGGTCTGGCAGAGGCATACAATTTAGCAGGGAACGTATTTTCTGCCAGCCAGGCATACGTCAAAGCCATCGAGCGCAGCCAAGACAAAAAAGACATGATGGTCGCGGTCGGTTTGATGCGTCTGGCCGAGCTCCAGGTGATGGGCGGCCACTTGCGTCAAGCCGCCGATACATATCGCCGAATGCAACAACTCATCGCCGATCAGGGCGAAAGACAACTCTACATTTCGGGGATGATCAACTATGGGCGGGGAAACCTGCTCCGCGAGTGGAACGATCTGGACGCTGCCAAGGATCAATTCCAACAGGGCATCCGGTGCGGCTCACGATGGGCAGAGCCCCGTTTGTTGCTCGCGTGCCACACCGGCCTGGCACGCGTTCTCCAGGCGCAGGGAGATGCGGCCGGTGCGCGAGCGGCCATTCGGGAAGCCATCCAAATCGAACACAAGCACGGCGTTACGTGGGCCTGGGGCTTGCCATCAGCAACCACCTTCCAGGCCCGGCTCTGGCTGACTCAAGGCGACATTGAATCTGCTGCTAGATGGGCACAGGAGCAAAACCTGGACGCAGCCGACGACGTTCGTTTTTCCCATGAAGTTGAGCATTTGACGCTGGCTCGTCTGCTCATCGCTCAGAACGATACAGACGCGGCACTCGAACTCTTGGAGCGATTGCAGAAAGCGGCTCAAGTCAACGGACGCATAGGGCGAGTGATTGAGGTGGTGGCACTCCGAGCGCTGGCTCTGCAAAGGCAAGGCAACGTCGGAGCACTGGCGACGCTAACCGAGGCTCTGACACTGGCCGAACCAGAAGGCTACGCCCGGCTCCTTGTTGACGAAGGCAATCCAATGGCCCGCCTACTCTACCAAGCTGTCCAAAAGAGAATCGCACCAGAATACGCCGGTCGCCTGCTGATGGCGTTTGAGCCACAAGATGAGACAAAAACCCCTAGCCTCCCCGACTCGGAAACCCTCATTGAACCGTTGAGCGAACGTGAAATAGAGGTTCTCCAACTCGTGGCCGAAGGGCTTACAAACCGCGAAATTGCCCAAAGACTGTCGATATCACTAGGCACAGTCAAGGTGCATAATTCTAACATCTATGGCAAGCTCGGCGTAAACAGCCGCACTCAAGCGGTGGCCTGTGCCCGAAAGCTAGGTCTCTTGTAAAGAACATCCAAGAGTTTACGGGCAAACTCGGCGTAAACAGCCGAACCCAGGCAGTAGCAAAAGCAAGAACGTTGGTGTGTTATTGCCCGACTGACTCGATCAAACGTCATCTCGTGATTTACCCCATACCTTTCCCCATTTATTAGGACACGGACAAACACGGGCTCCACACACGGGTTTTTATCAGTTTTCATCCATGAAATCCGTGTTGATCCGTGTCCTGTCAGCCAACTTTGGGTTGTAAATATATCCTCAATATAACTTTTGGCCGATGCGGCTACTACTGGTTTACGAGTATACTGTTTCTAGTTCAGATCAAGGATAAAACCACTAAAGGAGCTAGCAGGCTGTCGGAGAGGAAATTTTGATAGCACGTAACCAACAAACGGGGTCTGATTTTGATCAAAAAATCGGGCAACCGGAGGCCATAACGGTCAAGTTAATAGTAAATTGGGCTCATTTCTGGTTGAACTGGGCTTG
>JAAEPW010000776.1 GCA_024232355.1 Chloroflexota bacterium | reverse complement strand
TAAATTCGCCGACCTGTGGGGGCGTTGGCACCACCTGACGATTCCCCAGGTACAACTCACCTCGGCCCTGATGGAGGCTGGTGTCGGCTTTGATGGCTCCGCCGTGGGCCTGAAATCGGTCAAGGCTGGCGACATGGTATTGGTGCCGGTTCTCTCTACCGGCTTTGTCGATCCTTTCTGGGACGTGCCCACCCTGAGTTTTATATGCGCCACGTTGGAGGCAGACACAAAGGCGGTTTTCCCCAACGATCCGCGCAACGTCGCCCTGCGCGCCGAAGAGTACCTGATCGAAACTGGCGTCGCCGACCGGAGCCAGTGGGGGCCAGAGTTCGAGTTTTACATCTTTGACAGCGTGACCTATGAGAATGGGATGAACCGCTCTGGCTACAGCGTCGAGTCGGCTGAAGCGACCTGGCGCAGTGGCGCGGGAGGACACGGCCACTACATCCCGCTCCACGGTGGCTACCACGCCATTCCGCCCAAGGATACACTCTACAACCTGCGCGCCGAGATGTGTTTGCACCTTCAGTCGATGGGCGTGCCGGTCAAGTACCATCACCACGAGGTAGGCGGTCCGGGCCAATGCGAAATCGAGACGCCG
>JAAEPW010000775.1 GCA_024232355.1 Chloroflexota bacterium | reverse complement strand
TTCCTTAATGGAAAATTTCGAATGAACCGGCAAAAAATATTACCCACTCTTTTAAGGCAATTGTCGGATTTTATTCGACAAAACCAAGTAAACTCCGAATAGATTTCGGTTTAGGCTCTCGAAAAAGTGTCCGAAGTATTGGTATTGATTGACGGAAAAATCTCTTTAGAACCGCAGATGGACGCAGATGGCGCTCCTATGGAGCGGACGCAGATGAATATCGAAAATCTGCGTTCATCTGTGTTTATCGGCGGTTAGTCTTTTACATTTGGTTTCCTCAAGTTACTATTCGAATCGCAACGCCTCTGCCGTGATCATTTTGCCCATCCGATAGGCCGGATAGATACCGGCCAACAGCGCGGCCACCACGGCGACGCCGAATGCCTGCACAAAGGGGGCTGGCTCAATCAACATCTGCAGCGTCCAGCCAAAGGAGCGCCGGTTGATGATATAGACCAGGATGAGGGACAGGGCGTAACCGGTGGGCATGGCCAGCAGACCCGCCACCGCGCCCATCAGGCCGGTTTCGAGCAGCACCAAGCGCCACAGCTCGCCCACGGTGAGCCCCACGGCGCGCAGGATGCCGAACTGGTGCTGCTTGTCCAACTGCAACGAGAGCAGCGCGCTCAACACGCCGATAAAGGCAACGACCGTGGCCAACATTTGCAGCGCGCCCGTGATGGCAAAGGTGCGGTCAAAGATCGCCAGCACCGCCTCGCGCAATACCTGGTTGGGGCGGACGAGCACCCCCTGCACGGGGGCAAGGACGTCCTCCAGATTGCGGGCCACGCTGTTGGCGTCGGCGCCCGACTCCAGATGGACCGCCAGGGCGGTGATTGCGTTGTCGTTCCACAAGCGGCGATAGTCTTCAATCGCCATAATCACCGCGCCCTCGCTGGACGCGTAATCGTAATAGATGCCGGAGACGTCAAAGGAATGCGGGCCAACGTTGGTGTAGAGGGTGATGGTGCCGCTGTGTGGAGGCAGGCCCAGACGGTTGGCAACGCGCTCTGACACGATCACCGCGCCGTTGCGCACGGCGTTCCAGGCTTGTTCCGGCGATCCGTCCACCGACTTGTAGAGCAACTGGTTCCCATAGTCGCGGCTGGTGCCTGCTTCGACGTAGACCGGCCTAGCGGGAGAGTCGACGTACACGGCGCGGATCAGCTCGGCGCGGGCCACGCCGGGCGCTTGCTCGACAATCTGCGGGACGGCGGGATCGAGCAGGCTCACATTCTGCGTCGCCTTGAAACTGGGGGCCTGGACGTAGATATCGCCCTGCAGAGCGTGCTCCAACCAGGTGACCACGGTGTGCCGAAAGCTGCCGATCATCAGGCTCACGCCGATGGTGACGGACACGGCCACCATCAACGCGGCCACGGCGATAGACGTGCGGCTGAGGGAGTTGACCACGTCGCGCGGGGCCATCCGCCCCAGCACGCCCCAGACGCGGCCCAGCACGCGCGTGGCGGCGCGCATAAAGAGGCTCGTCGCCAGGGGTGTCAGCAGGGCGGCCCCCACCACGACAGCGCACATGCTGCCAAAACTGACGACGAGGCTCTGGGTCGGCAGGGCCAGCACGCCGAATCCCACAGTGAACGTGACCAGGCTCCCCACGGCGGCCCAACTCACCGCCCGCCGCGCCTTGACCTCCAGGCCGGAGCGGGAGAGCGCCGCGCGGGGCGGCACCGATGCCGCTTCCCAGGCGGGAAAGCTCGCCACCGCCACTGTAGCGATGACGCCCGTGATCCCCCCCTTGACCAGGCTCGCCGCCGGAATCCCGACGTCCTGCACGGTGAGCACAAAGTAGAGGTCGGTGATGGTCTGGGTGACCATACCCACGGCGTTCTTGCCCATCAGGACGCCCAGGCCAAGCCCCAGCGCCGAGCCGACCACGCCGACGACCAGCGCCTCACCGGCTACCAGCGCGAATATCTCGCCGGGGGTGACGCCCAGGCAGCGCAGCGTGCCAAAGAGCGGGCGGCGCTGCACCACGGAAAAGGTCATCGTGTTATAGATCAGGAACAGGCCGACGAACAGCGCCAGCAGGCTGAGGGCCATCAGGTTTGTGCGGAAAGCGGCCGTCATCTGCTCGACGGCGCCGGTGCGGGCCTCGACCGCTTGCACGCGGACGCCAGACGGCAGCAAGGCTCGGATGCGCTCAACGGCTTGTTCATCTTCCGACAGGATCAAGTCTACACGGTCCAGCTTGCCAACGCGGTTCAATAATTCCTGGGCCGTGGCAATGTCGGCCAGGAGGATACCGTCGAGGGCTCGCTGGCTGAGGCCGTCTTCGGGCGCTGGCTGGAGCACCCCGGCGACGAATGCGTTCCGCTCAACCCCGATCACGTCCAGCGTGATGTGGTCGCCGCGAGCGAGGCTGTAGCTGTTGGCCACGTGGGCGGGCAGCAGCAGAGCGCCCGGCTCGGTGAAAAAGTCGGTCAGCCCGGCGACCCGCCCGTCCCCCGGCCGCCACAGATGGTCGCGAAAGGGCGGCTCGGCGAAAGGGTCCACGCCCAGGAGCTGGAACGGACGGTCCCCCAACTGGGACGACGAGACGTAATCCGTGACGATGGGGGCAGTCGCGCGCAGTACGCCCTGGCGGCGCAGTTGGACGTAAACAGCCTCATCCAGCCCATCCGGCCCGGACACGATCTCGTGGGTCGCCCGCCCGGTGACGGCCTCGGCGCTGAGGTCAAAGGCGCGGCTGGCGCTGGCGTTGGCCAGGTCGACGGCGACGACGACGGCGACGCCCAGCGTGATGCCGAGCACCATCAGCACCGTCTGCCACGGCCGTCGCAGCAGCGTGCGCAAACCGACATTTATCAGGGAGCGAGAGAAAGAGTTGTTCACATTCAATCAGGGTCTATATCAAACACATTGTACTCGGCGGGCACCCGCAGCTTGTACCATGGTTCAGGTATTCCGAATTGGCGAATAGGGGCCCAATCAGAAATAGCGATCACCCAATCGAAACCCACACGACGGACAATTACACCGTCATAAACCCAATCGATGGGTTGCGTGTTGAAGACACTATCCACGATCTTTTCACCCGTTTCAACCAGGTATATCCCACTCTCGGAACGATCATAAAAAGAGTCCCTGTAGAAGAAACGCCCATCCGGTGAAACGAGATCGGCGAACAACGGGCTCTCTCGTTCTACTCCTCTATATTTTTGGGACGAGTTTATTGACAGGACATCGGTTCCTCTCTTATCAGTGTAATCAAGGTAATCAATGTTTTGGTCCTGTAGGAACTGTCTTATTCGCTCATAATTCCCGAAATAACTGTCGGAAGGGTCGAGAATAAAAGCGAATTCATCGTACGGAATAATAAAGCTGTGTTCAGGTGAAGCAAGGGCATCCGGTGAGATCGCGACGACCATTTTCGGAGTAAATATGACGTACCCAGCTTCCCGCAGAGCTGAGAGAACATCTGAGGCAATTTCTCCACTGGCCAGGCGGACATCGGTTCTCACGGGTATTGGATATTCCGCCCCTGTACCAAGCTCCACCACATTCATGTCACAGCACGTGCGGACGAACAACAAATCATCAGCAAGCCAGTCCAAGTCGACATCAAGCCAGGAAAACGGAATCCTCTCGTCCGTCTTTAGGAACCAGATGTAGGATTGAGCCGGAGCCTTGTAATTAATCACGGCGATCTTTTGACCACTCGGCGATGGAACAGGGCCAACTGCATCACAGGCGGAGAACATGATCTCGGCACGTTCAGAGTACAGCTTTTGAACCCGAATATTCTCCCAAGATCGGGGGCAGGAGCAGCGGAAGACGTAACGGAGCAAGCGGTTATGCTGTCCCAACTCGCCTGTGCAGTACCCGACGTAGAGAATGGCGTAGAGAATGGCAAGACCTACGAGTATGATGAGTGTGATGATTCCGGTCTTGAATAGTTTCGACCGTTTATTTTGCATACTCTTTTATCTCCTACCTGCAACCAAGGATGTCGTCACGCCTCACGCCTCTAGCTTCCCATCACGCAGGTGCAACACCCGATCCGCGTGGGTGGCGGCCTCGGTGCTGTGCGTGACCAGGATCAGGTTTTTGCCTGCCTGGCGGGTGAGTTGGTCCAAGAGCGCCATCACCTGCCGACCAGTCTCCCGGTCCAGGTTGCCCGTCGGCTCGTCGGCCAGGACCAGCAGCGGGTCGTGGACCAGCGCGCGGGCGATGGCGATGCGCTGCTGCTCGCCGCCAGAGAGGCGGTCGGGAAAGGTGCTGCGGCGGTCGAGCAGGCCCACCGCGTCCAGCACCGATTCGGTTCGCAGTCGGGCATCCTTGGCCGCCGCCCCCTTGAGTTCGAGGGGCAGCACGACGTTCTCTTGCACCGTCAGCGTCGGGATCAGGTTAAAGAACTGGAACACGAACCCGACGTTCCGGCGGCGAAACAATGTACGCGCCCGCTCGTCGAGGGTTACTAGATCCTGACCGTCCAGCCAGATAGCGCCACTGTCGGCCAGGTCTATGCCGCTGATGAGGTTCAACAGCGTGCTCTTGCCGGTGCCGCTCCGTCCCAGGATGGCGACAAACTCGCCCTTGGCGAACGTCGCGTTGGCGTCGCGCAGGACGACGCGAACGTGTGTGCCTTCTTGATAGCTCTTGGAGAGATTTTCTAGTCGGATAAATGGTTGTGATTGCAAGTTTCTCACCTATTGAGAACCTTGCGAAGGTTTCAAGCAACCTTTGCAAGGTCGTGTTCCTCGATTGGACAAATAGTATTGTTGCGGTATCATGTGCCCCGCGTGCATACGTAACACGAGTCACGTTTTACGTTCTGTACAGTATACCATAAATTACAAAGAGAGGTACGAATGGATCCACTATACACGTTTTTTCATCCGCGCGGCGTTGCCGTTCTCGGCGCGAGCAGTAACCCTGTCAAGCTGAGCCACGGTGTGTTGCGCAACCTGGTCACGCACGGTTACAAGGGCTCGATCTACCCGGTCAATCCCAAGGGCGGCACGATGTTGGGGTTGCAGGTCTACACTTCGATCACAGAGGTGCCCGATCCGGTCGATTTGGCCGTCATCATTCTTTCTGCAGACCAGACGATAAAGTCGTTGGAAGCGTGCGGGCAGCGCGGCATCAAGGCCGTCGTCCTCATCGCTTCGGGCTTTGGCGAATTGGGGGCCGGGGGGCAAGAGCGCGAGGCGCAACTGATCGAGATCGCCCAGCGCCACGATATGCGCTTTATCGGCCCCAACTGCGTCGGCGTGGTCGACACCTACGCACCCGTCGACACCACCTTTATCCGCACGATGCCGGGTCAGGGCGGGATTGGCTTTGTCTCCCACTCGGGCGCGGTCTGCGGCGGCACGATGGACTGGGCCAGCACGGTCGGCGTTGGTTTCTCCCGCATTCTCAGCTTGGGTAACCAGGTGGACGTAGACGTGGCGGACGCTCTAGATTCGCTGGCTGCCGATCCGAACACGCGGGTCGTGGCTGCTTACGTCGAGGGCATACCCGGCGGGCAGCGCTTTGTCGAAGCCGCTCGTCGGCTGACCCAGAAAAAGCCTTTGGTGATACTCAAGGCCGGGCGCACCCCCAGCGGGACGCGGGCCGTCGCATCTCACACGGGCGCGTTGGCCGGGGCCGACCAGGCATTTCTGGCGGCCTGCCACCAGGCTGGGGCCATCCCGGTGGACAACCTGGAGGAACTGGTAGACGCGACCATCGCGTTGTCTTATCGAAAGCCTCCGGCGGGGCCAGCTATGGCGATTGTGACCAACGCCGGAGGACCGGTAGCGGTGGGCGCGGACGCGATGGACCGACTGGGGCTGCACCTGTGTGATCTTTCCGAAGAAACTCAGGCGCGGCTGAAAGAGGTCTGCCCGCCCGGTACGATGACGGGCAACCCGGTGGACATGTTGGGCGGCCCGCGACCGGAGCAATACACGGCGGCGACAAAGGTCCTGTTGGAGGCCCCCGAGGTGGACGGCGTGATGGTGGCCTATGTGCCCCAAGCGATCACCCCTCCCCACGACATCGCTGTGGCAGTGGGCCGCATAGGCGAGGAGTATGACAAGCCCGTGGTCTGTCACATTGCCGGTGGTGGCGGCATCCGCGCCGCCGCCCGCGCGCTGCACGCCCACTCGATCCCCCATTATCTGACTCCCGCCCGCGCTGCTCTAGGCCTGGGGGTGTTGTGGAAGTACAAACACATCAAGTCACGCCCGTTGTACGAGCCAGAGCAGGTAGCAGTCGAGAACCAGGAGCAGGTGGTTGCGTCACTAGAGGCGGCACAATCTGCCGGGCAGCACGTCCTGGACTCACAAGTCGGGACGGACGTAGCCGTCGCATACGGC
This sequence comes from Chloroflexota bacterium, assembly GCA_024232355.1. The sequence continues at coordinate 39,925 of JAAEPW010000775.1, read as the reverse complement.
TTGCAAGTGCCGCCTTCGGGCCTGGCGTCGACCGCCGAGGAAGCGGCATCACTGGCAGAACAATCCGGCTACCCGGTGGCTCTCAAACGGGTCGCGCCGGGCGTGGTCCACAAAGCGGACGTAGGCGGCGTGGTCCTGGGCCTGGCGGATGCCGACGCCGTGAGAGCGGCATTCACCGATATGGTGGGCGCGGGCGAGCAGGGCTTTGTCCAACGAATGGCCCCGAAAGGAATGGAAGTCATCGTGGGCGCGCAGCGGGATGCTCAATTCGGCCCGCTGTTGATGTTCGGCTTGGGCGGGACCTACGTGGAGGTGCTGCGCGACGTAGCCTTCCGGCTAGCTCCGTTGAGCGCGGCTGAAGCGCGAGAGATGGTGATGGAGACGGCCGCCGGAAAATTACTGGCAGGCGTGCGCGGTCAACCACCCAGCGACATAGACGCTGTGGTCCAGGCGTTGATTCGGGTGTCTCAATTAATGGTCGACTTGCCCCAGGTGGCCGAGGTAGACCTGAATCCCTTGATCGTTGGTCAGGAGGATGAGGGGGCTTGGGCGGTGGACGTACGCGTCGTCCTGGAATAGAGTTTGTAACGCCGGTTGACCGGCAAAACTCGAACAACTTGCCTTTGGAACCAACAATAGGATGTAGATCAACGCCAATTTTCGCAGATCGCATTCAAGACCCTGCAGGGCAGATTTGCCAACTCGCAATCAGGCGGTTAGCAAATCTGCCCTATATTTTCATTCTTTAGAGTGGACCTTGTTCATAGATAGATACCCTGGGCTGTTCAGTTAACATAGTTTAGCCCCTTGTTTCACTACCGGACACTTTTGACAAGTGGACAACAGATACTGAATTTTTAGCCACGAATTTCACGAATTTACACTAATTTTTGATTTATATTCGTGGTAATTCGTGGCTAAAGAAAAAAGTGTCCGGTAGCAAACCCCTTGTGGGCGTTCCTAGCGGGCACAAGGGGCTAATTTTGTTGCATGGGATGCCCCCGGAACTGGAGCTTGAGCGTTCTGTGTAAGAATTGAACAGCCCTAGCATTTCATCCCCTGTTGCATTTGTCAAGTTTTTCTTTGTATAGTATAACTGGTAGGCGAGTTGGGCTTTTCCAGTTTTTAACTCTTCCCAAAATTTACAGTGGAAAAGATCATGAATAGCACGCGAGTTACAAAAATCGGAAAAGCTTGAGGAATTCCGTCATAATTTGCCTTTCAAGATGTCGTTGACTGTATCACAAAACCTGTTTGAGAGATTTATTTCTCTGGAATTCCCTCAATATTTTGCGAATTGGCACAATCTAGCCGTTGGGCTGTCTTTCTGGAGGTGTCAGATGAGCATACATATTGGTGCCGATCAGGGACCAATCGCTTCCTCCATTCCTTTGGCCCGCGATCCGACGCGGGCCAAGTGTGTCGTAGATTGGAACGTGCGGGACACTCGAGCCTCAACAAAAAATGGCGACATTGCGCTCGCCACGTCTTCCTCGATCAACTCTTTTATCGACAAGCTTTGTTTCAACGGGATGGGTTATGTACCTGATTCCACAAATTACTACATCCAATTTTAGATTGAAAGGAGTCTAGTTATGGACATTGAAAAAGCAAATGCTCAAGCGACAGAACAAATGATGGAAGCCCGCCCGGTGCTGGTCGGGTTGGGCAAAGCCCTGGACGTGATCCCCGGTATGCGCGAGAACCTGCTGTTGCACGCTGGCCCGCCTATCACGTGGGAGCGGGCTTCCGGGCCGATGCGGGGGGCGATCACGGGAGCCTTGATTTTCGAGGGCAAGGCCAAGAACGAGGCCGAGGCTCAAGCGCTGGTCGAATCGGGCGAGATCGAGCTGGACCCCTGCCATCACCACCAGACTGTCGGGCCGATGGCGGGCGTCATCTGCCCCTCGATGTCGGTCTATATCCTGGAGAACAAGACCCACGGCAACAAGTCTTATTCCAACCTGAACGAGGGCTATGGCAAGGTGCTGCGCTATGGTGCCTACAGCGAGGAGGTGCTGGCGAAACTGCGTTGGATGGAGGATGTGATGGCCCCCGTCCTGGCCGACGCCATTGAGGCCAGCGAGGGGATCGATATCCGCGCACTGCTGGCCGAGGCGCTGCACATGGGCGACGAGGGGCATAATCGGAACAAGGCCGGGTCGATTCTTTTCCTAAAAGCACTGGCACCGCATCTCGCCAGAGTAACGGCAAAGCGCGATGACCTGGTAGCTTCTGTCCCCACGGCGGGTGATATGCCTGTTGGCTTTGCTCGTGTGCTGAATACGCTGGGTGATGAATTGGCTCAAGTGCTTCAGTTTATCGGCGACAATGCTTTGAGCGTGCTCAACCCGGTGATGGCCGCCTGCAAGGCGATGGTGGACGCCGCCCACGGTATTGAGGGGAGCACCATCGTCACCGTGATGGCCCGCAACGGCACCGATTTTGGCATCCGCGTCAGCGGGCTGGGCGACCGTTGGTTCACGGCCCCGGTCGCGGTGCCCAAGGGCCTCTACTTTCCCGGTTTCACCGCCGAGGATTCTAGCGGTGACATTGGCGACAGCACCATCACCGAGACGGCCGGCATCGGCGGCTTTGCGATGGCCAGCGCGCCCGCTATCGTTACGTTCGTCAGTGGCACGCCCAGGGACGCGATCAACGCCACGATGGAAATGTACGAGATCTGCCACGCCGAGCACAAGTATTTTAACATGCCGCCCCTCGACTTTCGGGGCACGCCGGTAGGTATCGACATTCGCAAGGTAGTGGAAAAGGGCATCACGCCGCGCGTCAACACGGGCATCGCCCACAAGGATGCTGGCGTGGGACAGGTCGGTGCCGGGCTGGTACGCCCGCCGATGGCGATGTTTGAGGAAGCGTTGATCGCTTTTGCGGAAAAGTATGGAATATAGGGAGGGATATATTATGGATCGCGAACAATTTACCAAACGGATGGAGTTTATCCGCGTTATGGCCGAGTCCAAGCTCTACGATTTGACTCAGGGGTGCAGTATTTTCACGCCTCCATGGCCTGGGGAAAAGGCGCTGGAGGTTCACTTTTTCAAGCGCGTCACCGGGGCGTATGGCGGCGGGCAGGGGGCCAACGGCCAGTTGTTGAACTGGAGCAACACGGTGGGCACGCACCTAGTGGGCGAGACAGCTTTCCATTCGGGCGGACGCGCTATCTGCGACATCCCTCTGACTGACCTGTGCGGGCCGGGCGTCGTGGTGGATATTTCGGACGCGGTGTCTGACTATAGCCTGTACACGCCAGAGATGATTACGGAGCGGGCCGACGTCCGCGAGGGCGACATCCTGATCATAAACACCGGCTATCACAAGTACTCGTGGGATCGGCCTGACGTCTACAGCGAGGATGCCCAGGGCGGCGTCGAGTCGAAGGAATTCGGTTTCCTCGTCCGGCACCCGGGGCCGTCTCCCGAGTTCTTCCAGTGGGCTGTGGACATGAAACTCAAGGTCGTCGGCGTCGACTGCGGATGCGCCGAGCACCCGATGAACACCCCCATCCGCCGCATGCACGAGCACGACTTTAAAAAGGCCGATGCAAAGTTGGTGGCCGAGTACGGCAAGACGTGGGACGAGATGTTCCCTCAAGAAGAATATTACGAGATGACGCACATCACCATGCCCAAGGCGCATCTGCTCCTGGCCGAGTCCATCGTGGGCGACATCGACAAGCTGAACAACCAGCGAGCCTGGATCATGATCCAGCCCATACCGTTCATGGAGGTCGAGACGGCGTGGGCGCGCGTGGTCGCTCACCAGTCCCCCGACGGCATGAACGAGGACGAGTTCTTTGCGATCATGGGTTCGTCTGAGATGCTCGACCTTACGATTCCCCTCAGCGTGCAGACCCCTCAGTGGGCCAACTATGTGCCGCTGAGCGTGACGTATACCAAGCGGGTCGGCGGGCAGCACTTTGGCATGGGGCGGAATGGCTCTATCTGCAACGCCAGCATTCACCTGGGGACCCATATGGACGGCGAGGTTCACTTTTGGCCTGCGGGCCGGACGATTGGCCAGGTGCCGCTTGATGAATGGGTCGGCCCCGGCGCGATTGCCGACATTTCTCAACTGGTCAGCAATTCCAGCGTCTATACGCCAGAGATGATCGAAAGCGTGGTCGATATCCAGGAGGGCGACATCCTCATCATCAAAACTGGTTGGTACAAGTATGGCTGGGTCAGCCCGGATTCGGACGAGTTCCGTTACATGATCAAGCACCCCGGCCCCTCGCCCGACTTTTCGCAGTGGTGCGTGGACAAAAAGATCAAATGGCTGGGTGTTGATGCCGTGAGCCAGGATCATCCGATGAACACCATCCAGAGGCTGTGGCATCCCAAGACCTTTGAAGAGGCCGACCGCAAGCTGGTCGAGGACTTTGGCAAGGATTGGGATGAAATGTTCCCGCTGGACAAGTATTACCAGGACACGCACCTAAACCTTTTCCCGAAAAAGATCGTCCACGCCGAGAACTTGGGAAAGGACATTGCTACTGCCGAGAGCGGACGGTACTATATCGGGTGCTATTTGCAAAAAGGTATGGAGATCGCCTCGATGTGGGGGCGTTTTGTTGCGTTCAAGGAAGGGTAATAATTGATTGTAGCCGCGCTTTCTATAGCGCGCCATCAATACGCGGAATGGAATCCGCGGCTACGTTCGGTTCAGGAGCGGGAAGATGATTCTCATCAGTGGTGCGGCTGGCAAGACCGGGCAGGCGGTCATTAGGGCGTTGGTTGCGAAAGGAAAAAGCGTTCGAGCGCTGGTACGCCGTCCCGAACAGGTCCGGTTGCTGGAAAAAGAGGGGGTGCGGGAAGTCGTCGTTGGCGATATGCGCATTCAAGCAACGATGGATCGGGTCACTCGGGGCGTTCGGGCAGTCTACCACATCTGTCCCAACGTCAGCCCCGATGAAGTGGCCATTGGGCAGGTCGCTATCGCCGCTGCCCGCTCTGCCAAGGTTGAGCACTTTTGTTACCATTCGGTGCTCCACCCCCAGGTCGAGGCCATGCCGCACCACTGGGAGAAAATGCGCGTCGAGGCGCATTTGTTCGAATCTGGATTACGCTATACAATTCTACAACCTACGGCGTACATGCAGAACGTGTTGGCCTATTGGGAGCGAATTTTGGAACACGGTGTCTACCCTGTGCCTTATGCGATCGAGACCCAGTTGAGTATGGTCGACCTGGAGGATGTGGCACAAGCTGCCACCATCGTCCTCACTGAACCGGGGCACGTAGGAGCCACGTACGAACTGGTCGGTGAGGGGGCGATGACCCAGACCAAGGTCGCCGAGGTGCTGAGCCAGCAGTTGGGGCATCCGGTCCGCGCCGAGGTCGTGCCGCTGGATGCGTGGGAGCAGCAAGCGCGCACTACGGGCCTGGGCGATCACCAGGTCGGGACGCTGCTCAAGATGTTCCACTACTATGAGCAATACGGGTTCTGTGGCAACCCGCGTGTTTTGGAGTGGTTGATCCGTCGTTCGCCTACGACTTTTGTAACCTTTGTCGAGCGCGTCGCGCGGGATCAAAAGCTCAATTTATGAGGAGGTAAATTTCATGAAACCAGCTCCATTCAAATATTATGCACCGACCACGGTCGAAGAGGCCCTGGCCCACCTGGCCGAGCATGGCTATGACGCCAAACCGCTGGCCGGTGGGCAAAGCCTGGTTCCCACGATGAATTTTCGGCTGTCTCAACCGGCGGTGCTCGTCGATCTGAACAACGTGGGCGAACTGTTCTACATCCGGCCCAACAACGAGAACGGCGGCCTGCGGATGGGGGCGATGACACGCCAGACCGCGGTAGAGTACAACGATCTCGTCGCCGAACGGTCGCCGCTGTTCCATGGCGCGATGCCCAGTATCGGTTTTTGTCAGACCCGCAACCGGGGCACGATTGGTGGTAGCTTGGCCCACGCGGACCCAGCGGCCGAACTTTCGGCAGTGACTGTGGCGCTGGGCGCTCGCTTCCGGCTCCGCAGCCAGAGCAAGGAACGCTGGGTGTCGGCGACCGAGTTTTTCATGGGGCCGTTTTTCACAGCTCTGGACGTCGGTGAACTGCTGGTCGAGATCGAGTTGCCGCCCAAGTTGCCGCACAGCGGGTGGTTTTTTAAAGAAATCACCCGCCGCCATCACGATTTCGCCATGGCGGGCGTTGCCGTTCTGGTGACGCTGGATGACGACATGAAAAAATGCGAGCAGGCTAAGGTGATACTTTTTAGTGTCGGCGATGGACCGGTGGTGGCCCGACAGGCCGCCGCGATATTAAAAGGCCAAGCGCCCACACCAGAAGCCATCCAGGCCGCCGCCGAAACTGCCGCCCGCGACGACATTGATCCTAGCGGAGACATTCACGCCTCGGTAGAATACCGCCGCCACCTGGCAAAGGTGCTGACCCGCCAGGGCCTGACGCAGGCGTTTGAACACGCAAGAGGAGGTGCGGCATGAGCGATCTATTCAATATCACAGTCACCGTCAACGGCACCGAATACGAGCGCACCGTCGAGCCGCGGATGCTGTTGAGCGATTTCCTGCGCCACGAGTTGGGCCTGACCGGCACGCACGTTGGCTGCGAGCACGGCGTGTGTGGCACGTGTACCGTCATCTTTGATGGGCAATCGGTCCGCTCCTGTTTGATGTTTGCCGTGCAAGCGAATGGCCACGAGATTCAGACCGTCGAGGGGCTGGGGACGATGGAAGACCTGCATCCCGTGCAAGAGGCGTTCCAAGAGGCCCATGGCGCGCAGTGTGGCTATTGTACCCCGGGCTTTTTGATGACGGTGCTGCCTTTCTTGAAGGAAAACCCCGATCCCACCGAGGAGGAAATTCGCGAGGCGATCTCTAGCAATCTTTGCCGGTGTACGGGGTATCAGCACATTGTCGACGCGGTGAAACTGGCAGCGGAAAAGATGAGGTCGTAAAGCACGATGGAGGAGTAAGACAGTGAAAGAAAAGTACGTAGGCAAACGAATGACACGAACCGAGGACCCGCGCTTGCTGACGGGGCAAGGTTTGTTTGTGGACGACGTAGACATCCCCGGCATGCTCCACGCGGCCTTTTTGCGCAGCGACTATGCCCACGCCCGCGTCAAGCACATAGACGTTTCCGCGGCCCAGGACCGGCCGGGAGTGGTGGCGATCTATACCGCCGAGGATATGGGCGATTTTTGGCAGCACGGCCCGCCGTTGGTGGTCCCGCCCCCCACGCTGGAGGGGGTGACTTTTCACACCCGCACCCAGGTTCCTCTGGTCAAGGACAAGGTTCGGCATATGGGCGAGCCGATTGCCGTCGTCTTTGCCGAGAGCCGCTACATCGCCGAGGATGCCGTCGAGGATATTGTGGTCGATTTCGAACCACTGGGCGCGGCGGTCGATCTAGAAAAATCGTTAGAGCCGGGCGCTCCGCTCGTCCACGATGATCTGGACTCGAACATGGCCGCCCATTTGGTGCAAAACAAGGGAGACTATGAGGCGGCCAAGGCCCAAGCTGACCTGGTCGTCGAGCGGCGCATCGTCATTGACCGCTGCGTGGCCGGGGCGATGGAGAATCGGGGCGTTGTGGCTCGGTGGGACGAAAAGAGCCAGCAGTTGACCATGTGGGACACGACCCAGGCCCCGATCCCCATCCGCAATGGCTTGGCCGGGATGTTGGGGCTGTCGGAGCACCAGGTGCGGGTGATCGCGCCGTTCGTGGGCGGCGGCTTTGGCCCCAAGATCATGATGTTTTACCCAGAAGAGGTCCTGCTCTCGTGGGCGACGATGCAGTTGAATCGGCCCGTCAAGTGGATCGAGGACCGGCGTGAGAATTTTTTGGCCACCACTCAGGAACGCGGACAGGTGCACGACGCCGAGATGGCGCTCACCAAGGATGGCCGTATTCTGGGCGTGAGTCACTCGTTCTTGCACGACACCGGCGCGTACGATCCCTACGGCCTGACGATCCCCCTCAACACCCAGTCGCACTCGATGGGCGGGTACGACGTCCCGAACTATCACAGCGAACTCAGGGTCGTGTTCACCAACAAAATGATCGTCACCCCCGTGCGCGGGGCCGGACGGCCGCAGGGCATCTTTATGGTAGAGCGGCTGTTGGACCTGGCGGCCAAGGAATTGGGGATCGACCGGGTAGAGATTCGAAAGCGCAACCTTATCCCGCCCGACAAATTTCCCTACAACCACAAGATCATCGACCAGGCATTTTCGGACTTGATCTTTGACAGTGGGAATTACGTGCCGGTGCTGGAAAAGGCCGTCGAGATGATCGGCTATGAGCAGTTCATCAAGGAAGAACAGCCGCGCTTACGAGCGGAGGGCAAGCACGTGGGCATCGGTATCGCGCCCTTTATCGAGACAACGGGCGTTGGTCCGTACGAGGGAGCGCGGGTCACCGTGGGGACCAACGGCAAGATCAGCGTGGCGACCGGCCTCGGCACCCAGGGGCAGGGGCACTTTACGTCTTTTGCCCAGATCGTGGCCGACCAGTTGGGCGTCAGCCCGCGCGACATCCACCTGGTGACCGGAGATACGGATCAATTCCACTGGGGAACGGGCACCTTTGCCAGCCGGGGCGCGGTGGTCGCAGGGAACGCCATCCACGCGGCGGCCAAAGCTGTGCGCGTCAAGATCCTCAAGCTCGCCAGCAAGGTGCTAGAGACGCCCGAAGAAGAGTTGGAACTGGAGAACGGCGTCGTGCGCGTGGCCGACATTCCTGAGCAATCCATCGACCTGGGTGAACTGGCGGCGCTGGCAAACCCCTTGCGTGGGGCGGTCGAGCCGGGCACCGAGCCGGGCCTGGAGGCCACCGACTATTTCGGGCCGCAGTACGGCGCGACCGCTTTTGGCACCCACGCGATGATCCTGGAAGTGGATACAGAGACGATGATGATCGATATCAAGCGCTATATCACCGTCGAGGACTGCGGTACCGTGCTCAACCCGTTGATCCTGGAAGGCCAGGTTCACGGAGGCGTGGCGCTGGGCATCGGCAACTCGTACTATGAACAGTTGGTATACGACAAAAACGGCCAGCTACTCAACGCATCTCTGGCCGACTATTTGATCCCGACGTCCGCCGAGGTCCCCCGGATAGAGGTGGGGCACCTCGAAACTGTCTCGCCCCTCAACCCGTTGGGCACCAAGGGCGCGGGCGAGGCCGGGACGATCCCTGTTCCATCGGTCTTTGCGCAAGCAATGGAGGATGCGCTGCACGATTACGATCTAGAGATACTGGAAATGCCGATGAGTCCTAATCGGTTGTTCGAGATGTTGCAGGCGGCTAAACGTAAATAGTGAAACGTGAGCCGTGAAACGTAAGACGTGAGTTACGTTTTACGGATTACGCGCTAGGAGGAAATATTATTATGAAGTTACAAGGTGAATACGTCTTTAACGGTCCGCGTGAGATGGTCTGGGAGTTGGTGCGAGACCCAGAAGTGCTGGCGACCGCGTTGCCGGGCACGCAGAGTATGAACAAAATTAGCGACAGCGAGTACGAGGGCAAGATGCACGTGCGGATCGGGCCGGTGGGCGGGGTCTTTTCCGGACGAGTTGTCGTGTCGAACGAGGTGCCGCCGGAGAGCTATACGTTGTCGGTCGAGGGGCGGGGCGCTCCTGGCTTTGGTCACGGGGCCGGTGACGTGCAGTTGATCGACCAGGGCGACGGCACGACGTTGATGAAATATGAGGGCGAGTTGCAGGTGGGCGGCAAGCTGGCTGGTGTGGGGCAGCGGATGATCGAGACGGTCAGCAAGAGTATGACTCGCCAAGGATTGGAATCGTTGAACAAGGCGCTGGAGGCGCGTATGACACCAAAAGCCGAGAGTGTCGAGAGTGGTCAGATTGAATACAAGCCGCCCTCAGAGGCCGAGTTCGCCAAGGCTGTGGTCAAGGACATGGCTGCCGATGTAGCTGCTTCACTCCCTTCGGTGGCCGACATCTTTGCACCAGAGAACCAGACCACGTGGATCGCCGTCGCTGCTGCCCTCATCGGCGTGGTGGTCGGGTTCTGGCTGGGTAAGAAAAGTCGCAAAAGGAGGTGAGTTGATCGTAAAAATGACTAGATGATTGTTCGTTTCACTATTCCCCTGCCGGGACTGCCGGAGGGGGAGGCCAAATTTGCTGCAGTGATTAGGAGGAAATCACAAATGTCCGCTTCAACTAAAAAGGTAATGGGCTACTTACCGAACGATGTCCCGCCGCCCGGGCAATTGGTTTTGCTGGGCTTTCAGCACGTATTGACCATGTTCCCGGCGACAGTGTTGTGTGCCATGCTCACGGGTTTTCACGTGAGTACGGTGTTGTTCGTAGCCGGGTTGGCCACGATTGTGGCTCTAGTGTTGTCCAAGAGAGGGATCGGCAAGTTTATCCCGCTCTTTTATGGATCCAGCTTTAGCTATCTGGCCGCCTACCTGGCAATCACGAACGCCGAGTGGGGCGTCCCCGCTTCCGATGACAAGATCCGTATGATGCAGGCTGGTATCTTGGTCACCGGTGTCCTCAATATCATTGTCGGTTTCATCATCCAAAAAGTAGGAAAAGCGGCCATTGACAAGGTGCTGCCGCCGGTCGTCACCGGATCGGTCGCTTGCGTCATTGGCATCGGCCTGGGCGCTGCCGCCCTGGGCATGGCCGAGGCGAACTGGACAGTCTCTATCATCACCTTGATCGTGACCATTCTTCTCTCAGTTTACTTGCAGGGCAAGGGCTTTATCGGCATGATTCCGATCTTGCTGGGGGCCATCGTGGGATATATTGTGTCTATTCCTTTTGGCTTGATTGACTTGTCCGGGGTAAAAGGGGCTAGTTTTCTTATCATTCCTCACATTACCTTCCCATCCTTTAGCGGCGCGATGGTGGGGACGGCGATCTTTAGCATCGCCATTATGTGTATTGCCACCATCCCCGAATCAACCGCTCACTTGTACCAGATCAGTTTGTACGTAGACCGTTTCGCCGAGGAGACCGGCCAGGAAAAGTATGAACTCGACAAGCATATCGGGTTCAACCTGATCCTTGACGGCATTGGCGATTTTATCAACGGCATGTTTGGCAGCACGGCCGGCACCAATTATGGCGAGAACAACTCGTTGATGGCGATCACGCGTAACTATTCTGGTCCGGTGCTCATCGCGGCGGGTGCTATTTCTATGCTGTTGGGTTGCATCGGCACGCTGGAGGCGTTGGTGAATACGGTGCCTGTTGCTGTGAGCGGCGGCCTGGCGATTTATCTGTTCGGTGTGATCGGTATGCAGGGCATCGCACTGATGGTAGAGAACAGGGTCAACTTGTTCGATCCCCGCACGTTGGCGGTTGGGGCCACCATTATGATCGTTGGCATCGGCGGCAACATTGGCTATCCGGGCGGATTTTTGCCAATTCCACTCTTGCAGGGCATTTTTCCCAACGGTTGGCCCGCCATCGCTACTGGCGCTGTGGCCGGGATTCTCATCAATGCGATCTTTTTGATTTTCAAGGTGCCAGAAGATTAGGTATCTGAAGGTTGACTGTTTGGCTTCCAAGTGGGGGCGGCCTAAAGGTCGCCCCCATTCAATCTCGAGAACATTGATATCAAAACAATAACGGATTTATCAGGAGACACATTATGCATACTCCAACACCTGGACTAGACACATTCGATTACGTAAAACCTACCTCTCTATCTGAGGCCAGCCGTTATTTGGCCGAGCACGACGGCGAGGCGCGCCCCCTTATGGGGGGCACGGATGTTTTTGTCCGTATGCGAGATGGATTCATTCATCCCAAAATCTTGATGGACGTCAAGCATCTGCCCGGCATGCGCGATATTCAGTACGATAGGCAAACTGGGCTGACGGTCGGCGCGGCGGCCACGATGAACCAGGTGGCCCGCCACCCAGACGTGCTGGCCCATTATCCATTGTTGGCAGAGGCAGCCAACTCGGTTGCCTCGTACCAACTGCGCAACCGGGCGACTATGGGGGGGAATTTGTGCAACGGTTCTCCCGCCGCCGATACCGCCCCGGCTGTACTGGTGCTGGAAGGGAGTATTGTCCTCCACGGACAAAGTGGAGAGCGCGTGGTACCGGCCAGTGACTTTTTCATGGGTCCAGGTCAGACGGCGATACAGGCGGGCGAGTTGATGACGGCTATCCGTTTCCCAGCGCCGCCAATCGGCGCTGAAGGCAAGTATATCAAATTGGGCCGTAACAAGGCTGGTGATCTGGCTATCGCTGGTGTGGCAGTTTTGGGATTTCCCGATCAAGTGGTTTCTGCTGGCTATCGATTTCACATTGGGTTGGCCTCGGTCGCGCCGGTGCCGCTGCGAGCGTTGGAGGCGGAGGGCATGCTGGCAGAGAATCCACCGGGAGAAAAAACTTTTGCCCTGGCAGCCGAAAAAGCGATGGATGCCGCCACCCCCATCAACGATGTGCGCGCCAGCGCCGCCTACCGGAAAGCGATGGTGCGCAATCTCACGCTGCGGGGGCTGCGAGATGTGTGGGAACGATTGTCTGGCAGGTAGAACCTTTACCGATGCTTTGCTATCGGAGACCTTTTCTCTCTCTATATGAATTAGCACGAATATAAACAGAGTGACGCAAAGCGGCAAAATCAGTGTATATTCGTGGAAAAACTCGTTGTTCCACTTGGTGCGGAATCCCTTTTTTGAAAAACAATGGCTTTTTGACCGCTTTGGTGGTATACTTGGCGCTCTCGCTGTCGCCAGACATCTATTGGCATATGTATTTGTTCGAAACCCATCACTCTTTGCGAAGGAAAAGAATCCTTTCGAGCGACAAACTCTATGAAAGCCGCTGAAAATCGAGAGAATATCGAGCGTCAATTGATATCCCGGTTGATCCAAGGGGATCCTGCGGCTGTGGCCGAACTTGTCGAGCAGTATGCCGATGACGTATATCGCTTTGTCTATCATAAAGTAGGGGGAATCGCTCAAGATGCCGAGGATGTGGTGCAGGAAACCTTTATGGCGGTCCTGAAAGCCATTCATCGTTTTCGGGGTGACAGCAAACTGCGCACGTGGATGTTCAGTATCGCTGGGCACAAAGCCGCCGATCTGCGCCGCCGCGCCAGGCGCAGACCAGAAATCGTGTCTCAGGATGCGGCCACGTCGTTGCAGGCGGACGATCTGCCCCCGGAACAAGCTGTGGAACATCTCGAAGTGCGTCAAAGAGTGCGTCAAGCCTTGTCACAACTTCCCCCTCATTACAGCACGGCCCTGATTCTCAAATATGTTCAAGATATGCGGGTGCGCGAGATTGGTCAGGTGATGAAGCGCAGCGAGAAAAGTGTCGAGTCTATTCTGGTGCGGGCGCGACGTTTGTTGTCCAATTTGCTTGAGGATGAACATGACAGAGCGTAAAGAGCGGATCGAGCAAGTATTGCATGATCTGGCCGCCGAACCGGTGCAGGCTGGGGACGAGTTCAAGCAACGCTTGATCACAACGCTCCAACAAGAGCAACGCAATATCTCGCAAGCCCAGACAGGCCTGCGGCTTGGCGACTCGTTTGTCTATTGGCTGCGCTCTCGGTGGTCACAACCCATCTTGCGTTGGGCCTCTATCATGGTGACGCTCGTACTGGCACTTGTAGGGATTCTCACCCCTTGGATGTGGCGGCGCCCGCGCTTGACCATCCACCAGGGTGTAGCCCAGATAAGTTCTCAACAATCGTCCGCACCTGAATCGCAGAAAAGTCAGGGCGACGTGATTTCAGTTGCCGAGGGCGTCCGCATCACCCTGGACGAGGGCAGCACAGCGTCACTGCTATTGTTCAATGGTAACAAGGTAGAATTGCTTGCCGGCACCCAATTGACGATCACCAAAGTGCAGCCCCGCTCCATGTGGCAGGCTCAGACAGTTCGTTTGCAGATGACGACTGGACAAGTGCAAGTGCAAGTGTCGCCCTTGCGTTCACCGGACGAACGGTTCGAGGTGGATCTGCCAGCCGCTCTCGTCAGCGTACACGGCACGACGTTTCGCGCCCAGGTGATCTCGTCGCAGCACACCTACGTCGCCACTGATGAGGGTGTGGTTTCGGTGACACTGTATGATCCATCCCAGGGAAATCCGCTGGTAAAAGTGCCTGCTGGCTACCAGGTAGACGCGATCATCGGACAGCCACTCCAAGTTCGCCGCCAGGAAAGCTCTGGCAGCGTGATCACACCTCATCCCAGCCCTGAGGCAACCAGAATCCGGAGCGAGACTGCGCCATCTCCCACCTTACTGGCTGGTGACGTGGTCATCGCTACGGCAACATCTAGCCCAAGCACGACGGTCATACCATCGGTTCAAGTCACATCAACCATGTCGACAACTGGGGCGATTGGTAGTGGGAACACTATTACTGACGCACCGTCGATCCCCCTAGTTGGCTCGCCCTCACCAGTCGACAGCACTATGACAATTGAGTCTGTGTCGGCGGATTTGGAGATCGTGCTGATGGACGTACCCAATCCGACCGCAGCTGAGGGAACGGTGACCTATATGCTGCTCGTAGCCAATCACGGCCCCGTCGATGCCCAAGACGTTGTGATACGCGATTTTCTTCCTCCCCAGGTGCGCCTCGTCAAAACCACGCTGCCGGTGATGAAAGTAGAGGGCGACCAGACGGCGACCTTTGTGGTTGGATGGAGATTGGAAACGCTCCCTGCTGGAGACAGACGCGCGATCCAAGTGACCGTGGCGGTGCATTCGTGGGTGACGCAATCCTTCACTAACACCGTTATTGTGACCACTGCCACCCCAGATAGGAATCCTCTCAATAATCAAGCCACCGTAGAGACGGCGGTCACTGATGTGGCAGACCTGGCGATCTTTGCCCAGATACCGGCCGTCGCTGGGGCGGGCGACGTTGTGACCTATACACTGGTTTACACAAACTTGGGGCCGGCGGCCGCATACAATGTCACGATCGTGGAGCAATTGGCACCAGAGATATTGTTTGGCGGTGTTACGAATATGGGACCATGGCTGCCTTCTCAAACGGCGATAACGGGGACGCTCATGATCGAGGAGCTTGTGCCGATGGCCTGGACGACGCCGAAACTAACGGCCGGGGCTTTTGGACGCCTCGTCTTTACGGCGACGGTGCAGCCAGACGTCTTGGGACCTCTTACCAGCACGGTGGGCATCGTCAGCCAATCGCCGGACAGCGATTCGGACAACAATGACCATGAACATGTCATGCTCGTCATGCCTGTGGCGAACGTTGCCATCGCGCAAAACGTCACCCCCAACCCGGTGGTGGTGGGCAGTGTATTGACGTATACTTTGACCTATACCAACCACGGTCCGTGGGCAGCCGAGAATGTGGTGATCACCACCATGCTGCCACTCAGCGTCACAGTGCCCTCCAGTATCACTCTGAATGGACCGGCATCGTCTGATTGGATAATGCTGACGCCAACTGGACAATCTTTGGCATGGTTCACGCCATCACTCTTGTCCGGGATGAGTGGGACAATCGTATTGACTGTGACAGTGGATCAACGTGCGGCAGATCCCTTGTATAGCCGCGTCATAATCCATAGCACGACACGGGACAACAACCCCGACGACAACACAGCCACCGGATCGGTCGATACACTGACGCCCGCTCTGTCGCTGCTGCCGACGGTACATCCGAATGTGATCGCGCCGCATCAGCCATGTACGTACACGTTTTACGTCACCAACACCGGCGCGGTGACGTTTGCTGCTCAATCGCTGTCGCTTGTCGGAATGCTGCCACCGGGATTCCGCCCTGTCACCATCACCAACACACAGTCTGAAACTCTGCCCCAGGCGTGGGTGTGGCATAATTCTGCTTCCCTAGCGCCGGGAAAAAGCTTTAGCGTCTCCTTTGTTATGTCGGCAACAGAAACCGTGTCACCCGGCCTATACTTGAGCACAGCAGGGGCTGTGGCGACCGTTCCCGGTGATCCGATCACTGCGACAGCGTCTGTTTCTGTACGGCTGACACGCCCCTCAGTAGCGGTAGTGCAGCAAATGATCGGCGATGGGGCCAACACCACAGCCTCCGACCGTGTGACGCTCACCATCCATCTGATCAATACGGGCCCCAGTCCGCTCGCCACCGTGCCTCTGACGGAACGCTACGATCCGCACATGCTACGGTTTGTGGGTGCTATTCCCAATTCAGAGAAATCGTCTGACGACGGCACTGTTGATTGGAGTAACTTGATCCAATCGCCACCGCACGGCATCGGGCGTGATCTCTTCTCTGGTGAAACGCTAACCGTCACCCTCGTCTTTAGCGTGACTCGACCATTGACCCTAACTGGTCCCGTCGAGAGTCACGTGACCATCGGCCAACTGTATGACGTCTATGGCAATTTTTCTGATGGCTATACTATTGGAGGGGATGTGTTTGGAATGCGACCACTGTACATGCCGATGGTGATCCGTTCATCGTAGATCTTGGGGGTTTTGTACTTGCGTACATTCTTTCTGTTTTGCGCAGGATTTTGACCTGAAACGACGACATAGTAATTAGTTGTGTTTTCTTTTATTTTTTTATACGTTTGGACATGGCCAATTTTCCAGGTTAAACAAGTGCCAATTGCGTAACACGTTCAAATAAATGATTTTCAGTCAGTATTGACAAGCAATAGGAGATGTGCTATATTTGCGCACTATTGTTCCATATGTTTATTCGCTCCAAGAAAACGTTAATGCAGTTTTTCCCTTGGCACGATCACATGATAGTTTTATCATACCATTCAGCAGGTGCAGATGAAGGCGATGACTGGTTGCTCGAGTTTCCAAGGGTTTGATAGCCAATCTCTCTATCAACGTCTCAAGCGCCACCAAACCAAGTCAATGCCAAGTTTGCACATTTCACCTATCGTTGAGATATAGGAAAAAAGGAGGTGATGGTCAGGCAAAATATAAACATAGATCGAGTCGGCAAGTTGTTTTCGTCAAGTTATACAAATAAAACAGGAGGAAGTAATGTCTCGAAAAGTTTTAAGCGCGTTAGTCGCATCCGTTTTGTTAAGCGGAATTATGGCGTTCGTACTGCTCGGTGGGCTCGCAAGTGCTACCCTCTCAGCAGAAAGTGCGCCAAGTGTGGAGCGTGGAGATCCCCACGCATTTCTGAGCCAATTCAAGGGACGCCAGTTCCCCAACGAAATGCCGCCGGCAGACGACTGGGTTGTCGCCAAGTCGGTTGGTTTTCCTGTGGGCTCTTCAGCAGACGAAGCCAATGCCCTGATGCAGGCATGGTATGAGGATTTCAAGGCCAAGAAAGACAAGAGTGGCCCGAACCCCATCGCCTATGCCCGCCGGATGGAAGCATTGGCCAAGGCCGAAGCACAGGGCCTGAGCCCGATGGCCGCCGGTCTGGCCGAGGTAGGCACCGCCAAGATGCTCATGATCCCCATCGAGTTCGCTTCAACCGACGTCATCTCGGTGTGTGATCAAGCAGGTGGTGTTTTCCAGTACACCCAGACCATTACCGGCCCGTTGAACGGTACTATTCCCGCCCCAGCCCTTTCGGGGGACAACTATACCATCTGGACCGACACCTTTAGCGTCGATTGGTATCAGGACCTGATGTTTGGGGATGGCGTCGGCGTAGTACGGACCGACCTGAATGGCGGGGCCGGTGTAGACTTGTCGGGCATTTCCGCAGCCAATTGGTACCTGGAACAATCTGAAGGCGGCTACACCCTGACCGGTGAAGTTTACACCGCCTGGGTCCAACTCGACCACTCGGTGGCCTGGTATGGCTGGGATGGCGACGAGCAAGACCCCAACGGCACCGGTTTCCCCTGTGATGGCACATCCTCTGGAAACGGCTTTGAGTTTGCTATCGACGCCGTCAACAAACTGAACCAGATGGACCCCGACTTTGACTGGTCCGAGTACGACGTGGACGGCGACGGAGTCGTCGATCACCTCATGTTCATCCACGCCGGTGTAGACAACTCGGCCGGTGGTGGCACGTATGGCGACTACCAGCTATGGGCGCACTCTTGGGACGTTTACTGCGACAAGGGCGACGGCCTCACCATCGGCTGTGTGGTGGACGACAATGGCACGGTCACACCGACCGACGACATCATGATCGCCAACTATACCCACATCCCTGAGGATGCCGACATTGGCGTCGTAGTCCACGAGTACGGCCACGACATCGGCTTGCCCGACTACTATGACACCTCTGGCGACACCAGCAACTCGACTGCCCACTGGATCGTGATGAGCGGCGGTTCCTGGAGCGGCATTCTGGCTGGCGCACAGCCAGCCCCCTTTAACCCGTGGGCCCGCTACTTTTTTGGTTGGGAAGAGCCCATGCGCATCGACTATGATGCTGCTCCGGCCACCGTCAGGATTGGCCAGTCCGAGCCAACCCCGCTCGACACCGAGGACTCGGTATGGATCGACCTGCCTGACCAGATGGTAGAAGTAGGGAACCTGGCCGGTGACGGCAAAGGCCTGCACACCACCCTCAACAATATGAGCGTTGTCACACTGGAGCACGTGTTCGACCTGTCTGTTGCCGCTGCCCCAACCTTTACCTTTGACACCTACTTTGACATTGAGGAAGATTGGGACTATGTCTACGTTCGTGCGTCGACCGATGGCGTGAGCTGGACCATCCTGTTCAACGACGAAGGCGAATATGCCATGACCGATCCGAACGGCTCGTTCGCCTGGTTGGGAGAGGGCGGTCTCACAGGCAACTATGGTGGCTCGCTGACCTATGATCTGATCAGCTACACGGGCGAAAGTATGGTCTACCTGCAATTTGCCCACGTCACCGATCAGGGCACCCTGAACCCAGGTATGTGGATCGACAACCTGGCCCTGCCCGAACTCGGGTACGCCAACGACCTGGAAGACCACAGCGACTGGGCCAACAACGGTTGGGAAGAAGTGCCCTATTCCATCGCCTACCCCCACTACTACATGCTAGAGTGGCGCAACGATGAAGGTTCCATTGCTCAAGAGGGTCTGAACCACCAGTACTATTCCCTGAACCACGCCGATGATGGCTGGATGGTAGACCAGTTCTCCGCCAACGTGCCGGGTCTGGTCGTCTGGTACCGCAACAACCGCTACACCAACAACCAGGTTGTCGGCAGCGGCCGTTACTTTGACCCGTACGCGACCGGCCCCAAGGGCGAACTCTTGTTGGTCGACTCGCACTACGAGCCAGGCGCCTGGAGCGGTGGTTTGTGGGATCCCGGTGCCGGCGACTTTGCACCTCGGTTCAGCAACCGCCGTGGCTCGATGGATGGCGCATTCACGCTGGACACCACGCCAGCTTGGATGATCCACGACTATGCCGAAGTCCTATCTCCGACGTTGGACTTTGGCAGCAAGCCAGCCGTATCCGCCTTTAACGACAGTCTGAGATCAGTACCTGGCTGGCTGTTCCCCAATGATGGCTTTGTGTATCGCATCGACGAGGCCTCCTCGGTGGTCATCCCCGGCGCGTGCGACTATAGCACACGCATCCGCCTTCTAGACGTAGCGGAAACGAACCCCGGAGATGACCTCGTAGCCTTCTGGGGATTCACCGTCGGCGGACAGGTGCTTGGCCCTGGCAACCCCGGAGACGACTATTGCCAGTTCGGCGTCAACGTCGAGTTGACGGACCAGGCAGTCGATGGCACGTGGGGTGAGATCAGCTTCCATAACCAGCAGCCCTACGAGTTGGAATACACGCCCGAAGAGATCAGCATGGAAGGCACGTATTTCTTCACCTACACAGCGACCTTGAACAACGTGGGTACGATGCCGCAGGATCGTTGGATCACCTTTACCCTCGACTCGAACCTGACGTTCGTCTCTGCCGATTGGGTGACTGGAACCATGTTGTACCCCACTTACGAGTGGGTAGGCACGGTTCCCACTGACACCTCCCTGAGCTTTACGCTGGTCGCCAGCATGACGGTAGGTGCCGCTGAATTGATGGGGACAGAGATCGACACCACCTTGATGCACGACAACTATGTTGATCCGGTGATGCCCGAATCTATGATCACGACCATCAAGCAATACACGATCTACATGCCGCTAGTATTAAGGAACGCTGTGGGGACTGTCGTAGTACCAACGTTCTAAGGATGATCGAGGCAACCCCAAGCTTTACTAATGCAAGTATATCGTAACAGATAGAAGGAAAGCCGCCAGAGATTTCTCTGGCGGCTTTCTCTTGTAAACGCAGATTTCAAGACAGCAACAAATGGACAGACTAGTGAGCAAAAAGCGATATCTGTGGCTGATCGGGTTGGCACTTTTGGCAGTGATACAACGGTCTGCCACGTCTCGAGCGGACTCGTATTGCACGGGCACGTATGCGCCGGGCATTATACTGGTTGGCTTTCGTGACGACGTCTCAGCCGCCGAGCGAAAGAGTGGCCTGAACGTCACATCGACCATTCCCGGCATCGACGTCTCGACCCTGCGTGTACCAGTGGGCCATGAGTGCACTGCCCTGGAGACACTGCGCAGCGATCCACGCATAACCTTCGCCGAACTCGACTATGCCGTCCGCGCAACCGACGTCATTACACCCAACGACCCCGGCTGGACCAACCAGTGGGGTCCGGCCAAAATACAAGCACCCGTCGCGTGGGATGTCATCACCGGCACGCCAGACGTCGTGATCGCCGTTCTGGATTCTGGTGTCCGGTTGAACCACCCAGACTTGGTCGACAATTTGTG
Source organism: Chloroflexota bacterium (assembly GCA_024232355.1). Next base: position 19,227 of record JAAEPW010000775.1, on the reverse strand, counting down.
GACCAATCCAGGCGAGATACCCAACAATGGCATAGACGACGACGGCAACGGCAAAGTGGACGACTTTTGGGGGTGGCACTTTTATCACGAATGGAATGGCCAAGATTTTGTACCACAGGAAGACAACCAAGTTGCAGATGACCATGGTCACGGCACCCACGTGACCGGCATCGCCGCGGCCAAGATCAATAACGGTGTGGGAATCGCCGGAATCGCCGGGGGCAGCCGGGTGATGACGGTCAAAGTGCTGGACCAGTACGGCGATGGTTGGTATTCTGATATTGCCCAGGGCATCATCTATGCGGTGGACAATGACGCCCAAATCATCAACCTTAGCCTGGGGGCTGAACCGTCGTCGGAAACGTTGCAAGAGGCCGTGAACTATGCGCACGCCCACGGCGTGCTGGTGATAGCCGCCACTGGTAATGATGGAGGGAGTGTCCTGTACCCGGCCGCATGCGAACATGTACTGTCCGTAGCCGCCACGGACCAAAATGACGAGTGGCCAGGTTTTTCGAACTACGGCCCACAAGTAGACGTGGCGGCTCCAGGCGTAGACATTTATAGCACGTGGTACACTTACTATTATTTCGTCCGGTCTGGCACCTCGATGGCAACACCTCACGTCTCTGGCTTGGCAGCGTTGATCTGGAGCGCACACCCGGGATTAGGAGCAGCCCAAGTGACCAGAATCATCACTAGCACGGCAATAGATGTGAATAGCGGAACACTCTTTACCGGCTGGGACGAGTACTTGGGTTGGGGACGCATTGATGCCGGGAAGGCGCTAGCTTATCAGTACCACTATCTGCCCATCGTCTTGCACAGTGGCAACTGACCAGCTATTGACCACAATAGGCAACCCAATCTCCCAATACAATATAGTGATGGACATTTCCCTTGACCGAGAGAGAAATCCATTCCACTTGCCTCTCTCCTTGATCATCCTCCCACAACTTCTCGAACAAAGGCTCATCCTCTATGCAGGACATGACGTCTGCGTCCAATTCCCGAGTGACCACACCCATTACTTGAACTGAATCAACATCCGTGTACAAGCGATCCGCTAGATCGAATCGGGCCATTTCTGCGAGTGTATGTGGCTCGGGATCATCCCGCGACGGTGGCGGACGGTGTTCGGCTGGTGGAGGCACAATAGAGGGCGGCTGCTCACCAAGTATTTCTGTTGCCTCATTAACGGGCACAGTCTCGGTCTCCAGAGGGGGTGTTTGTGTGGGGCGGGGGGAGGGAATCGGTGAAGGAATGGGTGACGGTTCGGCGTCTTGCTGGGGAGATGTTCTAGTGGAACAGCCGGTGATCAGACCAATGACCAGTAATAGGAACAGTAATTTTTTTGCAATCACGCGTAATACCTCCAATATATCCATTCTGTCTCTCAGACGTTCCACCAGGATGAAAAGTTCCATTGAACAGTAAAAGTGCTCAGTGATGCAAAGTTATAGCGAGATCGCTATGTTATTTTGAACAAGCTCGATCTGCCTCTAGTAGAACGAATGGTAAAATAAAAGGCCAGCAGCTAGCGGCTGACCCTTTTGTATACTCTGTTATCTTTGACAATGCAGAATTGAACCTTTTGGCGAGGATGGGGGTACATAAAAAGGTGCCTTTTGTATCGGCCTAGTCCAACGGAATAAAATATGGGCGGGTACTGTTGTGCTACATACTGGTTAACGTTGTTATGGAGAAATATATTCCCAGTTCCCGTCCCGGGGGCGTTTTGAGGGCGAAAACTTTGCCTGAACATATCACACCGTTGTATGGGCCGCCCTCGAGACGAGTGCTTGAGCGTTCTGTGTGAGAATTGAACGGCTCCAAGTTTCGTACTCGATTCTTTCTGTTTCGCGCAGGATTTTGGTTTGAAACGACGACATAACAATTGGTTATGTTGTCTTTTACTATTTCTATACGTCTGGATGCGCAAGTTTCAAGGTTGAACGAACGCCAATTGCGTAACACGTTCAAATAAATGATTTTCAGTCAGTATTGACAGGCAGTAGGAGCTGTGCTATATTTGTGCACTACTGTTTCATCTGTCCAGTTTCTCCAAGAAAACGTTAATGCAGTTTTTGCCTTGGTCACGTGATAGTTTTATCATACCAGTCAACATGTGCAAACCAATAGCGGCGACTGGATACTTGTCCCAAAGTTTTGATAGCAAATCTCTCTATCAACAAGTAGCACAAGTCAATGCCTTTTTTGCACATTCCACCTATCGTTGAGATATAGGGAAAAAAGGAGGTGATAGAATTAGATAAACGCAATGGTTTTTCCTATCCTCGCAAGTAACCAGAAACAAGATCATCAATAAAATAGGAGGAAACAAAAAAGTGAGTAGAAAAAGTAAGACTTTTAACATTCTGGCGCTCATAGTAATAATGTCTATGATTGCCACTACAGTGAGCGCGCGGGTCGATCCATCTCCAGCGCAGGGAATCGCGGCTGAGACCGTCGATCCCTCCGTCGTCAATGACGGCGTTGCTGCACCGATGGATGCTCCCCAACCGCCACAGCCGGAAGGACAAGATACCGGCCCCTACGTGAGCGACCCTGTCGCTCCCGCAGACACACGCGGCCTGCCCCGTGCTGCTACAGTGAATCCATACACTGGAATGCCCCGGGAAACCTTGGGCATCGCTGCTGGAGGAACGGCCGGTGGGGTTCAAGTATCAGACCCGGTCGTGCAGCGCGCGATGGGCGTGACCGCTATGCCGCCCACGATCGTGAACTTTGAGGGCATCAACAACCTCGACGGCGTTGCGCCGCCGGACACTGACGGCCAGGTGGGACCCAACCACTATGTGCAAATGGTCAACCTGTCCACGGCTGTCTACAGCAAGACTGGCGATTTGCTATACGGCCCCTTCCATCCCAACGATCTGTGGCCGTTTGGCGATCCGTGCCGCTCGTTCAACGATGGCGACCCGGTCGTGCTCTACGACCAATTGGTCGACCGCTGGTTGCTGACCCAGTTTGCCGTCTCCTTGAACGGCCCATACTATCAATGTATCGCCGTCTCCAAGGGACCCGAACCGACTGACGACCCCGACGACTGGTATCCCTACACCTTCCTGGTCAGTGAAGACGATATGAACGACTATCCCAAGTTGGGTGTCTGGCCGGACGCTTACTACATGTCGGCCAACCAGTTCAACGGCACCGGTGGAGCCGGCGTGTGGGCCTTTGATCGCGACGCCATGCTCGTTGGCGACCCCGCCACCTTCCAGTACTTTGAAGATGCGAGTTGGAATGCCTTTTTGCCCAGCAACTTGATGGGCGACACCCTGCCCCCGGCAGGCGCCCCCAACCACTTTGTGCGGGCCGTACACAACGACGTGGGCGACGACGTGCTGGAAATCTATGCCTTCCACACCGACTGGCTCACCCCGACCAACACGACCTTTAATCTGGTCAAGGTTCTGCCTGTAGCCAAGTTCGACCCAGACGTCTGCTTTGCCACCCGCGACTGCATCCCGCAGCCCGATACGGCGAACGGCGTGGACACCATCTCGGGTCGCTTGATGATGCACCTGTGGTACCGCAACTTTGGCACCCACGAGGCGCTGGTGGTGAACCAGACGGTGGACGTGGACGACGGTCACGCTGGCATCCGCTGGTACGAGATCCGCGACCCCGGTCCGAACGCCGTACTGGCCCAGCAGAGCACCTTTGCTCCCGACGAACACCATCGCTGGATGGGCAGTATCGCTATGGACAAAGTCGGCAACATAGCCCTGGGCTATAGCATCTCTAGCGACACGATATACCCCAGCATCCGCTATACCGGACGGGAAGCCGGCGATCCCTTGGGCTATATGAGCCTGGAGGAAGGCAACATCATCTCCGGCACCGGCTCGACGACCAACCCTAATCGTTGGGGCGACTATAGTGCCATGTCCGTGGACCCGGTGGACGACTGCACCTTCTGGTACACCCAGGAGTATATCGAGACCACCGGTGAATGGAACTGGCAAACCCGCATCGCCTCCTTCCGCTTCCCCAGTTGTCTGGAAGACAAGGGGCAGATCGAGGGCACAGTCAGCGCTACTGGCGGCGGTGCCATCGGCGGCGCCAAACTGGTAGCCGACTCGAACCCGACCTACGTGGCCTACAGCCACGCAGACGGCAGCTATGGCATTAGCAATATGGTGTCCGGCAACTATACCGTGACAGCCGAGGCCTATGGCTATGCGCCTGCCACAGTCACCGATGTTCCCGTCGCCGACAACGCGACGACAGAGGTGACCTTTACACTAGGAGCCTACTCCACGTACGTGGTGACGGGCACAGTAACCGACGCCACCACCGGATGGCCGCTGTATGCCAAGATCGAGATCGAAGGCTTTATGTACAACGAGGCCATCTGGACCGACCCGGCCACCGGCGAGTACGCCGTGACCCTGGCGGGCGATCCTTCGGCCTACACCTTTGAGGTATCGGCCTGGGTGATTGGCTACGAGTCGGAAATCCGCTCGGTTGGGCCGCTCACGGCCGACGTGGGCGAGGACTTTGCGCTGAACGCCGACGAGGGCGCTTGCTCCGCCCCCGGCTATGCAGCAGCCTCGACCGTGTACGCAGAGGACTTTGAATCTAGCGGCGTCTACACCCCCACCGGCGAGTGGGAGTGGGGCGTACCGACCATCTGGCCTTACGGATGTGGTTCGGGCACCCAATGCTGGGGCACCGATCTGGACGGTAACCATGGCGACAACGTAGAGGAAACACTGACCTCACCGGTCATTGACCTCTCCGCTTACCCCACCGGCACCATCCTGACCGCCAACTGGAGCCAGGCGTGGAGCATGGAAGAGACCTTTGACTATGTCTATGCCGAAGTCAGCATCGACGGCGGCCCTTGGGAAACCATGTGGATGGCCTCGACGTTTGGCGAGTGGACCGACATGGGCTATGGCATCTCGGACGCTGCCGAAGGAACCGCGCAACTCCGCTGGCGACTGATCAGCGATGGCGGCGTCAACTTTGAGGGCTACTATGTGGACAACGTCAGCATCACCGAGGGCTGCGCGCCAACGTCTGGCGGTCTGGTGGTGGGCAACGTCTACGACGAGGCGACCAGCACTCCGCAGGTCGGCGCTATTGTCGAAAACGACACCGGCGAGTCCTTCACGACGGCGGCAACCCCGGATGATCCGGCGGTCGACGACGGCTTTTACGCCCTCTTCTCCCTGGCCGGCACGCGTGCGTTCACGGCCACCGGCAACTATGGTTATGCCGTTACCACTGAAGACGTGGTCGTGGCCACTGGCGAGACGGCAGCGCAGGACTTTTACCTGCCGGATTCGGAATACTTTGTGCTGGAAGGTGTCGTGACAGATTCTGCCACCGACTGGCCGCTGTATGCCAACATCACCGTCAACGGCTATCCTGGCGCTCCCTTGTGGAACGACCCGGTGACCGGCTACTATAGCGTCACCGTCGCCGAAGGCGGCCCTTACAACCTGATCGCGACGACCTGGGTGGACGGCTACGACACCGCCAACGTGATCCTCACCTCGGTGACGGGCGACACGACCCTGGACATCCCGATGGACGCCGACCTGGCTATGTGTAACGCGCCTGGGTACGAAGCAACGGGCCTGATGGATGGCGGATTTGAGCTTGGCTCGCCCAACCCATACTGGAATGAAGATGATATGTACGGCTACGGTGTCTTGAGCCAGCAGTTGCCGCACTCTGGAGCCTGGGGTACATGGTTGGGTGGTTGGGCTTCCGATGAAAACTGGGCCTTGGTCAACCAAGACCTGGTCATTCCAAACGATGTGACCACCTTGGGCTTTTGGCTCGCGATAGGGATCGCTGCACCGCTGACCGATACGGGCTACTTTACCGTAACTATGGACAACACGGTCATCTTTACGGCTGACCATACCTCGTCCGCTTTTGTTGGGGCGTGGGGTCAGGCTACTGTCGACGTCAGCGCCTATGCCGACGGCGGTGTGCACACTCTGCAACTTTACGAGTGGAACCCGGCCGGCAACCCCGGCAACATTAACTTTTTCATGGACGATGTGACGCTGAACGGTACCTCCTGCGTCGCGCCCACCGGTGGTGGACTGGTCGTCGGTAACGTATCCGACGCCAACACCGGTGACGCGCTGAATGGCGCGGTGGTAGAGAACCAGGACGGCGACTCAGTGACCGCGGGAGCCACAGCCGACGCGGCAGTGGACGAAGCGTTCTACACCATCTTTTCGACAGCCGGACCCACCGAGACCTTTACGGCCATGTTGAGCGGCGGCGGGTATGGAGTCGACAGACATCCTGTCACCGTCGTTGCAGATACCACGACAGGGCTGGAAGACTTTGAACTGCCTGCGGGTGTGCTGGGCGCTGCGCCAACCAGTATGTCTGTCTCCCTGACGCCGCACATGTCGACGACACTGCCTCTGACGTTGGTCAACACCGGCATCCTAGCGATAGACTTTAGCCTCGTCGAGTGGCAGCCTGGCGCCAACCCGACGACCGTGCAGTACACATCGTTCCGTCTCGTCAAGTACGCTAAACTGGAAACGATGCTCCCGGCTGCTCAAGTTGTCGATCCAATGATCGCACAGCATGAGGCCCCGGTAAGCCCCGGTCACAGCCCGATGGCTGCCGGTGATATCCTGGCTGCCTGGGGCAGCGGAATGACCGCAGCCTGGGGTACCGCGTATGACCGGTTGAACGACACAGTTTGGGTCGGCAGCCCGTGCGCCGGCTGGGGTGGCGATTGCCGGGTTGTCGAGTTCCAGACCGATGGCACGCCCACCGGCCGCTGGTACGGCTATCCCTGGGGACCCAACTTTGGTCCGGCCGACATGGCCTACAACCCCAACACCGGAATGATCTGGATGTTGGACGTCGCGACCGACAACTGTGTCCACGAACTCGACCCGGACTTTGGCTGGACCGGCGACACCATCTGTGGTTTCACGACCACTTCGATGCGTGGCCTGGCCTACAACCCGGATACCGACGTGTTCTACACGGGTCGCTGGGACTATGGCGGATGCGCTAATGGCACAGTGTGCCAGGCCATCCACGAGTTCAAGGGCGAGACGTGGGATTTCCCCGGAGAAGTCATTACGACCACACCTCTGCTTGGCGTCGATATCTCTGGTCTGACCTTTAACCCGGATGCCGAGTTAATGTTCATCGCAGAGACCGGAGCGGATACGGTGCGCGAGTACGACCTGACCTGGACCGAGGTGAGTTCCTTCACCGTGGCCGGCCTTGGTGGCAACGGCGCGGACATCAACTGCGACGGGAACCTGTGGTTAGCCGACGACCCCAACATGCTGTTGGTGGACAGCGGCGTCCCGGCGGCTCTGTGCCCCGACCTGCCCTGGCTGTCCGAAGATCCCATCACGGGCACCGTTCTTCCCGGCGGCGACACCGCCGTCGACGTCACCTTTGACGCTGGCACGATGTTGCCCGGACTGTACAACGGCATGTTGCGCGTGAGCAACAATAGCCCCTACGGGCCGATCCAGATCCCGATGAGCCTGGCGATCATACACCAGCCGACCTGGGACAAGGAAGTCTATGTTAACGGTGAGATGGTTGACGAATTCCCGGCCACCGTTGTCCCCAGCGACACCGTCGAGATCGTGGACACCGTGTCAATCACCCCCGACGGCGACATTACTTTCAGTTTGACGGAAGAGTGGTCCGAGTCGCTAGAGTTGGTGGACTATGGTGTCTATGCTATGCCCGGTGGCACGCTCATCGTACCGGAACATGGCACAGTGCTCTTCCCCTCCTCCGGTTCAATGGTCGTGGAGGTCGACGACAGTCCTAGCACTTGGACGTATGTCATCACCAAGACCTTTAACGTCCTGGATGCCGGCGACGGGACCGACACCATCACCGAGACCCTGTGGATGGAGAACACTTATCCGCAGCTCGATCCTGTAGTGTTGCAGTTCGTACAAGAAGGTATGAGTATGATCTATCTGCCTTTGGTTGTGAGGCAATAACCCTAACAGATAGATATCCCAAACGGGATAATGTCCCCAATGGGACAGCATGAACAAAAAAGCCGCCGGAGTATACCTCCGGCGGCTCTTTTTCTACAAACCATATCTTCTTGCGCTCTGGCTGTGTTCTGGTATGATACGCTCACGTGTCAAGTTCTACTCAGACCGTCACAGAATTAGATGTTCTAGTCGCTCCGCCCTCGTCCTCAAGGGCGGTTCTGAGCGATAATCGAGTTGAGAAAAAAGTATGGGGAATGTAACAAACTGGCGAGGTGTATGAAATGAAAAAACTATTATTGTCCTTATTATTGAGCCTGGCGCTCTTGTTGCTCGTCGGCGCGCTGCTCTCGTCGGCGGCTCCGTCCGCCTTGTCGACGACGGCCACAACCGCGACGTTGCGTACCATGAACTCGGGCCATCACTTTCTTCCCCCATACCCCAACTCCCGCGACCGCTTTGGCTTTGACAGCCTCATCAACGATCCCCTGACCAACTATGACGTGGCCCGACTCAACGCCGGTTGGTACAGTGATTGGGGGAGTAGCGCCAACCCATCTCATCTCGATGGCTTGACCTATGTGCAACTGCTCAGATTCAAGGCCGGTTCTGATCCCCACGACCCGGCGCAGGTCACGGTCAGCCCCAGTCGAAACACTATTGCCAATATCGCCGCCGCTAATCCCGGCTCTTTGTGGATGCTGTCCAACGAGCCGGACTCGCTTTACCAAGGCACCCCCATATACCCCAACGTCTATGCCCACGTCTATCACGACACCTATCACTATATCAAGAGTGTAGACCCCACGGCCTTGGTCGCCAATGGCGGCATTGTCCAACCCACTCCCTGCCGGATGATGTACCTGGATATTGTGTGGGACACCTATCAACAAGCCTACAGCGAGACGATGCCGGTGGACGTGTGGAACATTCACGCCTTTATCTTACGTGAAGTGTACGGTTCTTGGGGAGCCAGCACACCGCCGGGCGTGCCTAGCAGTTGTGGCATAGCCTATGACATCCGCGATGGTGACGACATGAATATCTTTCGCGATAATCTGATCGCCTTTCGCCAGTGGATGAAGGACAAGGGCGAACAGAACAAACCTCTCATCATCAGCGAGTACGGCATCCTGTGGCCAGAGTGGCTCACGGATGAGGATGGGGCGAAATATACCCAGCCCCGCGTGAGCCATTTCATGACCCGGACCTTTGATCTCTTTCTCAACGAGACCTTTCCAGACGTGGGCTATCCGGAGGACGATTACCGGTTGGTGCAAACCTGGGCTTGGTACAGCTTGTCTGAAGATCAGAACTATAACGGCTACCTGTTTCATAGTAACAGTCGCAATATTACTCAGATGGGGCAAGCTTTTGCCAATTATACCGCCGCCTTGCCCGATACACCCTATGCCGACCTGACGATCCACCACAGTGCGGCGTTGGACACTTCTCCACTGCAAAATATTGCTCTCGCTGATCCTTATGAAAATACCTCGGTAACCCTGCCGATATGGGTGTATGTCACCAACTTGGGCAACTTTACCGCCACCAACGTACCCCTTGCAGCCGATACGCCCTATGCAGTCACAAACACACTGACATTGCCTCCCCGCTACAAGACAAACGTCGCCCAGTTCTCCGCGCCGATTGCCATGACCCATCCTGGTGTGTATAATTTTGATCCGGACTTTTACATCGCCATAGACCCAGACAACGTCACTAACGACCCCCGCCCGTGGAACAATGTGACAACGGTCACAATGCCCGCTGTGATAGACGCCCGTCCCGATCTCGTAATTCTGACAGCGACCTGGGATGTGCGTCCAACACAAACATTGAGCGGCTTGTTGAGCATCACCATGACGGTGTCTAATGAGGGCATATGGCCTGCGCCACCCGTTTCGGGTACGCTCATCTTGAGCAATGCAGTTGGCAGTTTGCTCATTCCAGACTGGCGCTTTTCCATCCCGGCCCTCGAATTTGGCGATCATGCGATTGTCACCGTGGAATTAATTCTACCCCGTCCGCCCCGCGCACTCTATCACCTGGCTCTAGAGGCCGACAGTGATAATGTGCTAGATGAACCGGACGAGGATAACAACCGGATCGAGATTCAAGTGGACAACCAGCCCGATCTGGTGATTTCGGTAACGGACTGGCACGTGCAGCCATCAGAAACGCCGAGCAGCACGTTGAACGTTACGTTTACAGTGTCTAATGTGGGGTTGTGGGGTTCAGATCCTGTCTCTGGCACGCGCTACCTGAGCAATACCTCTGGTACGCTGCTCCTATCCGCCTATCGTTTCCCCATTCCGGCTATTGCGCCCTGGTATCAGGTGACCATTACCCAAGAAACAACGCTCCCTCTCTTGTCCGGTGAGGATTTCTATCGCCTGGTGCTGGATGTGGACAGCGATGATATTCTGAGTGAGCAGGACGAGGGCAACAACCAGAGCGAAACGATGATTCCCCGAGTCGTCACCACCACGCTGGAGCCAGAGGCTGCCGGAGTATTGGCCTCGGCCAGTGGGCACATCACACTTGGATTCATCACCGGAACAGTGGCAGCGACCACCGAGTTGTGCTTTTTACCCCTTTGGCCGCCCGATTTGCCATCTGGCCCGCCACGCCACGTTGAGGCGTTTCGGCTGACCGTCTGTCAGGGCGAGTCCGTATCACCGACCCTGCTTCTCCCCGTAACCATCACATGGCTGTACACAGACACGGATGTGACGGGGATGAACAAAGAAAAACTGGGCCTGTATCAGTGGACAGAGAGCGATCGCTGGCAGTCCGTCTTTTGCTCGACGGAACAAAGCTGGATAGACGAAAACCGATTGAGCACTTGTATCCAACAGTTTGGAGAATACGTCTTTGGATATGCGTACGAGCTGTACACGCCGCTCATACCGCTCAACAGCAAAGGGAGTGGTACGATAGTGTATCCAAAAGTAGGGTTAGAGGAGCCAAAAACGGAGCGCGTGAACCAGAGCGATCCCCCGGGCTCCCCGCTGCGCTTGCCACCGCGGGCTATTCCGACTGCGGCGCCCTGAACGGGCTTGGACGCAATACGGTTCACTTGGTGTAGTTTAGCCCCTTGTGGGCGTTCCTAGCGGGCACAAGGCCCCATGCTACTCTTTAACTGAACCGCATTGGGTTCAGACGATCAATCCAACTGTTCCAGGCGCGCATAACTCGCCATCAGCCGCTTCAAGCCAACTTGCTCAAAGTGGACCGTGACGATCTCGTCGCTTCCGTCAATGCGGCTCTCGATCACTAACCCCTCGCCAAAAGTCGCGTGCCGCACCCGATGCCCGGCGCGGAATTGCAACTGGGGAGCTGCGGGTTTCGGTTCATCAAGTGGGCTGTCGGATTGTAGATAGCGAACGGCAGATTGTGGGCCGCGAGATGTCTTTCTCGCCCCAAGACTTCCACTCGTTGTCCAGCGTCCCGCGCTCTTTGTTCTTTGGCCTTGTCTCCACGAGCCACTGATCAGATTGGTGGGAATATCTTGCAGAAAACGGCTGGGAACCGACGGTTCGCTTTCGCCGTAACGGGTGCGTATAAAGGCATAGGTCAAAAAGAGCCGGTCCTCTGCCCGCGTCAGGCCGACGTACGTCAGCCGCCGCTCCTCGGCCATCTGCTCCGCGTCGTCCAAAGAACGACTGTGGGGCAGTATGCCCTCCTCCAGCCCGGTGACAAAGACGACGGGAAACTCTAGCCCCTTGGCGCTGTGCAACGTGAGCAGCGTTAGCGCGTTCACCTCGCTGCTGCTCAGGCTGTCCACGTCGGAGACGAGCGCGACGTCGGCCAAAAAATCGGTCAGGGTCAGGTCGGCGTACTCGGCAGCCACGTTGTGCAGCTCGAGCACGTTGGCCCAGCGATCATCTCCCTCCTCGGTGCCATCACGGAGGTGGCCCGAGTAGCGCGTGTCTTGCAGCACCTGGTCGATCAACTGCGCCACCGTCATCTGTTCGCGCGCCGCGATCCAGCCTTCCAGCATGTCTGTGAACGCGGTCAGCACCCGTTGCGCCCGTGCTCCCATCTTGATGCTTGGGGGCTTGGAGCTGGCGAGTTCCTCGAGTATCTCGTAGGTCGAGATCTCTCGTGCCTTTGCTGCCGTCTCCAATGCGGTCACAGTCTTGCGGCCAATGCCCCGGGGTGGGACGTTGATCACGCGGGCCATGCTCACGCCTTCGGTGGGATTATGGATCAAGCGCAGGAACGCGATCACGTCCTTGATCTCGCGGCGGGCGTAAAAGCGCGTCGCCCCGACCAGCCGGTAGGGTATTCCGGCGCGGATAAAGGCATCCTCAAAGGCACGGGATTGGGCGTTGGTGCGATACATCACCGCGCAATCGCCGGGGCGTACTCCATCCCGATCTAATTTGACGACAGTGTCCACAACGAACTGGGCCTCTACGTCTTGGTCATAGGCTTCGTGGATCGTGATCTTGGGGCCACGCCCCCGCTGCGTAAAGAGCGATTTGTCGGTACGGTCTGGGTTGTGGCGGATGACGGCCTGTGCGGCGTCCAGAATGGTTTGGGTGGAGCGATAATTCTCTTCCAGGAGAATGCTCATCAGGTCTGGGTGCTCGTCTCGCAGGCGGCGGATGTTGCGATAGTCTGCACCGCGCCACGCGTAAATTGACTGATCTTCATCGGCGACGCAAAAGATGTTGCAATGCTTTCCCGCAAGTTGCTGCAACAACGTGTACTGCGCTTGGTTGGTGTCCTGGAATTCGTCCACCAAGATATACCGGTATCGCTCTTGATACTTGGTCAGCACGTCTGGGTTCTGCCCAAACGTGCTGACCGTCATCATCAACAGATCGTCAAAATCGAGCCCGCCGTTGGTCGCCAGCAGTGCCTGGTAGCGCTCATAAATCCGTTTGACGACCTCGCCGTAATACGTGCCGGTGGTGTACGCCTCTGGCGGGATCAATTCGTTCTTGGCCCGAGAAATGGCCGCGTGCACCGCCTGGGGGCGATATCGCTTATCGTCCAGGGCCAAGTTTTTGAGTACTTGTTTGATCAGGCGGCGCTGGTCGTCCGAGTCAAAGATGGCATATTCGCGGGCGATACCGGCCGCTTCATGCTCGCGGCGCAGGATGCGGGCGCAGGTTGCGTGAAAGGTGCCCAGCGTCAGGTTGCGGGCGTGAGAAGAGCCTAGCAGCCCTTCCAATCGCCCTCGCATCTCACGAGCGGCCTTGTTGGTAAAGGTGACGGCCATAACGCGCCAAGGGGCGACGTCCAATTCTTGCACCAGCCATGCGACGCGATGGGTCAACACGCGGGTTTTGCCGCTTCCCGGTCCGGCCAAAATCAGCACGGGGCCATCGGAGGCGGTGACGGCTTTTTGCTGTTGGGGGTTCAGTCCTGTTAAAAGATCCATAGGGGCGCATTGTATCACAGTCAGAGATAGCGCGCCAGTTTGGCGCATTCACTTGGGGGCGAATGGCGCAGAATTGCTCTCTATTGCTCTTGGCCACCGTCCTCGGGAGCGGGGCAAGCGTGGTTAAAGAGATCACCAGTTTTGGGAATTTAAAAAAATGTGCTATGATATTGACGGAGGAAAAACGAATGGTTATCACCCAAGAACTGGAATTGCACACGCGCGGTCACTGTGATATTCAAGATATCACGCCCCAGGTCGCGAGTGTGGTGCGAGATTCGGGGGTGCAGGCGGGCATTGTCACCATCTTTTGCCCCGGCTCGACCGGCGGCCTGACCACCATCGAGTACGAGAGCGGCGCGGTGGACGACCTCCGACAGGTGTTTGACGAGATCGCGCCGCCAGACCGGGATTACCGTCACCATCTGCGTTGGGGAGACGACAACGGGCAATCCCACGTCCGCGCCGCCCTGATCGGCCCCTCGCTGACGGTGCCCTTTGTGGCGAGCCATCTCACGCTGGGGACGTGGCAGCAGATCGTGTTCCTCGATTTCGACACCCGCTCCCGGTCCCGGCGGTTGATCGTGCAGGTGATGGGAGAATGACGAGTTCCGATATGGACAGTCGCCCCCTTTCCGTCAGTCGATCTCGCATACGGGCATTTCCGCTGCCGTGGTTGGTTATCGTGCTGGCAATCGCCACGCTGGCGACCTATGTCGTCGCCACGCCGGGCGGATTGTTGTCCGAAATGGACATGGTCGGCTATGCCGTGTGTCACCGGATCATTGAACGCTCTTTTGTCATCGCCGGACGACAACTCCCGCTCTGCGCGCGCTGCACTGGCACCTTTATCGGCGCGCTGGTTGGCTTTTTTGGCCAGGCCGTGGTGCTGCGCCGCCGCCGCGCCGCCGAGTTTCCGCCGCCCTTTATCTTTGTCATTCTCATCGGTTTTACACTGCTGTGGGCCACTGATGGCCTCAACTCGTACATGGTCCTCATCCGCGGGCCGCACGTGTACGAACCCCGGAACTGGCTGCGGCTGACCACCGGCGCGCTCCAGGGGTTGACGATGAGCGCGTTCGTCTACCCGGTCTTTAACTTTACACTGTGGCACGATTCCGTTCGCGAACGGACCATCCGCAATCTGCGCGAGCTGGGCGTATTGGTGCTGCTCCAGGTTGGCCTGATCGGACTGGTGCTGACCGAGTGGGATATCCTGCTCTATCCACTGACCTTGCTGAGTGCGGGAGGGGTATTGACTCTGCTCACTTGCATCAACAGTATGATCGTGTTGATGCTCACGCGACGGGAAAACACTATAGACACCTGGCGTGCCAGCATCATTCCGTTGCTGGCGGGCCTTACGTTGAGCATCATCCAGATCGGTGTCATCGACCTCCTGCGATATGCGCTCACCGGCACCCTGGAAGGCTTTTCTCTGTAGTAATCGGTTGCCTCGCGCGTCTACTTGGGCTATAATACGTTTGATCAAAAATTAACGGAGGATATGAAAATGATTGCTCAAGCCTTTTTGAATCTGGCAACGGCCTTTGGTCTTTCGACGGCGGCGGGACTGAATGCCTACATTCCACTCCTCGTTGTGGCGCTTTTGGCAAAACTCACTCCCCTGATCGATCTCAACGAGCCGTGGGCCGCATTGAGCAGTTGGTGGGTCATTGGCACACTGACTGTGCTGTTGGTGATAGAAATCTTGGTGGACAAAGTGCCCGCCATAGACACTGTTAACGACGTTATCCAGACCTTTATCCGGCCAACAGCCGGGGCAATTCTCTTTGCATCCACCACAAATACCATTGGCATCCACCCCATCTTGGCGGCCATTTGCGGTGTGCTCTTGGCCGGCGGCGTGCACGTGGTCAAGGCAGGCGGGCGGCCGGTGGTCGCAGCCACGACCGCGGGTGTGGGCAATCCCGTCGTGAGCACTGTGGAGGACGTTATCTCGTTCGCGATGTCATTGTTGGCGATCGTGGCTCCCTATCTGATCGTTGTCTTTTTCGTGGTCATGGTCTCGCTGGTTATTTGGTGGTACGTGCGCAGGCAGCAACGGCGCGCTGAGGAATGATTTTAATCGGATAAGACAAATGTCCTCTCCCCACAAATCAGAAGCTCCGTACGAGACGTGTGATTGGTTCTGGTACGAGTTTGGGCAAAAGAATCACTGGTGCCGAAAAAAGGCTGTGGTAAAGGTCGTCTATAAAGCGGGCGTCGTCATCAAGGAAAATAAGCGTACCCTGAGATGTTGGGAACACTATTTAGAGTTGGAGGAAGAGGCCCGCAAGTCTAATGCGCTCCAAATAGTGTCAGCCCGTCGTCATTGGAAATAATTTATTCCCCGATCAACGCCATCAAATTCACTCTGACTATTTGTCCGTCACTATTGCCTACAAAGAGCAAGCCATCCTGAGCAAAATCTGGAGAGATAGCGATAGCCGTCGGTGAAATACCCGGGGGCAATTCGACCACTTGCCAGTTCACAGCATCCTCCGAATAGTACAGAATGTTTTGGGGCGAGATGGGGTCGTTACTCGTTGCCTGAAGAAAGAGTACGCGCCCCGCTTCCGTTTCGGGACCATAGACGAGCTGTGGCGGAGAGCCAAGTTCGAGGACTGTGTTCCAACTGCGCCCGCCATCAACCGAGTGGTAGAGGGCGTTATCGATGTAGGCAAAAGCGACCTGCCACCGGCTGAACAATGGGGCTATGTTGATCATACATTGGCCCGTCGTCCCATCGCCCGGCACGCTGCCGACGTATTCCCACGTATTGCCGCGATCCTGCGACAGCGCCACATCGTTGGCCCCAGTAGAGATGCCTATCAGGGTTTGGTCTTGGTCGAATTCGGGTGACAGAGCGACGCAGCCCAGGTCAATGTCGAGTGGATGCCAGGAGACCGCGCCGTCGGTAGAGCGATAGAGGGTTTCAGACAGGGCGAAAACGGTGCTGTCCTGCTCGAAACCCGGCGAAAAGAAAATTTGGCTGACGTGCGTGTTCGGTATGCCGACGTTTGCCGGTAGCCACGACCGGCCGCCATCCTTCGATTTCAAGATGCCCCTGTCAGAGACTCCCGCCACAACCGTCTGATCCTCGGCATAACCTGGTGAGACAGCCAGCGTGACAAACTTGTCCTCCCAATCTTGCTGCGGCTGCTCCCACGTGACGCCGCCATCGCGACTGAGATAGAGTTGACCCTGCGCCGGATTCAAGCCCCACGAGCCAAACGTCGTTCTATCCTGAGGCCAAGCGGGTGATAGCCACACGCGCTGGACCGGTTCGGCAGGGGGAGAGACCTGCGCGGGCGCGGGGGATGGTGTTTGAATCGCGCTGACCGGCCACGTGCGCAGTTGCCCGCCGGCGATAAAGTACAGTTGGTCGGTCTGAGGATCGTAACCCACCAGTTGGCCGTCAACCGGGTTGGGCATGTTGGTCAAAAGCACCATCGTCTCGGCGTCAACGATCCTGAAATCATCGCCAGACTCGTACAACCATCCCCGGGCCGGATCAATGCAGAGATCAACCTGATAATCGGGCCAATCTTTAGCTAGTTGCCAGGGCTGTCCGTCTCGCCAGGCGTGGCGAAAATACGTCTCTGGCACGCCGTACGAGTCCAAGCCGCGCATACCCGATCCATACAGGTAACCATCCGAGACCACGGCAGTGTACAAATTTTCAGCCTGTCGGGCGATTTCTGCACCCAGGTTCAGATCATAAGAGACAATCGTGCTGCTGCCCCAGGGTGTGCAATTGTAGGTGAAAAAACTGAGGTAGAGATGACGGCGAACGGAATCATACCTGGCCCAACTAATCGGGCTGGGACCGGTTAGCTCGCCGCAAGAACTGTGCGGCAGGTCAAAAACGATGGTGTCTACGATCTCACCACGGTCCGGGTCAATGTCGTGCACGACGTTGTCACGAAACACGAACACGTAACCGGTAGCCGGGTCCGCTTGAGGGGCCGGATTGTTGTCCCCTGGCAGGGGGATGGTGGTGAGCACAGCGCCCGTTTGGGTATCCAACACCGTTAAACCAACCCCATCCCGGTCAACGTACAGTTTGCCGCGGGCAGTGTCTACCGCGAATGTTCCAGCGATATTGTACGCGTCCAACAGCCGTCCATCTGTCGCTGCCAGTGCCACGATTTGTTGGGCGCCGTCGACCTGGCCCGTCACGTAGAGGCGGCCCGCCGCGCTATCGACAATCACAGGAGCGCGCAGGTCAGTCACCACCGGCGCGACAGACGTCGACGATGGAGAAGGCTGCGGCGTGGCGGGCTGGTGCGTCGGCGATGGCGTGGAAGAGGGAATGGGTGTGGCAGACGCAACCGGGGCGACCGTTGGCTGCGGCGCAGCGGTCGGTGCCGAGGGCGGTGTTTGGGTGGCGGTGACCGGCGTGAGTCTCTCTTGCCGGACGATGCCCACCGTGCAGGCCGTCAATAATAAACAAAGAACCAAGCCAATTCGTCGCATTGCTTCTCCTCCAATCGCGTTCGCCGGTCAATTGGGAGCGTGTATCATCATCGTGGTGGTACCTGTGCCGCAAAAATCAACAACCCGCTTCCCCGTGTACTGAACCATACTTTGTCTCCTTGCACCATGACGCCGTTCAAATCTCCTGAGGGGAGACCATTCTCATGCGTAAAGGCGAGCCAGGAATGACCGTCAAAATATGCCGCGCCGCCAGCCGTGGCGACCCACATTTCTTTTACCCGTCCACATTGTGCAGAAACGCCTCGCACATCGTCAGATGGCAGTCCATCAGCAGTTGTGTACGCCTTCCAGCGCCAGCCATCCCAATATCCTACGCCACCGTTGGTCGCCACCCACATGTAACGCTTGCAATGGGGACCGATCGCGCCAACAGTGTTGATGTCTCGGATCTCATTTCCCGGTAATCCATTGTCCGTGGTGTGGTGCACGATTGCCCCCGTATCTGGCCGAATGACGACAATACCGTACCTGTTCGTACCCACCCAAATCTCGGGGGAGGGGCAGTATTCGCAAGAGACGGCAATCCAGGTTGGGCGAGCATCTTGAACGTCTATGCTCTCTGGAATGCTATACGTCCGACCATCGTACGCAATGGCATCGGCCAGCATGTACACGGGGCTGGCGTCGATATGGGTCATTCCCTGGATGTTTTCATACCGGAACCCATCAACCGGTGTCTGACAATTCCAATCAATGCCATCGTGCCAGCATACACCAGCATCTGTTGTGACGTGCAACCGCCCATCGGGGAATTTGGCTGCGCCCGTCACACGGGTGCCGATGGGCACGGACATCGTGGGCCAAAAAGTCTCATTTGCTGCCTGCGACGAACCACATATCGCCGTCGTACCGGTGCCAATGTACCCTTTACCGATGAGCCGCGGCCAGTCGGTGCACAAGCCGTTGGCAGAGGTGAATCTGCGCCACTCGCCCTCTAATGGCGAGATCGCCCCCGGCCTGCTACCCGGCGGGAAGAACTGGAGGATCAACAATCCGCCAGCCCAATCTGCGACATAGACATAACCATCTGCCACCGTCACGGCATGGGCATCCCCTGGCGTATTATAGAAACCAACCTCCGTAGGAATAGCGGGATTCGAGACATCCACCACCCGCAAGCCCTGCTCCCCAGCAGCAACATAGGCATAGTCGCCCTCCACTGCTACGTCTGAGACGTCACCTGTAGTATAGTATTGGAGTTTGGACAACAGCAACAGAGCGAACCGAGTGAGGTTCGCTGAAAAGAAACAAAAATGGGCAAAAAGTGGCTTCAGGTAGCGTCGGAGGCTTGTTTCGGGCCTTTGTAGACCACCTTGAAACGCTCTCGGTGCT
>JAAEPW010000774.1 GCA_024232355.1 Chloroflexota bacterium | reverse complement strand
TGCTTCGGTTGAGTCCTCTTGAACCCATTCTGTGAGAAATTCGCGTATTATTGTAGTCATGTGGCGACGCTCGTCTAGGGCCTTGTGTTTGACCTTGAGATAGAGTGCCTCATCTAGATCTACTGTAATTCGTACTTTTCCGGGCCGGTCTCGCACTGCCATCCCTCCTCTGTACTGTAATACTGTCTACTCATTCCGTCAAGCAGATCAAAAACAAAGCAGAACGTCGATCATTCCACTGCAAGGGCCTTTTGGATTTTGCGGAACGAACATTTGTTCCGTGTCAAATATCTGGATATGAGGATATCACCCGTTGGAAATCGTGATTACTTTGCGAAATCCTAGAGCCCACTGCAGAAGCCTGCAACAATCCTATCTTGACAACCATAATGCTCAACAGTAGAATACAACCGTGATCAGATCAACAAACAACCACAATAATCAAAGGGAGTAATCGGCCATCTTGAAAACCTTCACACCACTTGTCATTCTCACGATCTTAACCCTCTGCACAGCGTGTGCAGAACCAACTATTCCGCCAACTCCCACCCTCCCTCCCCCTACCCCATCCCCCACACCGGAACCAAAAATCCTCACTGTCTGCCTGCCCGACGAGCCAGATAGCCTCTACTTTTATGGCACCAAGAGTCTTGTCGCCCAACATATCTGGCAAGCAATTTATGATGGGCCGCTTGACAACGGCAGCTATGCCTACCAACCTGTGATCCTCACCCGCCTCCCCAGCATCGCCAACGGAGATGCCACCATAACAACAGTCTTTGCTCAGACTGGAGACCACGTGCTTGGCACGAATGGGGAATTAACCGACCTTGCACCCGGTACGACGGTTCAGGGCGCTGGTGGAGACCACGTCATCTTTGATGGCACTCCGATCCTGATGCAACAGATGGTCGTCACTTTTACCCTTCGCTCTGATCTCTATTGGTCCGATGGCACTCCGCTCACCGTCAACGACTCTGTGTTCTCCTTTGCCATTGCCTCCGACTCATCCACGCCCACCGACAAAACTACCATCGAGCGCACGGCCAGCTATCGTGCAGAGGGAGTACATACCGTGATTTGGACTGGCATTCCGGGGTTTTTGGATCAGACTTATTTTCTTAACTTTTGGCACCCATTACCCCTTCATGTTTGGGGAAGCCTGTCCGCTGCGGAACTGCTCAACGCCGACATATCAACCCAGCAGCCCATCGGCTGGGGTCCTTTTATTCTTCACAAATGGGTAGCCGGTGACCATATCACCGTCGTACGCAACCCCATCTATTTTCGCACGACAGAGGGGCTACCCTATATAGATCAAATCACCTTTCGCTTTATCCCTGATCCCACCCAACTGGCGGAGGAACTCTTGACCGGTCGCTGTGATATGGTCACACACGATGGCGCGGATGCAGTCAGCGCCATACTGCCGGCCCAATCGCACATCGAGGCACTCTCCACCCACGACACTCGTTGGGAACTCTTGGCCTTTGGCATCAGCCCAAACCAGAATTATAATCGGCCCGACTTTTTTGAAGACGTAAGGGTCCGTCAAGCCATCGCGCTATGTATTGACCGAGATGCCGTGGCGAATCAAGTATTGGGACCATCTGGTCGGGTGCTGCATAACTACCTCCCCCCCGAACACTCGCTCTACGCTGGCGATACACTGACCACGTGGGGATACGCCTCGACAGCAGGCCAAACCCTCTTGGCCTCTGCCGGTTGGTATGATGCAAACGGGGATGGCGTACGCGAGGCCCATAACATCCCTGGTATCATTGATGGCACGCCGTTTCAAATCACCTATCACACGACCAATGACCCGCTACGCGTTCAGACGGCTCAACTTGTTCAATCCTACCTGGCTGGATGCGGTATCAATGTCAGCCTACATCCCTTTCCCCCAGAGACGCTTTTTGCTCCAGGACCAGAAGGAGTGCTATTTGGACAGCAATTTGACCTGGCACAGTTCTCTTGGCACGCTGTGTCGACTCCCTTGTGCGATCTATTCTTGAGCGATCAAATGCCCGTAGCAAACAACTGGTACAAACCCAACGTCACCGGCTTTCTCGACGATGAATATGACACAGCTTGCGGGTCCGCACTGAATGCCCGACCTGATAGCGAAGAGTACGTCAACAGTCACATTCAAGCCCAACATATTTTTTCCGAACGATTGCCAGTATTGCCGCTCTTTCAACGCTTGAAAACAACCCTTATCCAGACTTTAGTTATCGGCCTTATCCCCGATTCCTCCCACCCCTCCGAACTCTGGAACATTGAACAAGTTGACCTAAAACCGTGACTGACTTGAATAATTCTGTACAAGGAGCTTACAATGAAGGAAATCTTTTCCGCATTGAAACCCACACCGACGAATATCTATTCCACCTGAAACGGGCCTGTGCCCAACCCAGCATCTCTGCCCAAGGTGAGGGCATCACCGAGATGGCCAACCTGGTAGCCGAGATGTTGAGCGACGGGCGTATGCAAATCTTGGGGAAGTGCTGCTCTACTGCCTGATTCAGGGGCCTTTTTCACGATTTTCCCCCTGAAAACACGCTGAAACAGGTCAAAAACCTGCGAAATAACACTGTTTCCGGCTCCTCCCCCAAGTTTTGGATGCGCCCTTGAGCGACATTGGTCTTGATGTCACAATTGTGCCGACCGATGGTGCACCAGTCGTTCTAGGACAACTATCTGGGAATAGTCAGTGCACCCTGCTGCTCTACAACCACTATGGCGTCCAGCCAGTAGACCCACTTGACGAGTGGACACACCTCCTTTCGAACCAGCAGAACGTGAGGCAAACTGTACGCCCGAGGCACTGCTGACAACAAGGGTGCTATTGTCTCGTGGATCTGCGCGTTAGAAGCAAACTTGGCACATTGAGACACACTGCCCGTGAACATCGTATGGGAGATCGAGGGAGAAGAAGAGGTCGGTAGTCTGTACCTGGGACAATTCGTGGCGCAATACGAGGATTTGCTAAAACAAGCCTACGGCTGCGTGTGGGAAGCTGGGGGTAAAAACATCCGTGGACGGTACGAGATTTCCCTGAACTGCAAGGGATTGCTGTATATTGAACTGTGTATCCGTGAAGTCGCGACCTGCACTCAGCCCTCGCTGACATCGTCGGCAACCCGGCTTGACATCTGGTGTGGGTATTGAATACTTTCAAACGCCCGACGAGCGGGTGCTTATCCCCGGCTTTTGCGAGGCATCCGCCAAGTTCGATTTTCGCCTCGTGCCTGACCGAGACCCAGCACGGATCTTGCTTGTCATTGCTACGCGCTCATCTCGATGCTGAAGGCTTTAGTGACATTGAAATCATTTCTGATGGTGAGCACCCCTCGACAGGAGATCCTACACATCCCTTTGTCCAGACGGCAGCATGTACCGCTGAACGCATCTACGATCACTCCCCACACTCATCCCGATTATGAACGGTACAAGGCTAATACACATCCTATGCAGCCAATTCGGCGTGCCGATGGTAACCGCTGACGTGGGGTACGCAGGTTCCCGCGTCCACGCCCCCGACGAACACATCTATATCACCGACTTTGTCACCTGCATCAAATACATTACCGCTTTGCTGGAGGAACCTGCTCCTTGACCCTGTCACAACAAAAACAGAGGGTGTGGGTAATCACTACCCACACCCTCTCTCACGTGGTATACCACAAAAGCTTTTCAGGTGCCCCCGGCGCGATTCGAACGCGCAACCTGCGGATTCGAAGTCCGACGCTCTGTCCAATTGAGCTACGGGGGCAATTGGTGTATAATAGGCCCGTAAGACTTTTAAGGCCGGATTGGAATCCGGCCTACATGAACCTGGGGTGAGTGATGGGATTCGAACCCACAATTTCCTGGGCCACAACCAGGTGCCTTAACCATTAGGCCACACCCACCAAGCGGCGCTATTGTACCACAAAGCACATAAAGGAGCAAATTATGGGACTCAAAGCACCTCCATCCCAACGTCACGATGTTCAGATTCTCACCACTCATTTCCAGTTCACCGGACAACTGGAGACGGTAGGGCCAGCAGGCAACTTTATCAACGATCCTGCCCGCCAAAGTCTTTCGTTCTACGACGTTCAGCTATCACCCCTGACGCCAGGAAGCCCCTTGAAAGGCATTTCCCGCCCCCATGTCGTCATCATGAAATCCCAAATCGTGCTTCTCTACCTGGCCTCGGAAGAATCACGCGCTTCAATCAGCACATTCCAGCGCCAGGAACAGTTGATGATCTATACGCCGGTTGCTGTTTGTCGAGGGCACTTTCCTATGCCTAGTGAAGCCAGGATAGGTGACTTTCTTGGCGTTGTCCCTGGTGACCTACTACCGATCATCGATGCACATATCTTTCCCTTTGTTGAACTCTCCATACCTTTTGTCCGCGAGGCTGAACTTTTGTTGCTAGGCCGCTCGAACCTGTTGTTCTATCATCCTGTGTAATGCTAGTGCGGCATTTAGTGCCACAGATTGTCAACAGGGTCATTGCTTGTCCGCAACAATCAGCATCACTTTGTTGCGCCCAATGCGTTCCCAAACAACTTGTGGGGCAAAACCAACCGCCTTCAACAACTTTTCTCCCAGGCCGGGAGGTGGTTCACTTTGTCCTGTCACTCGGTAAAGCCACCTGACAAAATATGTTAGGGGATCACGTCCACTCAAACGGGCCCAGGCAACAATAACCAATCGCCCACCAGGACACAACACACGAGCAATTTCCCGTAACGTATCCAGATCAAAAATGAACTCTGTGGGAAAGGTAACAACGACACTATCCACACACTGGTCACACAAAGGGATCATTTGGGCGCGAGCTTGGACAAGCGGTACGACTTGCCGCAAACCTGATCGGACGGCCAGATCCGCCTGCCTCAATCGTCGTCGCGCCAGTCGCCCCATATGCGGCGAGAGATCAAGCCCCACTGGATCCAAACCTCGTTCTGCCATCGCGACCAACAGATGTCCGGGCCCATGAGCCAACTCCAATACCCGCTGGCCTCGAAGGTGCGAAATCGCCGAGCTTCCCCATGCGATCCATTGCCCAAATGACACGCCCCAAGCTACCAGATCATAGGTCCAAGCAAATTCGTTATATAACAAACGGAAAAGGCGATTAATTATCTTGATCATTTTCCAACCTAAATGTTATTATATCAAATCCTGCCAATCCACAAAGTCTCGATCGATTTGATTAGCAGCATTGGACAAAATGCAGACTCTGGCTATAATGGCGTCGGACACAATCGAGATACGCTATAGAAAAACGTGTCGATCTGATAAAATATTATACCATAGGGAGAAACAAAGAATGGATGCACAAGAACTGCTTACAAGATACAAAGCCGGAGAACGCGATTTTCATGGGGCAGACCTGCGCGGAGCCGATTTGTCCAAGGTTGACCTACGTGGGGTCAATTTGCTCCAAGCGCACCTAAGCAAAGCCAAACTGCTCCAAGCCGACTTGGGTGGGGCAGACCTGATGGGGGCCAAATTGACCAACGCTGATTTGAGAGAGGCAGACTTGAGTGATGCGAATCTATACAGCGCTGACTTGAGCGAAGCCAATTTAAGCGGAGCCGATTTGCGCCGAGTCAACCTGAACGGAGCCAATCTATCCGGAGCCAAATTGAGCAAATCCAGTCTAGTTGGAGCCAAATTAATCAAGGCCAAGTTAGATGGAGCTGACCTTAGCGAAGTGGACCTACGCTGGTCCAATGCGAGCAAAGCTACATTGATTGGTGTCAATCTTCAAGGGGCCAAACTAGGCGAAACCGATATGCGTCGAGCCGATATGCGATGGACCAATCAGTGTCAGGCTGACTTGATCGGGGCAAACCTGCGCGGGGCCAAGCTGGGCGGCGCTGATCTAAGTGGGGCCAATCTAAGCAAGGTCAACTTGAGTAAATCCGATCTGGTCGGGACTGTTTTGGCGGGAGCGACTGTGACAGATGAACAACTCGCCAAGGCAGCATCGTTAAAGGGCGCAACACTGCCCGATGGCACAAAACACAACTCGTAGGCTTAAAATACGCCAGCCTCTGCACTTGAGCAAACGTCGCTCCTTGTGCAATTGCATATCAATGGGGCTGATCTCCATCTACTATTTTTGAACAGCACCTAAATTGCCTCGATGAACCTCTGTCACTTTGTGGACAGAGGTTCTGATTTGCCAACTTTAGTCACCAAGTGTATCATAACTATAGACCCATCGATCCAATTTCGCGTGGCCTGGAAAGAGTTGAGGAAATGCTATGAAGGATAGGTACAAGGTTATTGTCATTTCGCTTGGATTTGGATTGTTCTTTTGGATAGCCGATGCTATTCTAGATTTTTTCTTTTCCAAAGGGATATTGCTGGAATCGTTGATTGCCGACATGCCCACTCACAAGCTTTTCGCTCGATCGCTCACAATGATCTGTTTCCTTACTTTTGGCATACTTGTGTCCGGAATTATAGCCAGGCGCGAACAGTTGGAAGAGACAATTCGAGAAAATCAAGAGCGATTCCGTACTATGGCAGACTTTACCTACGCCTGGGAGTATTGGTTTAGCCCCGAGGGAAACTTGATCTATGTTTCTCCGTCGTGCAAACGTATCACTGGATATCGCGACGCTGAATTTGTGCATGACCCAAAATTACTGGAAAAGATCGTCCATCCCGATGACCTGGCGATAGTTATTGGTCATATGGAGGAAGAGCTTGAGGATAGCGCGACACTTCCTGTGGACTTTCGTATTTTCACTCGCGACGGCCAAATGCGTTGGATTGGCCACATTTGCCAGTCGATATACGATGACGACGGTAACTGGCTCGGCAAGCACGTCAGCAATCGAGACATTACGGGGCACAAAATGATGGAGGAGACCTTGTGGCGGCGCAACAAGGAACTCGCCATGCTCAACAGTGCGAGTCGCGCATTGATTTCTACGCTTGATCAAGAACAGATGTTGGTCATCGTTCTGGAAGAAGTGCGCCAATTGTTGGATGTATCTGCATGTTCTATTTGGTTGGTCGATGCAGAGATGGACAACCTGGTCTGCCAGCAGGCTACCGGTTCTCAAGGGGAGCGGGTGCGCGGTCACCAGTTGTCGCCAGGCGAAGGGCTGGCTGGGTGGGTGGTGCAGAACAGCGAAAGTTTGCTCGTGTCGGATGCACAGACCGACGAGCGTTATTTTGACGGTGTGGCTCAACGAGCCGGGATGGACTTGCGCTCCATCCTCACTGTCCCCTTGCAAGCCGGACAAAAAGTGATCGGTGTGTTGCAGGCAGTGGACACAAAGGCAAACCATTTCAATCTGGCAGACGTAAAATTGCTCAAACCACTGGCCGCAGCGGCGGCGATGGCCATCGAAAACACCCAGTTGTACGACCAGACACGACGGGATGCCGAGACAAGGGCCATATTGCTGCGCGAGGTCAATCACCGTGTCAAGAATAACCTGACCGGCATCATTGGTATGCTTTACGCCGCACGGCGTCGCGCCAAGGTAGAGAACCGAGAAACATATCAAGCAACTATGGACAACTTGATTGTCCGGGTGCGGGGTTTATCAACGGTACACGATATGCTGTCTGCATCAGGATGGGCACCGTTGCAGTTGAGTGATTTAGCCACCGCGGTTATCAATGCTACCCTGCGGGCGTTTTCGTACGACAAGTGTGTGTTGGTGGACGTGTCTCATTCTTTGGTTCGTGTAACGTCAGATCAAGCGCATAATCTGGCATTGGTGATCAACGAACTAGCCATCAATGCAGTCAAGTATGCTTTCGGAAAAGAAGAGCGCGAGGAGATACACATTGTGTTTCAAATCACGTTTGACGATGGTACAGTACACTGCGAGTTTCGAGACAATGGACCGGGTTACCCTCAAGACGTGTTGCAATTTGAGCATCACAAGGTGGGATTTGACATGATACAGAATATCGTGCGCAAAAGCTTGCACGGAGAGCTATCGTTGCGTAACGATGACGGCGCTGTGGCCGTAATTCAGTTTAAAGCCAAGGTATAGGGTTGTAATATCAGGGAGGAAAGGTGAATGGCGAGTCATCGAAACGTGCGCGTGTTAATCGCAGAGGATGATTACCTGTCCGGCGAAATGATCAAAGAATTGCTGGAAGGGATGGCCTATACCGTCGTCGGAGAAGCTGGTGACGGGCTTGAAGCTTTTGAAATGGCGCAATCCTTACGACCTGATGTAGTTTTGATGGATATTGAGATGCCCGGTGTGGATGGTATTGAGGCCACGCAGTTGATTGCGGAAAATTGGGACCAGTGCCCCACACCAGTGGTGATGCTGACAGCTTATGAAACAAAAGAGCTAGTTGCAGAGGCCAGCGCGGCTGGTGCGGGCGCTTACTTGGTCAAACCACCAGACGTGGGCGCAATGACGCGGGCGATTACCATCGCTATGGCCCGTTTTGACGATATGATGGCGCTGCGGAAGATAAACCGCCGGTTGGAAAAAACGTTAGCCGAGTTGGAGACGACTCAACAACAGTTGATACAACAAGAACGACTAGCTGCCGTGGGACAACTGTCGGCCGGCATTGCTCACGAATTCAACAATGTTATGGCATCCATCATCCTCACTTCCGAGGTAATGCTCCGCTCATCTCCTCTCCAACCCGATGACCAAGAGCGATTGATTGCCATTCGTCAGGAAGGCCATCGTGCGGCCCGTCTCACACAACAAATCCTAGACTTTGGCCGCAGGAGCTTGATGTGGAGGCAGGACGTAAACATGATTCTGTTTATAACAGAGATGAAAAATCTGTTACAGCATATGCTGCCAGATGACATTTACATCCACACTAGTTGTGATGTTTCCCATATCTCGGTGAACGCTGACCCCGACCGTTTGCAACAGACACTCATAAACCTGGCGCTCAATGCACGGGACGCGATGCCAGAGGGAGGAGAATTACACATCGAATTGACGCGGGTGCAAATTGAGAGTGGTCAAGATACACCGGTCCCAGAAATGGAGCCAGGCGAGTGGGCGCGAGTGGCAATTTCGGACAATGGAACGGGTATTACGCCTGAGGTGTTGGCACATCTCTATGAACCCTTTTTCACCACCAGAGCGCCAATGGGTAGCGGTCTAGGACTGGCCCAAGTGTATGGCATCGTCAAGCAACATATGGGTTTCATTGACGTAAGCACAAAAGTAGGTGAGGGAACAACTTTTGCCATCTATTTACCCGCGTTGCCCGCGCCACTATCTGCTCCCTCACCTCGGGAGATGGCTCCACCCATCCAAGGAAATGGCGAAACCATCCTGGTGATGGAAGATAATTCACTCGTACGTCAAGCTTTGGTAGATTCTCTCAAGGTACTGAATTATTGCGCCTTGACAGCGACCAATGGTCAAGATGCATTGGCCTTTATTGAGCAGCACAGCGATGAGGCTATGTTGATACTGTATGATCCAGTAATGGAAGGGATGGAACTGTGTCGCAAGTTAAAGCAGAGCAATCCATCCATACGGGTAGTGATATTGACCGACTACCAACAGGAAGCCAGTCGTGACGAATTAAAATCAGTAGGTGTGGTGGATTGGCTGAGAAAACCGTTGAGTCTAGAACAACTAGCTTTGGCAGTAGCACACGCACTGAAACAATAAACGGCCTGTGAATTTTAGAGAACCAAGTTTTCCAATAGAATGTAGATCAACGCAGATTTGGGCAGCAATTCTCATTATGGCACTTGTGTGGTGCGTAGCTCGCTAAAAATGAACTTCCCTGCTCGCTTGGCAAGGCGAAATCGCTGTCATTTAGTTCCCAGTGGGGCAATTCATCATTATCAATGGTCAAATCACTCACCGT
>JAAEPW010000773.1 GCA_024232355.1 Chloroflexota bacterium | reverse complement strand
ATCTGTTCTGAAAGTGTTTTCTGAATGGCTTCGCTCAATGGAGACATATTGCTACTGTACCACACTTTGGTATACACTACGTTAGAGAAGCGCGAGATATTGATTAGAATCCGCCGGGGAGACCCCCTGAACGGTTACCAAGTATTTACATATTGGCCTATTGTCGATTTTGAACACGGTTTGATTCGTACAGACGATCCCCAGGTGATTCTAGATGTGGGGATAGATTTTCTGCTGAGAAGAATAGAAAGTGACTTTGGATTTCGCAATATCGGTGAAACCGGTACACTGTATCATGACGGAATTGACATTCCTGCTTCTCCGAATACGCCCATTGTGGCTGTTGCAGATGGGATTGTGGAACAAGTATACTTCGACCCTAAACACTATTTACACTCGATCATCATTTATCATCCTCATCTAAGAATTTATACAAAGTACGTTCACTTGGGTAGCCTTGATACCATTTTGGGCAAGATTCACAAAAGTTGGCCAGATGACTCCATAGTATTAGCGGGTGAGATTATTGGACACACAGGCCAATACAATCATTTGCATTTTAGTGTTATGACAAGCCTGTATGGTGGAAATGACAAGATGTCTTTTCGTGATAACCCCCTGGTCTACTACCCACAT
Source organism: Chloroflexota bacterium (assembly GCA_024232355.1). The sequence goes on along the minus strand of JAAEPW010000773.1, from coordinate 37,656 downwards.
CTAAATGATCTTACGCCGACTATCAAAGGTCCTTCGATCAAATTGCCAACCACAGATGGCTTTTTCACTCCTAGCACAGATGCGGTGATCCCAATCCACAATTCTGCCTGGATCAGTGTGACCGTGTCCACATTTGATAAAGACGTCGAAGTTGTTGAAGTGTGGCTTGACGCTGATTATCAGGACGCTGAAATTCTACGAGTCTTTGACTATTACATGGGCTACAGCAAGGAAAATCATTCCCTGAATTTTGTAAAACCCGAAGAGATTGATGAGCGAACTAGATTTCCTCAGAGTGCTGCACAGTTGTCGGAGAACAGCAACTTTGCCGCCTCACTGGTGACATGTCCATATAACACACCTAGTCAGAATAGTCCAAGTGCAGATAGTTTTCTGTTTTTTCTAAGAACCTGGGACTTGCCTTTCGATAACCAAGTTCACACTTTGACAGTGCGAGTCAAAGACGTAGCAGGGCACTATGCTGACGTAACATTGCAAGTCAAACGAGAACAGTAAACTTGTCCGAGTTTCAAACAAAATGTTGACACACAATCTGAATACTTCTACCTGGTACTTGGAACTAGCTATGACAAGACTTCTATGAGAAGGAGTACTCTTATGCAAACCAACCGTTACCTAAACCTGATCGTCCTAACCGTGATGCTCTTCACTGCCATTCCCTTCTCCCCTTCTAGCGCCGCCCCATCTCCCGACCCTCACCCCCTACCCCCCAATTCCGCCCTACTCCCCGCTTGGTACACCACCCCACCCACCGCGCCAGACCCCATCTCCCCTATCGACACCCTCCCCGCCCCCACCACCGACAACCCCGCCGCCCCCGACCAAGACCTCTCCGACACCCCCGACTGGACCTCCCACGAAGCCGACGACGTGCGCGCGATGGCCGTGGGCGACTTTGACCTCGATGGCGACCTCGACCTGGCGACCGCCGCCTCCGATGCCCCCGTGCGCGTCTTTATCAACGACGGCGGCACGCTGCCCGTCAACGCCTCCTGGACCGCGCCCTACACCGAGACCGCCTACAGCATCGCCTGGGCCGACGTGAACGGCGACGGCTACCTCGATCTGGCGGTGGGCAATGACGGCGTCAACCGGCTGTACGTCTACTCCCCCACGCTGGGCAGCCTGGTGGCGGCGTGGCAATCCGCCGAGACTGAGTTCACCCGCGACCTGGCCTGGGCCGACTGGGACGGCGACGGCGACCCCGACCTGGCCGTGGGCAACGACGGTCAGGCCAACCGTGTGTACCGCAACAACGACGGCACGCTAATCCCGGCCTGGCATAGCGGCGAAACCGACGCCACCCACGCCGTGGCTTGGGGCGATTGGGATGACGACGATGATATGGACCTGGCCGTGGGCAACTTTGGTGACCTGCGTGTGTACGGCAACACCGGCGGCGCGTTCACCACCGGTTACTGGGAAGGCGGTCTTGATGTGCATAGCGTGGCCTGGGCTGACTTTAACGAGGACGGCAACTTTGACCTGGCCGTGGGCACCATTAGCGATACACTGGTGTACAGCGCCACCGGCAGCGACTTGGGCCTTTATTGGAGCTACGAAGGCGAGGCCGTGAGTGTGGCCTGGGAAGACTGGAACAGCGATGATGAATTGGATCTGGCGACGACCGGATCAGGTGGAACCAAGGTGTTTGCAGGCCGGATGTGGGGCAATGTACCAGCTTGGACGGGACCGGCTGGAAATTGCATCATTTGGGGCGATTTCAACACTGACTTGCTACCCGACTTGATGTTGGGACATAGTTACGCAGTTAAGTACCGTGGAAAATTACAATCCTCAGTAGATATTAGCTTGGCCTGGACATCGGCGGAGAACGACAACACCAATAGCGTAGCCTGGGGGGATTGGGACGGTGACGGCGACCCCGACTTGGCCGTGGGCAACTACTATCAGCCCAACCGCGTGTACCGCAACGACGGCGGAACGCTGGCCCTGGCTTGGACATCGGCAGAGAGCGATGGCACCATTAGCGTAGCCTGGGGGGATTGGGACGGTGACGGCGACCCTGACCTGGCCGTGGGGAGCTATGATCCCAGCGTGTACCGCAACGACGGCGGGACGCTGACCCTGGCCTGGACATCGGCAGAGGGCGACAGCACCGAGAGCGTAGCCTGGGGGGATTGGGACGGCGACGGCAACCCTGACCTGGCCGTGGGGAACAACAGGGGGAGCATCAATCAGCCCAACCGCGTGTACCGCAACGACGGCGGGACGCTGACCCTGGCCTGGTCGTCGACGGAGAGAGATCGCACCAAGAGCGTAGCCTGGGGGGATTGGGACGGCGACGGCGTCCCCGACCTGGTCGTGGGGAACGGCAATCAACCCAACCGCGTGTACCGCAACGACGGCGGGACGCTGAGCCTGGCCTGGTCATCAGTGGAGAACGACGAAACCTATAGCGTAGCCTGGGGGGATTGGGATGGCGACGGCGACCCCGACCTGGCCGTGGGGAACAACAATCAGCCCAACCGTGTGTACCGCAACGACGGCGGGACGCTGACTCTGGCCTGGACATCGGCAGAGAGCGATGGCACCATTAGCGTAGCCTGGGGGGATTGGGACGGCGACGGCGTCCCCGACCTGGCCGTGGGAAACTTCTGGGACTTCAACCGCGTGTACCGCAACGACGGCGGGACGCTGACTATGGCCTGGACATCGGCGGAGAGAGATCGCACCAAGAGCGTAGCCTGGGGGGATTGGGACGGCGACGGCGACCCCGACCTGGCCGGGGGAAACGACCACCCCAACTGCGTGTACCGCAACGACGGCGGGGCGCTGACCATGGCCTGGCGTTCCACGGCGCGTGATAACACCCGCAGTGTGGCCTGGGGCGATACAGATAGCGACGGTGACCTGGATTTAGCAGCAGGCAACTGGGGACAGCCGGTGCGCGTCTACCGGCGGGACCTGGATATCTTCGACCCTGAGTGGAGCACAATGACACTGGCATGGAGCGCGCCTTCTGGCAACAATACCCACGACCTGGCTTGGACTGATTGGGATAGCGATAGCGACCTCGATCTGGCTGTAGGGAACAATGGGGTTAACCAACTTTACGAAAATGTCAGTAGCAGCGAGATCAGCCTAACTCTGGTTTGGAGTTCGCCGGAAAATGAGGACACCCGCGCATTGGCCTGGGGGGACTGGGATGGCGACGGTGACCTGGATCTGGCGGCGGGTAACTACGATCAGCCGAACCGTCTCTATCACAATGCTGGTGGCACGCTGACCACTGCCTGGAGTTCACTGGAGAGCGACCAGACCCAGAATTTGGCCTGGGGCGATTACGACGACGACAGCGACCCTGACTTGGCTGTGGGCAACGATGGCCAACCCAACCGCGTCTATCGCAACGATGGCAATGATTTCACGTTGGTCTGGAGTTCTGCCGAGACAGACAATACCGACAGTATCGCCTGGGCCGATTACGACGGCGACGGTGACCTGGACATGCTGGCCGGCAACGACGGTCAGCCCAATTGGGGTTATCGCAATGATGGCGGCGACACCTTTGTCCGGGCCTGGAATCTGTCCGAATGGGACAATACCCACAGCATAGAATGGGGCGATTGGGATAGCGACGGCGACCTGGACGTGATCGCGGGTAACGGCGGCAACCCTAACCGGGTGTACCGCAATACAAACGGCGACCTGGGCGCATACGCCGCTTGGAACTCGCCAGACGTCGACGACACCTACGACACCGCCTGGGGCGATTGGGACAACGACGGCGACCTGGATGTGGCGGTGGGCAACTATGGACAGGTCAACCGGGTGTACGAATCCCACTTGCACGTCAGCCCTTCCTTGCCCAACAGCCCCGCCAGGGCGTTGGTCAGGTCGCAGGATGGAACGTTGGACGGCACGGCGGTCGCGCCGGGCATCCACAGCGCCGTCGTGCTGAACACGCCCGTCATCACTATCCCCTTCCAGCTTTTTGATGACCAGGCCGACCCGGTTCACCACGTAGATGCCTACTACTCCCTTCACGGCGGAGGGCAGTGGTTGCCGGCCACAGTCATCGACATCAAGGACGAAGGTTTGGAAAGCCGTCTCACCAACCTGGAAACCAGCACCGACCCCGAATATGGGCAGGCCTACTATCTTTTGTGGGACGCCCTGGCCGACGGCGTCCGCCGCAGCGACAACGTCAGCTTTCGCATCGTGCCTCATTCGGATTATCGGCGGGGCGGCCTGGTCACCCGCCCGCCCTACGGGGCCAACAGCTATCCCTTCCGTGTTCATATCGCTGATCTTTCTCCCTCTACCTGCGCGGTAGAGCCGGCCGTCGCCCCCCCTGGCAGCCTGCTGACCTACACCCTCGTCCTGAGCAACGCCGACCCTCTTCCTGCCCCTGGTGTGGACGTAGCGTGGGCGCTGGCCGAGCACACCACGTTTATCACCACCACCGCCAGCCAAGGGGAACCTGTCGTGCTGTACACAGACCAAGATCATCAAGGCCAGCCGGGTTACGAGACGGGCATCCGCTGGCAGGGCACCATCACACCCAGTGGGCAGGTGACCATCACGGTGCTGGCCCAACTGGACGCCCCGCTGCCGGATGGCACGCAAGTTGTCGCCACCGCGATGCGTAACGGCCAACCATTGTGCGAGGGTTCAATGGCCGTTACCGTCCGCTCCGCGCCGGATTTCACGCTATCTGGCCTGTACGCGACGCCCACCCGCGCTCAGCCCACCAAGCTTGTCACCTACACCGCTGTCCTCGCCAATCATGGCGATATGCATGTTCCCTTGGCCGTCTACAGCGATACCCTCCCGGCCAACGCCACCTGGGTAGGCAACGTCCAGATCACGCCGCCCGGCGCCGGCGCGACCGGCTACGCCGACGGCGTCTTCCAATGGATGGGACCGCTCACCGTGGGGTTGCCGGTCACCATAAGCTACCAGGTGCAATTGGACAACCTGCTGCCCATAGGTATGCAGATCACCAACACTGCTACGGTCAATGACGGGATCACCAACACCGTCACTCTGACCGCTCCAGCCGTCACCATCTACTCGGAACCTACCCTCGATACATCCACACTGGATGCTCCGGCCCGCGTGCGCCCCGGCGACCCGCTCACCTACGCGCTGCGGTTGGAGAACGCCGGCACTATGCACGCGCCGTCGTCCAGCGCTTCCGGTGCGCTGCCGTCTGGCACTACCTGCACGGGCGATTTTTGGGCCAGCGCGGGCAATGGCGGCTGCGCGGGCGGAACGGTCAGTTGGAGCGGCCCGCTCACCGTGGGGCTGCCCGTCACCGTCAGCTACGTCGCCCAGGTCGGGAGCGGTCTGAGCGCCGGTACAGTCCTCTCGCACGCAGTCACAGTCACGCCCCAGGACTTTGTCACCGCTACCATCACCCGCACTGTGGTCACCACTGTCGCCGTGCCCAACCTGGGCGGCAGCCAACTGGTCGTAGACAAGCCCATCATCCCCCTGGGCGAAACGGTGGCCCTGACCCTGACGCTGCGCAACGCCGATATTGACGCGCCACAGATCACGGTGCTTGTCCCCATCCCGGCCTACCTCCACAGCGTGAGCGATCTGACCGGTGGCGCCAGCTACAACGCGGCCCAGAAGCAGGTCGAGTGGAACGGTCCGCTGGCCGAAGGGGCGACGACGCAACTGGGCTTTCGGGCCGTCGTCTCGGATACCGCCCCGCCGGATCACACCATCGTCGTCACCGCCACCATTGACGATGGCTATAACCCAGGCCTGGAGCGCGGCGTAACCATCCGCGCCGGCGTGTCTGACCTGTGGTACACCATCAAGACCGTTGACCGTCCTTTCGTGCGCGTGGGACGCGCGGCCACCTACACGCTGGCGTTGATCAACGCCAACTCTGTGGACGCCAACGCCACCCTCACCGACCCGCTGCCGGCGGACATCTCCTTCGTCTCGGCCAGCCCTGGCCTGGCCTACAATGCCGGAGAACATCGACTGGAGTGGAGCGGCGTGATTACGGGGAACAGCTCGATCACGATGACCTGTGTGGTCAGCGTCTCATCGGCCCTCAGCGACGGCATCCCCATCGCCAACGTGATGTATTTGGATGATGGCGCGGGCTATGTCTACACCCGGACGGCCACGCTGGTCACAGTGCGGCCGCAGGATTCGGACTGTGTGAACCAAGTCTGCGTTTACGCTGATACCAGGACCGACCTGGGCGGTGGGCGCTGGCGCTTTAGCGGGCGGGTGCGCGTCGGCAGCCCCTCGCGGGCCGACGTGTTCCTTGACGAGGACGTGGGCGGCCACGTAATCTTGGATGAGACCAACGGAACCATCACCGGCGAGGGACGGCTCTCGCTGCTGGCCAACCGGCTCTACCCGGTGCTGGACGGGCCGTTCGACGTCACTCCCGATACCGGCCTGGTCACGCTTGGCCCTGACGCATCCTACCTGTTCGACAACCTGAGCGGCTTTACCGTGCCCACTGACACCGTGGGCGTGACGGTGAACGTTCTGCAAGGCACCCTCAGCGGCACGGCGCAGATCGAGAGCCACGTGGACGGCCTGCTCGATATTAGCACCCAGGTGGACTTTTTCGTGAATAACGGGGGCAGCGTGGATGCCGTGGTAGGCCCGACTGATTTTAACGTGGGGGGGCTGCCGACATCCATCGATGGTGGATATCTCGATAGTTACGGCCTGGTCCTCAACCCCGAGCTGACGTTGCCGATGGGGATCACCGTTAGTATCCCCACTTGCTACGTTTATCCTGATGGTGTCTTTGCCGGATACGTCGAGTTTGAGCAGCCGGTCGCCGTGAACCTGGGTGGGTGGGGCGTCGCTTACTATGATATGGTACTAGATAGCGACCATGGCCTGCTCTTTCCCACATCGATCATCACCTTGCCTGGCGGCACCACTGCGCTGCTGACCGACCTCTACGTCAACACCGACGGCACCATCGCCTACGGCAACATCCAGGGCGATTTCCAGTTCGAGATCGCCGGGGTCAGCCTGGCGGCCCACAATGCCACCCTCAGTGATGCGGGCCTGCACGTCATCAGTGCCACCCTGTCCTTCCCCTTTCCGCTCACGCCAGACAGCGACCCGCTGGCCCTCACCTTTACCGACTTGCTCATCGCCGCCGACGGCAGCATCCAGAGCGGGGGCTTGAGCATGAGCGAGTTCGACTTTGATTTCCTCGGCTGGCAGTTGCACGCCACTGGGCTAATACTGGACGAAAACGGCGTTCGTATCCCCCAGGCCGACCTGACCTTTCCCACGCAGCCGGTGGACCTGGGTGGCAGAACGTATCACTTTGCCAACGTCGGCGTGACGCCCGATGGGCATTTGTACGGCTCCCTCACCGACCCCCAGCGCCTCGACATTGGGGACTGGCGGGCGGATGCCACCCAGGGATTTACGCTGAGTGACGCCGGAGTCTGCGCGCCAGAGATCAGCGTGGCGTTGCCCTACTACCTGGGCCGTACAACGCTCTACTTTAGCGACGTTTGCCTCGACCCCGCCACCGGCGTCAAGGCCGGCAGCCTGAGCGCCGATTTCCGCTTTGGGGTGCGCGGCTGGTCGCTGGAGGCGTCCAAAGCCACCCTGGTGGGCGAGGAACTGCACGTCTTGACCACCACGCTGACCATCCCGGCGCTGGATAGCACGCAGGTGCAGATCCACGACCTGCAACTCAGCTACCGTTCTCCCTACATCCTGGGCGGTAGCTTTGCCACCGACGTTCAAGCCAGCCTGTTCGGCCTCCAGGTGCGCATTCCGTACGACAAGATCAGCTTGGCACGCCAGGGCGTCGAGATCCAGGAACTGACTCTGCGCTTGCCCTCCGACTTGTACGATCAAGAGATCACACTGACCAACCTGAACGCCAGCCCAGACAAGATCACGTTGCGCAGCAACCTGGGCTTTGAGGTCGCCGGGCTGACGGTCGAGGCCCGCAACAGCACCCTTTCGTCCGGCGGGTTTCACGCCGGTCGGGCCAAGCTGTCGCTGCCGGCATCGTTGGGGAATTATCGCACCAACATCAACAACGTGCGCATCAACGCCAGCGGGCTGACCATTGACGGTGGTAATGTGGACATCCGCTTGCCATCCTTCAACGTCGGCGGCGGCAGCGGGCTGGGTATCCGCGAGGCCCGCGTGCGATTGACGTTTGATAGCGGCGGCTACCTCTTTGATGGTCGGGCCGACATTGCCGTGCCGGGCATGATGTCTGTGGATTGTCGCGTCGTTTTTGGCACGCCCGACCCACCCACCTGGCGCTACGAATTGCGCGAGGCCAGCGTGCATATCTATGGCGGCGGTTTCCGCATCCCGGTAGATGCCACCGGCATCTTTATCACCGGCATTGAGGGCAAGGTGCGGCTCAGTGACCCCATTCGCTTTGATCTGATCTTTGACTATGAATCCGCGCCCAGTTGGATCGTCCACGGCCGGGTAGGTGGGTGGGTAGATACATGGGGCCAATTCGGCATTCAGGGCAGCGCGCTGGCGTTGAACGAGTACATCCAGGCCACGATGGAGGCCAGCATCACACGCGCCAGAGGGCTGATGAGCGAGTACGACTTTTGCACCAAGGATCGCGTCTTGGAGGGTAACGTAAGCGTCAATATCTGGTCCTCGGATGGGCGTACACACTTTACCGCGTCCGGGCGATTGACGCTTCGCCTGCCCAAAGGGCTATTGGGGAGATGGGAACTGTGCATTGACGTGCCGGAGCTTAAATGCGGCTGCGATGGCGAATGGTGGGAAGTATGGAAGTGCTGGTGCAAGATCAGGATGAAGCGCCACTGCTGGGGTACGGCTATCCCGCCCAACGACATCACTCTGGCCCGTCTTGGGGTTGATCTGGGTGAATTTAAGAACGGCAGATGGGGCGCTAAAGGCACAGTCGAGTTCTTTGGCATCAGATTTGGGCTATATATAGATACATCCGGGCATATAGACGTGACCAACCTGGACAGTTACGAATTGCTCGAACCACCGCGTAGAATGGCGCTGCTCAGTACAGCGTCTAGCGTAGACGAGCAATACGTTGAGGTCAAAGATGATTCAGAGGGCATCATCTTTGCGATGGGCTGGTACACGGGCACGCCCACCCTCGCGCTCGTCTCGCCGAGCGGGAACGTCATCACGCCCACCGTCGCAGCCAGCGACCCACTCATCCATTACGAAGCGTACACCGATACCCATCAAGTCCTGTACGCGGTCCAGGAGCCTCAACCAGGTAGTTGGCACTTGCTGGTAGAGAACCCGCCCGCACAAGACCACTATCATCTGATGGTCATTGGGGCGAGCGCATTCTCCACCGTCACCGTCGAGACGCCCGCCGCAGCCGAAACCCCCGCCGATCCCACCATCACCATCCAGGGCCAGGTAGGTGGCGCCTATACCGATACGGTGCTTTCCCTATACACCATCGTCACCCCCACCGCCGAGTTGCTCGTCAGCGACGAAAACGGTATCACCACCACCGAGACCATCACCGTCTACAGCGGGCGCTTGCTGGCCGAGGACGTGCCACTCAATCCCGATGGCTCCTGGAGCTATGTCTGGAACACGGCCCAGAACCCGCGGCCGGCCGGCGTCTACCACGTCTATGCCAGTGTCGAAGATGAGCGCCACCCGCCCGTCCACGCCTACGCGCCCGGTTCCATCCGCGTGGTGGACGATACCCCGCCCGCACCGCCCGCGCACCTGGTGGTCACTCCCGATGAAAACGAACTTGGGCTCAACTGGGCGGCCAACACCGAACCGGACCTGTGGGGCTATCGCGTTTATTACCGCACCCTGACCGATACCAGCATCATCACCTACACCAGTTCCTTTGTCACCTATACCGGTACCATCAGCGATCCTGTTTTCATCACCGGTACCAGGATCATCACAGAGCATAGGGGGCTTACCGCTACGGTGGATGTAGGCGATGTGACACACATTACCCTGCCTGGTCTGGATAACGGCTTGTTCTATTTCGTTGGCGTGAGCGCCTACGACCTCTCTGGCAACGAGAGCGCGCTTAACACAGCGTCGGCGGTCGTCACCGAGACCGCACCGGTGGTATGTAATACACCCGTTACGCTGGAAGCGCCGCCGGTGCAAGAGATCGTCGCCGGGGAAACGGCACTGGTAACCATCACTGCCCGCACCACTGCACCGTCTATGGGGAATATGTGCGACTTTGTCCAGTTAGACGGGGGGGCGGTCATCTCCGGCACGGCGTCGGTCTACCTGGAACAGGAGTCGCTTTACCTCTTTGCCCAGGGGAATCATGCCTCGGTGCAGGCTCATCTCTACGCGCCGCCCGATGTACCACCGGGAGACTATACGGTTATCTTTTCTGGTACCGTCGGCAGCAAAAGCAGCAGTGCGTCGACCGTCCTGCATATTGTGCCCGGTCCAGCTTACACCATCACACTCACTCCCGATCAGAGCGGCATTCCCGGCGATGGCGTCTCCAGCACTATCATCACAACCACCGTCACCGATAGACGCGGCTACCCGGTCGCCGACGGCACGCTGGTCGAGTTCAGCACCGATGCCGGCGCGCTATCACCGACGCAAACCCAGACGGTCAACGGCGTTGCGCAAGCCACACTTACCTCCAATGCCAACGGTCCGGTTACGGCTACTGTAACGGCAAAAGCCGGGGACGCACAAGGAGAGAGCGGCGTCGCCTTCCTATGGGCCGACCTCATCATCGCCGAGGCTCAGCCGGTGCGGACGTACGTCCAGCCTGGTGGTATGGCGCAGTTCAGATTTGCCTTTGGCAACGCTGGCAACAAGGTCGCTTTGGACGTGGTCATCAATGCTGTGCTACCCAATGGGTTGTCATTCGTTCGACCGAACAGCCTGGGGTTATCACCACAGCAGACAGGCGACACACCCTACGTGGGACTACTGACCGTCATTGACCCAGGCGCGGCGGGCATCATCACGATAACGACCCAGGTTGATTCGGATCACAATTGGGAGGTCGGTGATAGGATCACTGTGCCACTGGAAATCGCCTCGTTGGATGCTGGGCAAGATTTTAGCCTGGATAACAATGCCGGTCAGGTTGTGTTTGTCATTGGGGAACCTCCTGGGACGTCCTCGGTCTATCTCCCACTAGTACTGCGCAACTGGGGACCACCGCAGCCATACCCACTGATTGAGCAATCTATCCCCGAAATCATCACCCGTCCGGTGACAGAGCAGGGAGAAACGTTCTACACAACCACTTTGTCATTGGATGGCGAGATACCCGCCGGTGGACAATTCTACTTTTCCAGTGATCCGCATCAAGTGCTTTCCATTATGGTGGATGACCAACTGGTGTTGATCCAAGACTATAGTGAAATCTTCTCCTACACTTTTAGCTCTGAAGGAGTGCCACCGGAGCCAGCCATCGTAGAGATATCACGTCAGGTGGTGGAAGCTATCGCGGATGGAAACGTAATACTTGAATATCAAGATGTATACGGGTCTGTGGTCAGTGCCAGCAAAGTGTGGTTGATCTGGGCACCGTGATATGGAGCAAGTTGCCGCATCTTGTACGAGAACAAAAGAGGAGTGATACCGATGAAATTCTACCGTCTATCTATCAAATGCATTGTCTCTGCTGGAATTGCCTTTGTTATGCTATTCAACCTGGCTGCCATCGCCCTGGCCAAGGTGCCAGAACCAGACTCAGAGCCAATGGTAGCACCCATACCTAATACAGCACCGGCCGCCACATCCGCAAACCAGACCCCACCTCCGACTAACAACAGTGCCAGCCCAACCGGCTCCACCGCCCAGGCCGACGTGCTGACCGGGTTCCAGGCTGATCTCTTTACCAGCGCTGCCGTGACCAAGTACCCGATCCCGACTCCATCGGGCTGCAATGGGATTGGTCCCAACCTGGCCCTGGTCTACAACAGCCGGATGGGCAACGGCCCGCTGAGCGTGGGCTGGGACTTGCAGTTGGGCAAGATCGAGCGCAGCACCAAGGATGGCGCGCCCAGCTACGACAGCAGCGATACCTTTATGTGGTCTTCTCCGGTGGGCAATGCTGAATTAGTGAATGTGGGCGGCGACGAGTATCGGGCCAAGATCGAGAGCCAGTTTCAAAAGTTTGTGTTTTACGGCAACTATTGGGAGGTGTGGGACAAAGCTGGAACCAGGTACGTTTACGGGCAGGATGCCTCCACCTGCGTCCAGGCCCCCTATGCTTGTCTGGACAATGGTCTTGGGGTGTTTCAGTGGAACTTGAGCTACGTGGTGGACACCTACGGCAACTATATGACCTTCAGCTATTTCCAGGATCAGGGGCAAGTTTATCCGGAGCAGATCAAGTGGACGGGTAATAGTACGACCGATCTGGACCCAAGGTACCGCGTTGATTTTGGATGGGAGGAGCGGACGGATACAGCCTCGAGTTATCGTAGTGGTGCGTTGATTGTGACAGGGCAACGATTGATGACAGTGACAGTGAAGGTGGATGCTGTGTTAGTTCGGAAATATGTACTTGAATACGAGTACAGCCCAATTTCTCACAGATCTCTCTTGAAGCAAATTCAGGAGATTGGCAGTGATGAAATTAACGCATCACCACCAACCAGTTTCAATTATGTAGCCAATTTACATGGATGGATACGAGATGATAGTTGGGATTTGCCTTTGAGTTTTATCGACACAGGACATCGTGACAAAGGCGTGCGAATGGTTGATATCAATGGTGATGGATTGATTGATCAGGTATCAGCACGTGATTATGAACCAACCCGAGTAACATACATAAACACTGGACATGGATGGATACGAGATGATAGTTGGGATTTGCCTTTGAGTTTCATCGATGCTGAGCATCGCGACAAAGGTGTACGAATGGTCGATATCAATGGCGACGGATTGGTTGATCAGGTATCAGCACGTGATTATGAGCCAACCCGTGCAACATACATAAACACTGGACATGGATGGATACGAGATGATAGTTGGGATTTGCCTTTGAGTTTTATCGACACAGGACATCGTGACAAAGGTGTGCGAATGGTTGATGTCAACAGTGACGGATTGGTTGATCAGGTATCAGCACGTGATTATGAACCAACCCGAGTAACATACATAAACACTGGACATGGATGGGCACGAGATGACAGTTGGAGTGTCCCGCTAAGTTTTGTTGATAGCGCACATCGTGATAAAGGCGTACGTTCAGTTGATGTTAATGGCGATGGATCAGTTGATCAGGTGTCAGCACGTGATTATGAACCTACTCGGGCAACTGAAATAAACAGTGTAGTACAAGTTGACTTGCTGCTATCAATCAACAACGGTATCGGTGGCTCGACAATTGTTACTTACAAACCTTCCACCATTTATAGCAATACCCATTTACCCTACCCTGTCCAAACCATACACACTGTCACTCAAAATGATGGTATGGGCAATACCCGCACCCTCACCTTCACCTTTGTCAGTGGCTACCACGACCCTGTCGAGCGCGAGTTCCGGGGCTTTGGCTACGCCCGTGCTACCGACCCCGCCGGACATTATACTGAAAACTACTTCCACCAGGACAAAATCCTACAAGGGCGTCCCATCACGGTATCGCAATATACCGCTGATGGCACGCTGTATAGCCAGCGCGTTACTACCTGGCAGACCCGTACCATCACCAGCACCGGCACGGTAGTCTTACCCTATACGGTAGTCTTCCCCTATATGGTACAAGAAGAAACCGTCCTGTATGACGGCTACGCCACGCCCGTCCACTCCCAAACCGCCTACCAATACGACGACTATGGCAACCCCACTCGCATTGATTATCTGGGCGCTCCCGACGATCCCACCGACGATACCTACACCCTCATTGACTATAGCTACAATCCTGCTGTCCACATCCTCAACACCCCATCCCACACTGCCCAGTACGATGCCAGCGATAACAAGCTCAAAGAGGGCTGGCTCTTTTACGATGGCAACGCCAGCCACACCGATCCGCCCACTCACGGCAGTGTCACCAAGACCAAGGACTGGCTCGACGGTGATCCCAACCCCACTGCCACAGTGGATTATGACGAATATGGCAACGTCGTACAGACCACCAATGCGCGGGGCTATACGTCTACCGTACAGTATGATCCACTCTACCAGATGTATCCCATCACCGTGACCAACGCGATGGGACACCAGGTGATCTACAGCTACGAGGCTGACTCTTTCTACGGTGGTCCCAATGGTTACCTCTTTGGCCAGCCCAATGCCGTCACCGACGTCAATGGCGAAACTACGCACACCGTCTTTGACAACTTGGGCCGGGTGGTCGAGGTCTATGCCCCTGGCGAGACGCTGCCTACCACCATTTACGATTACGACGATTTTGCCGAGGGCGGATCCACGCGCCGCTTTTACCTCAAGACTCAATCCCGTGTCTGTAGCGGCTGCAATGAGTTTGTCACCCTGTTTACCTTCTTTGACGGATTGGGCCGCCCGGTGCAGACCAAACAACTGGACGGCGACAATCCACTCAACCAGATCGTCCATGGTACGCAAGCGTACAATAGCCGGGGACTGGTCGAGCGCAAGTACTTGCCCTACACTGTGGATACCTACACCACCACCCTCTACGCCACGCCGCCCATCACCGCCCCCCACGTGTATTACGAGTACGACCCCCTGGGGCGCGTTATCACGACGACGCAGCCTGATGGTAGCCAGACCATCGCAGCCTACGACCGCCGTGCCACCACTGTCACCGATGCCAATGGTCATGCCCGCACTGCCGTCCGCGACGCCTTTGGACGGCTGGCCCAGGTGCTAGAGTTCAACGCCGGTGAGACCTACACCACCACCTACGCCTATAGTCCGTTGGGCCATCTTACCGTCGTCACCGATGCCTTGGGGAACTCGGCTACAATGGCCTATGACACGCTGGGCCGCAAAGTGGCGATGTCTGACTTTGATATGGGCGACTGGATATATGGGTATGACGCCGTCGGCAACCTGATTGCCCAGACCGATGCGCTCAGCAACACCATCCGGTTCGAGTACGATCCTCTCAACCGTCTGGCTCTCAAAGATTATCCCACCGGTATAGACGCGACCTACACCTACGACACCTGCGCCTATGGAACGGGCCGTCTCTGCCGGATGCGGGACAGTTCCGGCTGGGAGACCTATACCTACGACCGCCACGGGCGCGTTACCAAGACGTACAAGGGCCTGGATGGGCAAATCTATACCACTCAAACTGCTTACGATCTCCTGGGGCGCGTTCATGGCTTGACCTATCCCGATGGGGCGGTGGTGACATACGGATACGATAGCGCCGGTCGCTTGCAGAGCGTGAGCGGCGCGCCGGGCATCGGTGATTACGTCAGTCAGATCAGCTACAATGCCCTGGGACAGGTGACGATGTTGGCCTACGATAACGGCGTGACGACCCAGTACGCCTACGACCCGCAGAGCTTTCGACTGGCGACTATCGAGACTTCTAGCCCTGTGAGCGGCACGCTGCAAGGCTTTGGCTATGCCTACGACCCTGTTGGCAACGTCACCACCATCAGCGATACGGTCGCTCACACAGTCCAGACCTTTGCCTACGACGACCTCGACCGCCTGGCGCAGGCCGTGCTCACCGATACGCTCAGTAGCGGCCAACTCGACTTTATTGACTATGAGTACAACGCCATCGGCAATCTGACGCGCAAGGGGGATGTGACCTACACCTACGACGACCCCGACCACGTCCACGCCGTCACCGCCACCAGCGAGGGTCGCGATTTTGTCTATGATGCCAACGGTAATATGTTGTCCGACGGCTGGCGCAGATTCACCTACAATTATGACAACCGCCCGGTGCGCATCGCCGTCAACCTGCCCAGCACCGACATGATGCCCGTCGTCCGACCTGCCGTCACAGAGTTTGCCTATGATGCTGCCGGCAGCCGGGTCAAAAAGGCCACTGCGATGGAGGGTGTCACCCGGTACATCGGTGGCCTGTATCAGGAAAATCGCTTTGAAAAAGTGCGCCACATTTTTGCCGGGGGGCGCCGCCTGGCCTCTACTGACAATCAGGGCATCACCTACTTTCACCACGGCGACCACCTCGGATCTGCCTCGGCGGTTTCTGATGGTAGTGGGCGCGTCGCCGGGCACGCCAGCTATAAACCATTCGGCGGCTTGCGCTCCAACACCACGCCGGACCGGGTGCGCCACCTCTACACCGGTCAGGAGCTTGATCCCGAAACCGGTCTGGCCTTTTACCAGGCGCGCTACTATGATCCAGAGTTAGGGCGGTTCTTGAGTCCTGATACGATTGTGCCTCAGCCGGGGAATCCACAATCGTTCAATCGGTATAGTTATGTGGTTAACAATCCGCTCAAGTACATTGACCCTACAGGGCATGATTTTTGGGGTGATCTTTGGGATGGGATATGCAATGTTGGAAAAGCTGTAGGAGATGCTATTGGCGATGTGGGAGAATTTATTGCAAAAAATGCCGAGACCATTCTTTATGCTGTCGGAACGGCCTTGGTTATCACCGCTGCTGTAATATTTGCTCCAATTACAGTAACAGTGGCGATAATCGCTGGGGCTGTAGCTGGTGGCATTTATGCTGGTGCTACGGGACAGAACATAGCAAAAGGGACATTTTTAGGTGCATTGGCTGGAGGAACTTTAGCGTTGGGTGCAGAGGCTGGTTTATATACTCTGGCTCTCAGTTTCAAGCTAGAGGGAGTTACTCTTGTCAGTTTCACTGCTTTTGAAGGTAGCGCTACTTTGGGCGGAGTGATTGGGGGAGCCATAAGCTATTTACTGCAACCCCCTCCTTCGCCTTCGCTACCACCAATTGATGACAATGGATATGATAATACTGAGGATAAAGGTTCTGTACAAAAAAAATCCTCATCCTCGAATAATGGTGTGATATCCAACAATCCAATTCAGCAAGGCACACTACCACAACTTGATGAAGGGCTAGTTACTGCCAAAGATCCATCTGGACTTGGCATTGTCCGAAAACAAGTTGTTAAATTTATAATCAAAGCACTAACAGGGATGACGCCTTTAAAAATCGCAGGGAGAGTCGGTGCAAAAGTAGCGACAAAAAGCCCACAAGCAGTTGTTTTTGGGTTAGGGCTTTATGGGTCATTGGGTGATGATGACATAGTTCCACTTGATTATCACACTAACCCTGCAAAGTATAACTACAAGTTTCATTACAATCGCTAAAGTGGAGGTAGCAGATGAAAATAACAACGAGTCTAATCACAAGTTTAGTTATCACTAGTTTGCTGGTTGTTCCTGTAAGTGCTGCCCCCACCTTGCCCTGGAATGTCAATTTCCAAGTAGATGATGGGCATGTTTTAGGTTTATCTGATTTTGGTGTAGATGTTGCAGGCAATGCCTACATACTTTGGATTGATGAGATTGCCTCAAATGGTCCTACCCTCACTTTAAGTTACAGTGTTGATGATGGCGCTTGGGAGGTATCTTCTCAATAATCCGGGGTAAATCTATGGTGGTTCGTTCTGCCAGGACAAGTCCAAGTGACTATCTGCGGCTCTCTGTTCAATCAAACTGGATAAACTAGGCATCTGGTTGACTCGGGAAATACGGTCGCGAAAGTAGTCGAGAACATTTACACCTAACTTGCGAGCAGTTGCCACTATAGTCAGGCCAGTGTCCCATATCTTGACTCCGGCGTCGGTGCGGGGACCGAAAGAAATGTTCAGTTTGGGTTTTTGTTTCCGAGCACCCAGTTCTGAGTCGTTGTTGTGGAGAGGAATTTCCGGGTGTTCCAAGACTTGCAACAATTCAACCTTCTTGGCTTTGGTCTTGGCAATGCGGTCGTCGAGATCATGATAGTTTGTTACTGTGGAGAACAACTCATCGAATTCGGTATCTAGACGTTCTCGTTCATCTTTTGTGGGATTGAGACGGTAAGCGTGTAACTCGTGGTAAAATGACCAGAACTTTGTTAGGAATTCGTCCAACAGTCGACGGTGATATTCGATGGATGGCATCAGCTTCTTGTAGTGACGACCATCGTGTATCCAGCACAAGGCCAAGGATTCGACAATTTGCTTGAACTGTCCCGCATCGTCAGCAAGCAGCAGGTCTACAATCGGGAACTCGTCCTGAGTGTGGTAAGCGGCAATGGCAGCTGCTTCCAGAACCTGTTTGAACTGACGGACACCCAACTCGGGCAAACGTTCTTCGAGTAATGCTTCGAATTCGGCTCGAATGAACATTTGCTCTCGCGGAAGTTGCGCCAACTTGTTTCGCTTGACTTTAGAAAAACTATATGACTCCAAATAGGCGTAGGCCAAGTCGTTGAGACAAAACATCAGTGGGCGATCACCCCACAATACTTGTAACACGGTCAAACGATCTTTGTGGGGTTTGGTAAAATATGCAGTGTAAAATGGATTGCAAACAACGTGGGTGTACTGATTTTGTCCATTTACACGTGTGGCAGTATCATCAATTTGTTGCCACGGTGTGCTGCGCAAGCCTGCTTTGTAGATTTCTTCTTTCTCAGTGTGCAGACCTCCGACTTCACCGTGCAAAATCTCGGAGATTTGACCGGTAGAGATGTAGATACCCACTGTTTCCAAAAACGTTATTATCTTGGGTTCCGTGACGTTCATCGCAAAGTACATCACTACGATCCAAGACTTGATTCCCGGTCCGAACTGACCTTCGTAGCCCACTGGTAGATTGGCTATATACACTTTGTGTTGGGAAGCAGAGTGGTACTTTTCTTTGCGGAAAAGTACGTTATCCGTCTCGATTTTGATGTCTTGCACAACGACATCTTCGTATCCCTTGAACTTTGCATCTTCTGGTAACGTCTCAGGATCAACTCTTAGAACTTGTTCTCGGTCAATCTCGATCTTTTCCTTTTTACTCTGTTTACGCCGTTTCTTGGGTCGGTGACGTTCCTTTTCCGAAGAATAATCAGTTGAGCTAGATCCGTTTTTCTTTTTGTTCGCTTTGATGTTCGGCTTTCCCTGTTCACCTTTGAGTCGATTGATTTCGTCACGCAAGCGTTGGTTTTGCTCTCGTAATTTCTGGTTCTCCGACTTGAGTTCTTCGACCAGATTGAGCAACATCACGATGGCTCGACGTGCTCCTTCATCGTCCTGAATTTGATTGGGATCAAAGCCTTCTAGCATATTATCTCAACTTTTACTCTCTCTTTTATCTATCACCAGCAACATTGACTGTAACACTTGTTTGTTGAATTTACGTTAGAATAACGTTAGAGATTTGTTATTTCGGTTCTGCCCCGGATTTTTGAGAAGATACCTTGGGAGGTAGGAAAAATCATCACTGGTACAGTTGCTCCCAGCAGCCGCCCAGCTTTGGCTATGGATGGCACTAACTTGCTACATGCGGTTTGGGTGGATACTCGCAATGCCGCGTATGACCTCTACTACACCAACCGGCCAGTTAGTGGCGGTACTTGGAGCGTGCCGGAAAAGGTCAACTCGGGCAGTGGGCAGGTCTGGTCACCCGTGCTGGTGGCGGACGCATCCGGCAACGTATACGCCGCCTGGCGGGATAGTCGCGATACCGTTGGCAACCACGAGAACGATACCTACATTTACGCCAGCAAGCGGATGGTCGGGACTGGGACTTGGGGACCAAACGTGCGGATCACCGATAGCGTCTTTCAAAAAGACCGGACATCTCCAGCTTTGGCTCTGCATAACGACCACACACTTCATTTCACCTGGGCCGATTTTCGCCAGGGCAACAGCGACGTCTACCACGAAAAAATAGCTGCCAACGACCCCATCTGGAACACTGGCGGCGAGTGGAGTCAGAGCAACAACCAACGTGTCAACCCCGATGACGACGGCATAGACCAGGTTGATCCTGCCATCGCCATAGATTCGTTCGGCAACGTTTACGTTGCCTGGGCCGACGAGAGAAACGCCACCGATAATGACAGTAACTGGGATATTTATGTCTCCAAGCTGCCGGTTGGAAAGGACACCTGGACAGGTATTGTTCCTCAACGCCTGAATGACGACGCGACCATCCATCCTCAGGGTCAGCCAACCCTGGCCGCCGATGACTGTGGTAACGTGTTGGTCGCCTGGATGGATGGCCGGGATTTGCTCACTCCTCCTCACCAGTGGAGTATCTACACCGCTAGGCTCAGCCCTGGCCCCCTCAATTGGAGCACCAACTCCCGCGCCAGTGACGACGTCGCTAGCCCCAGCCGTGAGTGGCCCGTCTTGGCTGTCACCCCTGGTGGTCATGCCAACCTGATCTGGCGTGATTTTCGGGATGACGCGACACCACACCTGTACGCAACTACCTCGATGGCCCCAGCCTTGCTACATTCATCCAAATCGGTCAACTTGACCAGTGTGGAGCCGGGCGACACCCTGACGTACACGTTTTCCCTGCGCAACAATCGTTCTACAACGGTGACAGCCACCTTGACCGACTCGATTCCGGCCCACACCACCTATATCACAGGTAGCGCCTGGGCCAGCGACGGTGGCCCGGTAACTGTGGCGGGGGGGCAATTACACTGGTCGGGTCGAGTCATCTCCAACACACCGACCATCGTTGCGTTCGCGGTCGAGGCGCAAGAGGCAGCGGCAGGCACAGTGATCACCAACGTGGCCCAATTAGATGATGGGCAAGGCTATGTGATAGAGTTAGGAACCAGTTCGACGTATAACTCTGGTTACTGGTTGACTATCAACGACGGCGCGTTGTACACATCTATCCCGACCGTTACTCTGAAATATGGCTGGAACATGGCCGATAATATCACAGCAGTCAGATTCAGCAACGATGGCGGCTTTGGTCCAGCCGGACATACCACGGATTGGATTTCTGTCAATCCAGCAGATCCTACCCACACCGATTGGGTCCTGGATACCTACGGCAACCTGATTCTGCAACGTACAGTATTTGTCAAATTCCGTGATACAACTGGTCACCAATATGGACCATTCCAAGACGGCATCATCTATGACCCAAACCCACCGCAAGTGACCCATATAGAGATCATTGCTCAACCAACCCAAGCCGTCAGTGTGATGGCAGAGCAAAATGTCACTGTGCAGGTGACTGCCAGCGATGATAATAGCGGCGTCGATAGCGTACAACTCAGTCACACGGCAGACTTTGAGCAATTCGCCGAGTTCACAGTTACCGGCGGTACAACTGATATTTCCTGGATGTTACAACCATCCGGAAAAGTTCACGTTCGCGTTATGGACCGAGCGGGGAATTTCTCTTCAGTTAGTAATGGGCAAGGGATGGCAAATCACACAATTTATCTCCCCCTTATCCTGAGGAGTTACTAATCAGCGACAGCCTATTCACACAACACTCAACCCGCCTGTGCTTTGTGTATAGAAGCGTGGGCGGGTTTTTTGTTCATGTCTTGACCAAAATGGACGTTCACTCGTGACACATACACAGGGCCAACCTGTCCAAAATCAGCCAAAAGTGGTAGTATAATTACCCATTCTTTTTCAGTACAAACCCCATTGCCACCGGGTGATTGACCAGCTAAAATAAAGGAGAATACTGGATGAATCAAAAGTTGAAAGTGTTGTTGATAGAGGATGATTGGTCGGTTCGTAACGCTGTACGGGACTATTTGGCCAAGCGCCAGATGGTTGTCTTTGAAGCAGACTGTCTAGAAGCGGCACTGGCCGTAGCCGACACCGCGCAGCCGGACGTTGCCGTTGTCGACATTGTCATGCCCGAGCGAGCGGGCGAACGAGCCGACTTTAAACAACATGTGGGAATAAAAGTCGCCAGGCAGTTGCGGGAGCAGTTTCCCAAGCTGGGGATTGTCTTCCTGTCAGCTTATGTGGATCGTGGCCCTGAGGTTGTTCAATTATTTATGGACGGTCACGATCGGATTATCTATCTGCTCAAGGGGTCCAAACCCCAGGAACTCTTGAATGCTATTCACAAAGCTGCTGGTGGGCTGTCTGCCCTAGAAATCGCGGCCGGGGTACAGATGGCGCACAAAACTACCTTTGATTTGGCATTGGAAATGCTGACCGATGAGGAAAACGAGTGTGTGATGATGGCTCTTGATAGCCTGCAAACCCTGTCGGAATCAGAGTGGCGTGTTTTTGAAGCAGTGGGAAGATGCCGCACACGCCAACAGGCAGCTCACGAATTGGGAGTTAGCACCAAAACGATAGGTCGTCATATGGACATGGTCTATGACAAACTTTGTCTGAAAGAAGCGCATTCTGGTCTCAATCAATTGGCGTTGCTGGTCAAAATCTATGTGTTGTATCGCTTGCGGCAAATGGAAACAAATCAGGAGTCCTGATTCTATGTCTGACATTGTGGTGACCAAAGTTTCTTCTTCTGAGCCTAACTCGACCTTCCCCCTGCGCATGTTGCGGTGGATACTGCCAGTGCTGATGCCGTTGATGCTGCTTGGAGGTATACTGGAAGGTATAGGTTTAGCTCTGATACTCGACCAGCCCTTTCCTGGTATTGTGATGATGTGGCGCAAAGAACTCAAGCTATTGACTGTCAGTTGGGCCACACCTGCTCATTGGCCAGGAATCGGGTCCGATAAATTGCAGATCAACGATCGTATCTTGTGTATAGATGGTTATCACCCTAACCCGGATTCGCCGATCTATGGCCTGGACCCACGCTATGCAGAGATTTTATGCCCTAAAGGTCCCAAGAGATTTGAACTATTCTATGAGCGATTTAATAATGCACAACCAGCCCTAGTGGAATTCATAGTAGACCGGGACAATGAGATCATGATTATTCCAGGTGTCCCCTTGGTCCGATTTACCTTGACGATGTTGTTAGAGATCTTTCTGCCTTCTTTTCTCGTGATTCTGGGCTTGTTAGCTGTAGGCTTTGTTGTTTATTATGCCAACCCAGGGATGGAAATCAACCTTACTTTTGCCTTATTTGTCACAATTATCGCAGGTTTAGCGACAGATCTAACGAATCCAGGACATTTCTCTGATCAGATTACACACACGCGGATAACCACATTGCTTTTGAACATTCCCTGGATACCTTTACTTGGGGCTGTGATGTTTCACTGGAGTAGTTTGCTGACCGATCAAGATCGGTTACTATCGCTAGTCCATCGTCTACGCCGACCTTACTACATATTATCTTTGGCATTCTCGCTTTTGGGTCTGGTGGTATTTGGTGCATACGATACACCCATTGATTTAGCCCTATCTCCTCTCTTTCTTTCCTTTGTTGCCATCAGTTGCTCTTTGGCCATCATTTGGAGTCTAGCCAGTCTGGCATTGACTTGGTGCAAGACATCCTCCAGGCGCGTTCGCCGTCAGGCAGGACTGATTCTGCTAGGCCTGATGGCCTCTATAGGGTTTGTGGCACCGTTCGTGGTATTTAATTTCTCCAACATACCAACGTTTCGTTATGCGCATATCACCCCCTACCTGATCCTGGTGCTGGTTGCGACTATTGCCTATGCGATCCTGCGCTACCAGCTCTTTGGCTCCAAGGCTAAGGTTCTGACTTTTCTATTGGTAGCGATCTGGTGCATCTTGAGCGCCAACCTGGTGTACTTGGTTGCAGGCCAAGTAAGCGGATTCCTGCCTATTCTGGCGGCCACATTGCTTGCCAGTTTCGGTCTGCTAAGTCGGTGGGGGCCGACAGCTTTCTTTAACCGGCTCTTACGCCGCGAGATGATCGATTACCAGATTGTGGCCCACTTTAGCCAGCGCGTGGGTAGTTTGCAGCAGATCGGGTCATTGCTGCTAGCAGCTCAAAGTGCGTTGCAGCAGGATATGGATCTAGATCACGTGCACGTCTGGTTACTAGACCCAGAGCATCAGACTCTGGAGCGATTCCGCGAGGGGGAGTTTGTTGGATCGATGCCCCTTCCACCTGATTTGGTCAAGCACTTGATCGCTGTCCCTCTGCCCGTCCACGCAAGCTCGTCAGCAGCCTCTGACTATAACGCGTTGTTGGTCCAAGACGAACCCGATGCTGTGGCTCTGTGGGCGCCCCTGGTGGATCGGGGGCAAGCCGTGGGTGTGTTGGGATTAGGCCCGCGTTGGACCGGCGAAGTATACGATGAACCAGACCTGCAACTGGTCGGTATCTTAGCTCGCCAGATGGCGTTGGCGATCCTCAACACCCGTCAATTGGAACGCTTACAAGCTATGTCCCGTCTCGTCATACAAGCGGAAGAGAACGAGCGACTCAAGATCGCCCAAGAGCTGCACGATACCATCCTGCAATTCCTCTTGGTGCTGACCTACGGTCTGGATGACCTACGCGAGCGGCAGGCCGAGATCGCAGACGAGATCGAACACTGGCAGGATCGCATCAGCGTCGAGGCGAACCAGTTGCGCGAGATGCTGAGCTATCTGCGCGCGCCCGAGGTCCTGGTCAAACACGGTCTGGTGACGGCATTCCAGGCCTGGATCGAACGTGTGCGCCAGGATACAGACATCCCCATCCTGACCAAGTCGTCACCCGACGTGGAGCACGTTTTGCTTGTCGAGGCTCAGGTGGCGATCTATCGTGTGTTTCGAGAGGCAATCCACAATGCACTCAAACACTCGCAGGCAAATCAAATTGTAGTCCAGTTGGAGCAGGATGCTGACTGTGTGCGCTTTTCGATTCGAGATGATGGTCAGGGGTTCGACGTGGAACAAATTCTCCAGTCTAGTGAGCGGGGTTATAGCAGTTTACGGGATATTCGAGCCTACATTGAAAATGTAGATGGAGAGTTGCACATTCACTCCGAGCCAGGCGCAGGTACACTCATTGGTGGGCAAGTGCCGATCTCGGTAGAGTAACGACTCAAAGTAGGCCAGACGAGACGCAATAGATCCGCTCGGTTTCTTCAGTGTGCAAATATTCCAATGGAGGTGTGAATGAAATAGCAAAAACAAGCAATGATATAGAATAAATCCAGTCGCACAGATATAAAACCTTGTTCAATTCAATATTCAAAGGAGTAAAATGATGAAAAAGCTTTCTATATTCGCTCTGCTTGTAATCAGTACCCTGTTACTGGTTTTCCAAACTGGAGGGCCTCAGTCTACGGCAGCCCAACTGCCACAACCTTCAATTCCAAAAGCTTTGGATCAACTTGAAACACCTGTTTCTGCCTCAAATAGCGTCGAAGAAATGCTCAGTCCATCGAATATCTTGTTCAGTTACCAGGGGCACCTGCTGGATAGCAACGACGATCCAGTAGATGAAGTTGTAGATATGATCTTTGACCTCTACTCCCAGGAGACGGGCGGTGCTTCCTTCTGGACGGAAGCCTACACCGGGACCCAAGCTATTACTGTGACCAACGGCCTGTTTCACGTGCTGCTGGGGAGCCTAACGCCCATTGATCCTACTGCCATAACCGATGATACCTACTTGGAACTGACAATCAACGGTGAGACGCTCAACCCGCGCGAGTTATTGACCAGCGTAGCGTTTGCAGTGGAGGCAAGCACATTGACGGCTGGAGCAAATACGTTGGGCGCTCTCTACGTTAATGGGTCTCTATTTGTGGAAGGTAACGACTTGCGGCTGAGCGGCAGGGGTGGTGGACGTGCACTGGTGGATCGTACTGATTTGGGGTACCTGGGTATCAATTATGGCAATGACTATGGTGGATGGAGAATCCTTGGACCAGCCAAGGGTAGTTTGGATCTGAATGGAAACAATATTGATAGTATTGGGAGACTGCAGATTCAGAACACGAGTGGTAGCTTGTACTTTACTGCTATCTCTCCTGCTAATGGTGGAGATTTTGATTTATTTCACCCCGCTGATGGAGGAACAAAACAATTATCTATCTTTGGCAGCTCTTCATCATCCACTATGGACGTTGAAATACTGGATGGTGACCTAACCGTGGTTGTTGGCGATGTTGGTATTGGTACAACTTCTCCTGAAGAAAAACTACACGTTGCTGGTAGTACTCGAGTAGATGGCAGCATCTATCTAAATGGCCCCAATCTCTATATGGGCGGCACAACCGATGATCATATTGCCCTCCGGCAAGATGGAGATGGCACACATCTCTTTATTGCACCATTTGGTGGACAAAATCCCGGAGATGTTTTCAAACAAGTTGTCATTGGCGGCTCTGGCGATCCTGTAAATCTTGGGGTGAGCGGTGATTTGGGGATTGGGGGCAGTTGCACTGCTGGTGCATACATCGAGGCGAACTTGCAGACGGAAGATGAGCAACAGGCCGGCGGGATTGATCGCTTTGAAGAGGGTGATGTGCTCTGCTGGGGCATAGATCAACTAGAGCTTTGTTCCATCGCCAATGATCGCCTGGTGCAAGCCGTGGCGGATGCGGAAGGGCGGCCTATTGTGCTGGGCGCAGAAGTGGTCAAGGTTATTGGTCCCGTGCAGCGCGGAGATGTGCTGGTCGCTTCGGATACGCCCGGGTACGCTATGGTCAACAATGATCCCATCCCCGGCAGTGTCATCGCTCAGGCTTTGGAGGATTTCGACGGCGGGCGGGGTATGATCAAGGCTATGATTAGGAAGTGGTGAGGGTGATGATGAAAGAAAAACTGGAGAATTTTATTTCTGGTTGGGTAATATTTGGGTTTATATTAGTGTTATCGCTCTCATATACGGGTTATGCTCAAGAACCAGATGAAACAGAAGCTTCTATTCCCGTTAACGAGCAAATCATGGTCGATTTCGAAGGACATGATGATATCACCCAAGCCGTCAAACAAGGCATCATCGATGTGTTAGAAGCAGAAAGTCATTTATTCACTGACCGTACTTACTTTGTGGTCAGCGCCTATCAGAATTATCACAACACTTGGGTCAAAGCCGTTGTAGTAGCGCCCGATAAACAGAGTTGGGCTTCATTGCAAGGCTACCCTACTGCCGAACTACTCCTAACTAACCGATCCGGGGCATGGGAGGGTCACACCGAGTATAACGTCGACTATAATCAACTTCAAATGCAGGTGCCCGCGGATTTCATCGATTATCAAGCTCTGAGACGGTTACCGACAGTCATCGCCCATAAATTCCCTTGGCGTAACGGGCATACGTGGAAACTAACCAAAGGCTGGCACGGTGACGGTTTTCAGGTGCAGAATAACATTGATTTTGCTCCGGTTGGTTCAGCCTCTGATGATGTGTTAGCCTCCGCCACCGGTGTTTTACAAACTTCTTGCAACCGGTCTGACGACAGTGTTCAGGTAGCCTTTCATATCAACCACGCCGATGGCTCCAAAACGGAATATCTTCACATTGCCAAATCGACGGCTCGCTTAGACCTGGTGGGGCAGAGTATTTCGCAAGGTCAATATTTAGGGGATATTTACCATGCTTACAATTTCAATACCCCTTGCGGTTACGGAAGCGGTCCACACCTGCACTTTGGCCTTTCCGACACCACCGTCGATATCGATGGCTATGCCGCCAACACCGTGGGTAATTCGGCGTATGGAACCGAGTTTGTCTCTAGTAACGACAGCGGTTGCTGCGGCTGCGGAACCATCAGACAAAGCGACATCCAGCTTTCATCTCTTGCAAGCGCGTTGGCTATCGGCCCGCCTGTGCCTTCTACAAATCCTTCAAATCAAAGCGCAAAGCATTTCCAACGCATCAGGTTGTCGGAAAATCAAAACAAGACTTTGATTCCTCGCGCACCGGGCAGTTTCAATAAAGACCAGGTACTATGTGATAACGATCTGCTTGATGTCAATGCAATGAGCGAAACAGATATCCAAAACTTGCTCGATCAGCGTAACAGCTTTTTCAAAGACTATTACGATCCGCAAACCGGGCTTTTGGCCAGCCACATCATCTATACACAAGCGCAAAACAACCAAATTAGCCCCAGGCTGATATTGGCCAAGATGCAAGCAGAGTCGAGCAGTATTTGGTATTGGAAAGATATGAGTGTATTGATCGATCCAAGTCAACCTGAATTGGGAACCAAGGCGGATTGGGTTTTGTTCTATGGCTGGCCGGACTCTAGCCCACCCAATCTGGCCTATATGGGTTTCTATAATCAAGTGCATAATGCTGCCCAATCGCTGCGCAGTTGGTTTGATGATCCGGGAGCAATAGGATGGGCAATTGGGCAACCACATGCTGTTTCGGATGGTATGGTAACGCCGGTCAATGCGACGACAATTGCTCTGTATCAATATACGCCGTGGATCAGCAGTAATAATTTATTATGGCAGGTCTGGTGGATGATGTGGGGGGATACTGGGTGCAGCAGCGATGGCAATAATTGTTGTGGCTGTGGTAACCAGGCAACCGAGTCTGCTGCTTGTCCAACCCCGTCAATCACTACACCTGAGCAGATACTTCCCACGTCAACTCTATCGCCGGGGGCTGTACCCACTGTTGAGTCTACCTTCGTTTCTGACACTATGGACGTAACCGCACCAATATTGCCATCTGATACCACCATAGAGGATAGCAATTGGCAGAACGATCCTATACCTCCAGATTTTGTCTGGAAACCGGCAGTAGACGCCGAATCTGGTGTGGTTGGCTATCACGTCTACTGGGGCGATGACCCTGATGGTACAGCCGCTACCCTCGTCACCGAACCGGCTTACACCCCGCCTAACTTGTCTCATACAACCGACATAGCCATTCGCTACCTGCGAGTAGCACTCGTGGATGGAGCAGACAACCAAGGAGCATGGCGTACCATCACTGTATGGCGGTATGATGGTGTGCGTCCCACTGCCACCTTGCGTGTCAATAACGGTGGGGGCACCACTCGATCCCTGAATGTGACACTTCACCTGTTGGCCCATGACACCGGCAGCCACGTTGCCTTTATGCGTTTCAGCAGCGAAGGTTTGAACTGGACTGAATGGGAACCCTATAATCCACGACGAGGATGGACGTTAGACAATCTCTCCGATCGACAATTTGTGTACGCTCAGGTGCAAGATAGTGCGGGTAACGAATCCCCCGTTTACAGGACAACGATCTCTGCCAAGCTCAACGTTCCTCGTCCATCGTCGTCCAGTTATCAATTAGCTCGCAGCGTCGTGGCGATGGGTGGTGGGGTCAAGACCTCAGCTAATTATCATGTCGAAGGGACCAGTGGTCAGGTTACTAGTGTAGGGCAAATGACTAGTGCTAGTTACACGATTAACTCGGGATTCTGGCCTAGTGTGGCATCGGCTGCCTCCCCAAAAAACCGTTACATCTATTTACCACTGGTAGTGCGCGGTCAGTAATAACCCCATACAACGTCGGGGCGGGAGTAATCCTGCCCCGACACTTGATCCAAAACAAACAATCGATGAAGTGTTCACAGTAGGCATTGGCTTGGGGTGCTTGAAGGGTGTTTTTAGCTCCTTGATACCCCTACTGGCTTAATGATCAATAACTGTCGACCGAACTTGCTGTCCTAGTTGTGAATGAGACAATCTCACTCTGACCACTGACTTGGCAAAAACAAGTGATATTGAGACTCTGGTGGTTATGGTACAAAAAGGCCATTGCTTTCTACGTTTCCTTGTGCTATACTGGTTCAAATAACCACCCGGTTATTGTCAAATCATTGGGTTGGAAGGCAAAGCAGACGTCAATGAGCCACGAACAGCCAAATCCTCTCTTTACAGAATCTCGTCAGGGCCTGTGTGCAATGGGCCCAACCGACTTTTTCCCTGTCACAAAATCACGATTTGAGCATCTATATACAATGTGGTGCGTTGACACCAACTACCAGGAGGATATATGGGGCAATGGAATCCCTATCAAGATCGAATCAACGCAGTTGGATTTGAGAAAAAGCTAACACAAGACGATCCAGCGGCCTGGGAAGTTGTGCTTGAGTATGTACGCAATCAAGTTCGCACTGTGTCCAGAACGTTGCCGCGTGGCCTGAACCATCAAGAGGCCGTTGAGGAGTATGCTGCCGAGGCCTGTTTATGCGTTGTAGAAAAGCTGGACGAGTTTCGAAAAGAAGGTCCTCTGTCTGCTTATTTTGATAAATTGATACGAACGGCAGTGGCTGACAAAAACTTTAAAAACTTGATGCAGGCTCTGACCAGATTTCTGAAATCAGTAGATAGATTGCCTCCTTCACACCAACGCGAATTGCGCAAGATTGTCCGGCAACGTCCGCCAGTGGAACGTGATATATTGTTAGCATGTATGGATGGGGAGGAAATTGACCTGTCAGGCTATCCACGAAAGCGTCTTTGGCACGATGCTCGCTATGGATTACTTAAACAGCAAGACTTTGCACAACTTTTACCTGTGTTGGCAAAAGAGGGATGCCGCCAAGCGAAAACAGTTCTGATCTGGCGAGAAAAATCAAGAGACCCTGTGGCCCCATCACACCCACAGAGTTTGGAGGGTGATGAAGAAACCACGATGGATGTATTGACCAATCCAAGTTTGACACCACTTGAAGAGATTTTAAAGCGCGAGAGGCAACAAAACCTGCTAGAATGCTTGGAAAAGCTGCGACAAAGGTCGGAAAAGAGATATCAGGCAGTGCTTTGCAAGCACTGGGATGATGAATCTTACTCACAAATTGTGGTAGCCTTGGGGGCCAGTAGTGAGGCTTTGGTACGCAAATGGGTTGAGCGTGGTCTCAAAAACTTGCGCGAATGCATGATTCAGAAACGAGCAGTCTAGCGAGAGAGGATGAAATGAGCACAATAACTTGTGAACAGGCACTACGATTAGCAGGGCAAATGGAACTTTCTGGCGAGGTGTTAGCCGCACGTTGGCACGTACATCATTGTCTGCAATGTCAACGTATGTTGAGCAGACTTGAAACACAAGTTGCTGTACTGGATGACCGGCTGGCTTTGCAAAAACTACTTGGCGTAGATTTGGGGGAGGCCATCTGTGAGAAAGGTGAGCGAGTGATTATGTGGTTGGCGCGTAGTACTCGACAGGTGTTGGCGGTTGCCGTCCGGTTGAGCGAACCAACAACGCCCCTATTGCCTTCTACAGCGCAGTTGGCTACGTTGGGGAACGTTGATCCGTTGGAACAGCGGGTGATTCGCCAGGATGTGGAGCAAACCCCCGACGGAGCACTGGAGGGGAAAATCACCTTTATTATGGACTTGACCAATCCAGAGCAGTGTACGGCCGAGGTTGAGATAAATGTATTTGACCGCTGGGATTTATCTGGTATTGACGTATTCTTGATCTGGGATAATGATCAACGCCAGGGACAAACAGATGAACGGGGATATGTGCAGCTTGCTCATATCCCCGTTGAGGCTCTGGGGCATATCAATGTGATTATCCATCCGCCTCAAACGCCGACTATGATGAACGGAGCCCAATAGTAGGGATGGTCCAAAGGGTGGGGGGCACCTGGTAGTGCATTTTGTATAGCTGTCAATTGATTTTCCACATAGTCTTGGGCTTGAGGGGGTAATTCGTATACAGTGAATGCCTGGCGAATGTCATCCAGTGTAAGTGAACGGATTTCAGCTTGGGCGTGCCGTAATGCGGGTAACGGATCGTTGTTGTCTGTGAGGGCCTCCCAGAACCGATCCATTAGTAGACACATTGCCACTTCACTCACGGGCCACAATGTTCCCATCACCTGTGCAGCTCCGGCCTGTAAGAGGGCGTTAGTCAGTCCTAACCAATCACCGCCACGCTCGACGGCAAGACTGCTCTGACATGCGCCCAGAACAACGCGATTGCCAGACAAGCGCAACCTTTGAATGTCCAACAGGGTGAGCAAGCGGTTTGGAGCCATCAGCAAGCCACAGTCAACTGGCGCAGGTGTGCGGAACACATTGTGACCGGCAAAATAGATTTGAGCACAGTCGTTCATCCCGTGCATGACAGGTTCTCGTTTGGCCGCCGGGCCACATAGTGATTGCCCGTTGTTTTGTTGGGCGATTTGTTGGGCATGTGTCTCTGTCAGCATCAGGTTGGAACCGTTATAACCGATGGCCAGAAATTCACCCTTGGTTTGCAAGGATGGCAATCGCGTTAAAACACTGGCACTAGGAAGATAGGTCAAGCGGCGATTATCTTGGGTTAATGGACATGGTTGATCGGAACCAGGAGCAAGCAAGTGAAAGGGGATGTGACGCAAATCGGCGTCCGGTGCCAGGTAAATGCTAGCATAATCGGATAGCCAATCCGTGATAGGTGCCAGCAGCCCGTTGTACAGGAGGTACAAGATCTTGACGTGGGGAGATAGGCGTCTTGTGTAGGTATCTGGCATAATGCCGCGTACCAACCCGCCTTGATCCAACCGGGTTTTGAGTTGCGCCGGAGAGACTGATAGCAGACGATGACGAACTTGCTCTTTATCTATGGCAAAAACTACGAGATCGCTATCCATTCCAAAATAGGACAGGATAACGGCATCTTGGGGCAATTTGCGCTGAATTTCCTCCAGTTCAGGAGGGGATTGGTAGGGCAAATTCTCTTGGTCATAACGATGTAGGATGGTACGAACTTGTGAAATATGGGTTTCTCGGGCCTGCAGATCAGTCTGTCCAGTTTCATCTAGCTTACCGGCGATCTGTTGTGCATAGGATTGATGTAATGCAATTTGTAACTGTTCCAGTTCATCCAATAGTTCTGGGGGAGCATCAGGACGAGCGGTGTTCGGAGGGGTACCCAGGGTATCCAGTAGAAGCCGCATTCGAGCGTGTTCAGAAAACTTCAAGCTGTCTTCAACACGTTCCAATTGCAAGGCGTAGGCTGCCGCTTCACGGTAAAGAGCATTCCATTGAGTTTGAAAATCGAGCCGTACATCCTGCACACCCTGCGCCGAGCGGATTTGCTCAACGGCACGTGCAGCTTGCCAATACAAAGCCAGGGCTTGGTGATGGTCCTTTCGTCGAACCGCCAATCGTGCCCGGCCCAAGTGGGCCAAAGCAATAAAATGATCACTATGATTTTCCTTTGCCAAACGCAATACATCATCCAGATATGCTTCGGCCTGATCAAGTTGTCCCTGCGCCTGACAAACTTGACTCAGGTAAAACAGGACCTCGGATTGCAACAGTGGATTCGCAAACTGCGGCTGTTCGAAAAAAGAAAACAGTGGCGTGTACCATTTTTTGGCTTTATCCCAATGCCCTTGCAAGCGTTCCCAACTTCCCAGATTGGTCTCACAAATCGCTCGCAAATATGCGTTATCCTGTTCTATGCACAATGCTTGCGAGGTTTCCAATGCCTTGCGCGCTTCCGCCCACCGCTCCAGGTACATCAAGCAAAGACCTCGCTCGTTCCACACGCGCACCATATCAACTTGATTTCCTGTTTGTTCCAACAGTTTTTCTGCTTGATCCAAGAGTGCCAAAGCCCGTTCATGAGTATGCAAATAGTTGTTCAAAATGATTGCCTGGTTACACAATGCCCGTGCTTGACCGTTCACATCATCGGCAGTGACACACGCATCGAAAGCGCGCTGATGCAGGCCCAACGCCTCACTATACTGGCCCTGGAACTCTGCGAACATGGCGCTCAAGTTGGTCGCCCGCGCGCGCAACATAGCATCCACTTGGTTCGATTCGATCAAAGCCACCAACAGCGATTGAGCCAAAACGTAATCACGTTGGTGCATACCTGCTCGCACGGCCCGGTAAAATGTGTGCTGGTGGCGGCAAGGCGCGCAATGGGCGATATGTGGTTCGTACTCTTGCAGCATTTTATCCAGTTCATCAAAGCGGCCTTGACGGATCAGTGGTTCGCAATGTTCGATCACAGATTTCAATTGATCACACATAGTACCCTCCAGTTTAGCGGTCAAAGTAGCAGTAGTGTATAACTAATCTTTGTAGAGTGCAAGTTTGAAGCAGGTAAAATTGATTGAAATAGTTGAGGAGGTAAAAGATGCTGGCTAGAAAACACTGGGCGCGGTTGGCGATTCTGTGGTTATTGTCAGGTTGTATGCTGCTGTTGGGGCTAATTCTCGTGCACGCTAACCCTGTAAAAGCATTGGATGTAGCACTGCCTGGCGCGAGTGTCAAGCCAGGGCGGAGTGACAATGACAACGGTGAAAATCTGGATATTATTCCAGCATGGTACAAAGATGTCCAGACCGTGAAACTAGGTTATAACGAGGCATTCAATGTTCGGTCATCTTGGGTTAGGTACGCAGGGAACTTTTATAATCCACAGTACGGAAGCGGTTCCGTCGTCATTGACATAGATATCGGCAGCACGGTAGTTGCTGGTTATATAAACTTTACTGGTCAACCTGGGCACACAGCTTTGTGCGGGGCTGGTCCTTTCACCGGGACAAGAAGTGGTAATACTATTTCGTTCAGTTTTGTTTCAAATGATCCAGACTATGACTGCGGTCATGATGATGGTTTGGTATTTACTATGACTGGGACGTTGTCCGGCACCCAGATAGTAAACGGGGATTATACTATTAGCAGTGGTGAGAGTGGTACGTTTTCAGCTATGCAAACTGCTCTGTACATTGGTTCATTCACTAATCCACAATATGGGAACGGTCTGCTGGTTATGGATATGGCGATTGGGGCAAGTACTGTGGCTGGATATGCAGACTTTACCGAGTATCCAGGGGATTCAAGTCTTTGCAGCGCGGGCTCATTCATTGGTACGAGGAATGGAAATATCATACAATTTAGCTTTACTTCAAGTGATCCTGATTCTGGGTGTGCCTATGCCGACGGATTGATTGTCAATATCTATGCCACATTGTCTGATGGTGAAATAAGTGGGGAGTATTCTGTCCCCGCTACAGAGGAAACTGGTACTTTTTCAACTTTTGAAATCTCTGATCCAGATCATTCTATTTGGGTGGTGCGTGCTGATGGCAATATAGACTCGCAACCAGTTGCTGGTGCTGAGGTTTATTTGAATGGCGCAAAACTGCCAGGCATCACCGATGCTGCAGGTTACATTGTCTCTCCAGTGGCAATTGAGGTAGGCGATCAATTATTTGCCATGCTGGAATCATCTCGTACGCTCACCAATGCTATCCCCAGTACAAAATACGACATTTACGAGACCGGATTGCTATTGCAGCTTGATGATGGCAACCCGCCCCGAGGTACAGTACAACAGCTTACAGTAACTGATACCAATCCTCCCATCATTCTGACCGTTTATGCCACAAACACACTAACCCTGTTTGATCTGGATGTGGTTGTAGAGTGGAACCTTACACAAGATGAAGTGAATTTAATTGCTACAAAGGTGATCAGTGCCGCAGCATATCTATACAATGCTACCGATGGTCAATTGATGCTGCGAAGCATCCGCGTGTATACGGATCAAGTGCATTGGGAATCGGCTGATATGCACGTGGTCGCTTCGCGCGACGTCGTGGCAAATTCCATCGCCTTTGGCGTGATCACACGTCCCATCACTGTTAGTTGGCCGGTGAGTTCGACGATGATGGGGTACTGGGGCTATCCCCAGGCCATACCATTCATCCCTGGTGATATGGTGATCCCTTACCCAAGATCCGAGGACCCTAACGAAGAAGATGTATATGCCATCACGCAAGAGCTTTTGCACTACTTGTTGGGCACTTTGGATGAACATCTGGGGTGGGAACTGAATGGTGATGGCGAGTACGAGTTTGGACCTGTAGCTCGATGCATTCTCAAAAATGACGTGAATGTGATATTTGGTTCCATCGGGGCAACGCGTGCCCCTGAAGCTTCTCAATGTAAACCGGAGGGTGAACCTGGGAACTATGACTGTACATTATCAGCAAGTCTTTCGTGGAACCCAGCGTGTGAGAAGAGTGCTCAATTTATGCTTCAAGGTGGTGGTTTGTGGGATGCCTGGAAGATATTTTATCCGCACTTTGTCACTCCAGGTGAACGCGGCACAGTTGTTTTGGGGCCAACGATTCTTCCTTTTACGCCCACTGTTCATGCTCCTTCTAGTTACAATGTCTCACTTCAGACTGTGAACTTGGAGTTAGAGCTACCGCCAGACGTGCATCCCGAACAAGCCGAATTGTACTTGCGGCAAGGCAATCGTATCATTGCGTTAGGTCAGACAGAGCTAAAGAACGATTCCGTGTTCATCTTTGAGTTGCCGGGTAGACATATTGACGATACTCTGATTGCCTGGGTCAGAAGCAGGCACGAGGATGGAGAAACGACGTTTTATCACGGCGTTACTCAGATCATCCCGTCCGATCCCACGTTCACCGCAACATTGACGCCACAACTGTTTCGAGGTATGCACACCGAACTCGGCGCGCACAGTCTGACCACAAAAGTGTATCTCACAGATACTCTGGGAAGCACAAACGTTAACGCCAGTTTGTACCAACTCGGAACGGGATGGCTTACGTCAACCGTCGCCATTTCTGCTAGTAGCGGGGGGCGGCACTATTACTCTGCTACTTTGCCGTTGACAAATGATTTTAGTTTTGGCTTTGTCGTCTTTACAACTACCTATGAGAGTCACCAGATTGTCCGGGTTGAGCCAATTGCTCTGTTTCGTTGGCCGGCCAGTATGCACTGGATTGCCAGTATGCACTGGATCGCGACTGGTTCTCAGGATGGGGTGCTGCAAATCTATGGATTGCAATATGAGATCGTCGAGTCGTTGAGCCAGCATAGTGCTCAAACTTTGAAAGGCCCAGCGCGTTTCGCCATTGCACCCGCGAGCGATCTGACGAACGATCCCTCTACGGGACACATCGTTCACGCCTACAACGTGCAAAGCAATGTTCCTGTCACGTTTACGGGCGGCACAATCTTGTTCAATCTCGATCCGGCACAGGTAACTGGTGATGTGACGATTCACTACCGCCCCGATGCTCAAACGGCGTGGCAGGCCCTCGACACCAGTGTGGACAAAGAGACCGGCGTGGCCACAGCGCGACTGGTTGCACCGGGGACGTACATTCTGGTAGAGCAACACAGTATCTATTTGCCCATTATTCTAAAGCAAGCGCCGTGACTTTTGGGTTACATGGTTTTAGTCATAATTTGGGAATCTACACTTCTATATAGAGTGAGGCAAACAGGAGGTTCATTAGTCAAAGATTAAAACAAACAAGTGTCTTCTCAACAACTTGGGGCAGACCTTGCTTATTCAAGATTTGTTCTGCGAACTGTCCCAGTCCGACCCAATCCATGATTGGAGGGGGGAAAGGTGGAATTGTGAACCAAGAACTCGACGGACAACAAACTGACACCGTGTGTGCTTTTACGAGGTACACAAGCGCCAGTCTGCTGGCGTGACCAACTGCCGAGGCGCTCGACGGTTGTGGCAATCTGAGCCCATTTTTAGACATAAGACATAGGGAGGTAAATAATGAACGAGCACAAGAGTTTTCTGATAGACCTGGCAGAGACAATCGACCGTCACTTGCCAAAACGCAGTGCGCAACAAGAGTCACCAGCGTCACATTCCAGCCGTCTGCGTCGCATCATGCACTGGCTCACGCCCAACGGTGGCACGCTATTGCTGGTAGTAGCCCTCATCGCCACCGCCCAGGTATGGGCCAAGCCACTGGCAAGCCCCGCCAACGCCCCTGGCCCCAGCGCCACTACCATCAACTACCAGGGCCGCTTGGCCGATAACGGCGGCACGCCTCTGGATGGCACCTATGGAATGAGTTTTGCCCTGTGGGACGCTGCCACTGGCGGCAGTATCGTGTGGGGACCAGAGGCTCACCCGGCTGTGCCGGTGAGCGAGGGACTGTTCAGCGTGGGGCTGGGCAGCCAAACAGGCGGCGGCATT
>JAAEPW010000772.1 GCA_024232355.1 Chloroflexota bacterium | reverse complement strand
TTTGAAACTTTGGACCAAACTCGGAAGAAAAATGTCATTTTGAAGTTGAGAACCCTGCCGCTTAGACTTGCAATCCCCCGATTTTGTCAAATTGAGGAGGGGGTATACGCTAGTGAAACGTCACTACAAACCTCTATAGAAATTGCTGCCGCAGCGCTTACACAGGAGAAAGAAAAGTTAGCTCGTTACTATGCTGAACAAGAGAAAAAGGGGCATGCTTTGGCAAAGGTCACTCGGAGAATGGCGGACCATCCGATGTACAAGTTAGACAACCGCAAAGATCAACTCGTTAGTGCTTTGCGCTTGTGCTTGGTCAACGTCCTGCAACTGTTGCGGGACACCGTTTTCCCCGAGTCTTATGCCCAGTCAACCTACAAGACATTGATGCCTTTCATTCAAATGGATGGCTTTGTCATTGAGCGTATTGATCACATCGAGATATTCTTCGACGGCTTCTGGCAGTCGGCTAAACAACGTGACCTCGTCGAGCTAGTTGCGCGTTGCAATGCACAACGCTTCACCACGCCTGATGGTCGCTTCCTCAAATTCGCCATCTGTTCGTCGCCCGGGCATATCTGAATATGTAATTTAAATTTTCAAGACCGACTCCCTGAATTACTATTCTGTTTTGATCAAGTCGAATCGCTCAGTCCTCTTCCAGGTCGAACAAAAAGTCCAACAATTCTTCTTGCAGTTCATCCAAGTGGGCAGCGTCTCCCTCGAGTTGGGCTGCTTGGATATCGGTGACCAATTCTTTCAACTCGTCACCATCCTCTGGTTCAAGTTCGTCGTTATCCAAAAGTTGTTGAGCTTGTTCCAGCAGAGCCAGCATCTCTGCCGATAATTCAACCGCTTTATCTGTTGCACTCACACGGGTTTGAGCTTGCAAGATCTCAGACTCGCTCAACCGGGCCATAGAAGCTTCCACCGTGATATCCTTCTTTTTCCCAGTGTGGCGGTCCTGTGCCGTTATTGTGAGGATACCGTTCACGTCAAAGTCGAATCGAACAGTGACCTTGGCCAACTCGCCAGGTTCTTCTGCTTCCAAATCGGTGACCTTGAACTTGTCCAGTAGCGTATTCTGCGATGCGATTTGGCTTTCTCCCTGGTATACTTCGATTTCGACCGTGTCCTGCTCTGGGTGAACGGTAGTATAAATTTCCTCTTTGGTCACCGGGATAGTGGTATTGCGGCGGATGAGAACACTATAGCGATCGGTGATCATTCGACCAAAATGTAATTCGGCCACAGCGATGCCCAACGAGTAGGGCGTCACGTCCACCAGAATGGCGTCTATCGGCTGTCCATCGATGATGGCGGCCTGCACTCCGGCTCCCAGCGCCACCGCCTCTTCTGGATTGATCGACATGTGCGGTTCAACATCCAGGTAATTGGATATCAGTTCCCATATAGCCGGGATGCGGGTAGAGCCTCCCACCAGGATCACTTGAGTGAGTTCATCCGCTGTGACCTGGGCATCTTTCATCACCCGGTCGACAGAATCTAATGTCTGATCCAGCAAGTCATCAATGGATTCCTTGAACTCGTGGCGGCTAATCTCGCGTTCCAAGTGAAGGGGGACGCCTTTTTTTTCTGCCAAGTATTCCTCTTTGATCCACGTGAAAGGATGGGCTGATAGTTCGATCTTGGCCATTTCTGCCGCGCGGAGCAGTCGTGCCCAAGCACGACGGTCCTCTCGCAAATCAACTTTGTGCTGTTTTTTGAACTGTTTGGCAAGATCTTCCGCCACTAGCTGGTCAAAGTCGTCTCCCCCCAACCGGGTGTTGCCGTGGCTGGCACGGACTTCGACGATGCCCCCCATTAGTTCGACCAGTGACACGTCAAAGGTGCCACCGCCCAGGTCATAGACCAACACCATTTGATCCTCGGCCATATTCAGGCCATAGGCCAAGGCTGCCGCCGTTGGCTCGTTGATAATCCGGCGCACGTTGAAACCGGCAATCTGGCCGGCGTCACGGGTTGCCTGACGCGCGGCGTCGGGGAAATAGGCCGGCACGGTGATGACCGCATCCGTGATCTCGTGCCCCAGATTTTTCTCCGCGATGCTCTTTAGTTCACGCAGAATAAAGGCCGAGACTTCTTGTGGGCTGTACTCTCGTCCGGCCAATTGAACCCGAATATCGGTTCCCATCTCCCGTTTGATGGAGCGGATGGTGCTCTCTGGACTTAACACGTACTGGTTGCGCGCTGGGGTGCCGACGAGCCATTGGCCCGAGGGCGAATACCCCACCACCGACGGGATAATCCGCTCGCTCCCGTTGGGAATCATCTGAGGCGCGCCATCTCGCACGATGGCGACGCCCGAATTGGTAGTACCCAGATCAATACCGACGATCATGTTTCGTTCGCTCTCCTTTAATTTTAATCGAGTGTAAGAATATTTTGTTTGCTGGTTGCTTGTGCTTTTTCCGGTTCCGGCTGATAGACAATTACTTCAGCATACCGAAGCACGCCGGATGGAGACCGGTATCCACATCGCTCTTCTGCTGCGACAGTTCCCGCCACCCCATCTCCGTCTGTGATGGTGCCAACGGCAATGTGCAGATAGGGGTCAAAGGGCTGTCCTACAGTCGGGATAGGGGTGACATCTCCCGCTTTTAATATCGCCAACATTCGTTCACGCACTAATCGCAAACCGTCCAGCCAACCGGACAGCATTGCCCGGTCGGCAGGTGAAACCAAGACAGCTTGTGCTGGAGTAACGGGAGTCTGCGACGATTCGAGCGAGTCTGCTGCCTTGTCCCGAACTTCCAGGTACCGCCGGCCACTGCCAATGGCATTTTCCAACCCATCCAACGCGGGCAGGACCGTTTTCATCAATTCGAGTTCTCGCGTCGCTATCCGCTCGTGGATTAGCGTTTCCACAAGCCCGTCCTGTTGGTTTTGTGCTGCCTGCACGCTGGCGATGGTCTGTTCCCAACGAGTTCCCTG
The DNA here is from genome assembly GCA_024232355.1 of Chloroflexota bacterium. Next base: position 4,228 of record JAAEPW010000772.1, on the reverse strand, counting down.
ATTTTCAGCCAGGGCATTGGCCTTGAACTGGGCCTTGCCTAACCTACGGATCTCTTTTTCCAACCCATTCAATGCAGGACCATCCTCTACCTCTGTTGAGTGGGGTTCTCCAGGCACAGTAACACCCGCATCTACCCGTGCCAAGAGGTTGGATAATGTCTCCCAAACCTGGCGGCGATCGCTCATAGTCGAATCGGCCTGTGATCTGCTGTGAAATCCGTACGCCCCAGATCACCGTGTTCTTGCAGCAACATCCAAATATCTTCCAAGTGAATGGCAAGATCGAGTTTTCGCCGTCGCTTGCGTGGCTCCCAGGGAGGCGGGGGTTGGAACAGAAATAGGTCTGTCTCTGCCTTGACGTCGGATGTGCGCAGTTTTTCATAGGCTGCGCGAATCAGCTTGAAGGCGTCTGGGTGTTCTTCCGGCGCATATTGGCGCACCAGGTCAAAGTACGCCCGCTTGATCTCACGGGGAGAAGCGCCGCGAACTAGTCCCAGAACGGCATAGGGATCGCTGCTGGTCAGGTTAGGCGCCCGTGCAGACCGGCGCGATGTTGGTTCTTGTTCTGCTTCAGATGTCGAAAAAGTTGTCATCATCATACTCGTCGTCAAAAAAATCGGGCAACGGAGCTCCTCTAGCTTCAAGTTCCATTAAAAGATTCATCAATCCAGGTGGACCACTGAAAAAGAGGCGCGTCATCTGTATTCGCTCCTCCAACTCAGCATCGCGGGTCCGGCGAGCAATTTTTTCTGCTTCTCCCCAATGCTTGTTAGCCATTTTCCTGTCGTTCTCTTGAATGGCTATAACACCCAACAGCAGGTGTGCGTGTCCTGGTTCTTGACCAAGCGCTATGGCCTGCTCTAGGTACTCGCAACCAATTTCACGATGGTCTTCCAACGCCGTCATCTCGCCAATGATCAAAAAGATGGGAACATCGGGCAACGCTTTCTCGACGGCGCGCTCTAACCAAGAGCGTACCACTTTGCTCTGATAGTCTGCCATACAGTAGGATGCCTGGGACAGATAAAATTGATAAGGAATGGCGTCAATAGTGGCCTCTGCCTTTTCCAACACATCCCATGCTTGATTAGGTTCACCCATATCGAACCAGGCGTGAATGATTTCATCATACACATCCAGATCAGATGGGGCATCGATCAGGGCTTTTTCAATATATGATTGAGCCGTTGACTCATCATCCATTCTCAAATAGCAGCCGCCCAGTGCCGCTAAAATCTTGGCGTTCTTGGGCATATACTCGAGCGCTTTTTGGTACATTTCGACTGCACGAGAGTAGTGGCTCCACGAGATATCAATTTCTGCTCGATTCTGATAAAAATCGGCCAACAACTGTCGGGCATCGCCATTTTCTGGCTCTAGTTCCAGCACCCGTTCCCAATAGGAAGTTGGAGGGTTCCAACGCCACCACCTTCCACTGGCAGCGGCCACTTCCCCCTGGCGCAGCAGCGCTGGGATGTTATCAGGATCACGCTCCAGGATGCGATCTAGTTCGTTCTCCGCTGCCCGCATCTGGCCGTTGGCCAATAGCGCCTCTGACAGCGCCATACGTGTCTCTGCGTGCTCTGGATTCCATTTGACCGCTTGCCGATAGACGTGTATCGCCTCGTCGTACTCGCCCGCTTTACGATAGGCTTCGGCGGATCGTTTCCACAATTGGGCCACCTGCTCATCGTTGATCGCATCGGGATGGTCTGCACGGCGCGGGCGACGGCGCAATACTTGTCGCCAGGTTTCACCGGCAGAAAAGAAATCCTCAGCCCGCTCGTATGCCAATGCCATGTTGTAGGCTAACCGAAAACTGCCACCTTCCATAGCGTTAGCCGTTTCCCAATGATCGTGTGCGGCTTCCCACTGGTCAGCGGAGGCGGCTTGGTAGGCTATGTGTTGGTGTATTTGGGAAAGGATCTTGCCGAGTTGTTTGTCGTCTGGCTTGTGTCGCAATGCCTCTGTCGCGGCTGCCAATGCGCTTTCGACATCCTCATTTGTCATTCGTTCTTCGGCCAATCGGTGATAAACTTCACCCAGATTGACCTTGAGATGGGGGGGCATCAAGCCAGATGCGTGGGCCGTGCTCCACTGATGACGGGCTTTGTCCCAATCCTCGCCCTGCGCTGCCAAGACACCCAGGTAATAATGGGCAATTCTCTGTTCTGCGGGATTGGTGACACTCTCCAGGACACCGTCAAAGGCTGTTTGGGCTTGTTCCCGCTCACCTGCGTCCAATGCGACCAGTCCACGCCAGAGCAATGGCGCATCGGACGAGAGGGTATATGGTCGGCGGTGGAACGCTCTTGCCTGGCTCAACATTGTTTGCTCTTCAATCGACAGTGTGGACCAGACGGGGTCGGCGGTCGGATCATCGCCGCGTTGGAGCAACGCCAATGCCAAGGGATAGGCCACGCGGTCTGCGAACTCGCCTTCGCCCTGGTAGGCCGTTCGGTAGATACGAACCGCTCCATCAAGATCACCCTGACGGTGCGTGCCCAGACCCAGATGATAAGCGTAACGAGGGTCACTCGACTGCAATTTGGATGCCTGTTTCAAGTCGCTCAAGCCAGCCTGTGGTTTGGGGGATTGACCGTACAGATGGTTTAGGCCTCGTCGAAAATATGCTTCAGCCAGGGCCGATACTGTCTGTTCATTGGGGGTTTGGCGAATTGCTCGCTGCCATATCTCGATTGCTTGTTCGTACTCGCCTCTTTTAAATGCTCTTAATCCATTCTGCCGCAAGGCAGATGAACTTTGTGCTCTGCGTCCACGACGTGATTTACGTTTGCGCTTTGCCATATCACCTTTTGCTCCTTCATTCACTGAGAAACGCTATTATAATTGCCATTAGATGAACTGGCAACCCAATATATTCTGGCTCTATATGGGTTTCAAGGAGCTAGAAGGAGTGTCAGCAAGGAAGGCAACAGAGCTTTGCCGCGCCTGCGGACATTGTGGACAAACTCAAAGAAACTCAGGTAGAGGGGTAAATGGTCCTGGGAAATGCCTCTGTGGGGACGTAACCAGGAACGCAAGAGAGACCAGAATCCTTCTATAGTGTTGACATGGACTTCATGGAAGCCATCACCGTCTTCGTCACGGGCATATTCGCCTTGAGAATGGTTGACGGTCTTGTGACCATACCCCCACTCTTCCATGCGGGCATAGATGTTGTATTCATCCGTGTAAATCAGGCTGCCAGTTTGTACTGTTCGTAGGATGATAGGTTTGATAGTTATCTGCTGCACATTTTCTAACATTTGTATCACGACCTCACCATTACGTTGAATCATACCAAAGACAGGCGGTTTTTCTCCAGCCAGAGTGCCCTTACCGCGTTTTCCTTTCAGTTTCCGTCGCCTGCCCTTACGTCCTTTCTTGGCCACGGCAGATGGATTGCCTTTGTGCCCAGCGACAATGTACACCTCGTCGAATTCTACCTCCCCCGAGAGCTTCACAGGCCTCTTTTTTGCCTCTACCCCTTCTCGCAACTGCGTCGTCATGTCTTGCGCATCGTCTTTGTTCAAGTCAAACTCAGCCGCAATTTGTTGATTGGAGAGATTCAGCCCCATGAAGTACAGGCACAACACCCACACCTTGAGCGGTTGATGATGACCCTCGAAAATCGTGTCGGTCAAATCATCAAAATGTCCCCGACAGTCTTTACAACGATACCGCTGCCGATGGGCTTGCCGGTTATGGAACCCCCGTTTGCTGATGTTGGCAGAACCACAGTCTGGACAACGAACACCATCAGGCCATCTGATATTGCGGACAATTTCAAAGCATTTGGCGTCTTCTATCAGCATTAGGATATTGATCACTTTTATGACCTCCGGGTTTGTGGTTTGCCCAGTATTTTATCACGTTTTAATCAACAATAGTTCGGACAGTTTTTATTCGACTATTTCGAGAATTTCACGGATAATATTCGTCTAATATCATTACTTGTCGAATATTTTACGATTTTAGGCCTATTCAGGTTTGTTCATTCTAAATCTTCCCTGATGGAAAATTTAGAATGAACCGGCAAAAAATATTATCTGTCTTTTTAAGGTGATTGCCGGATTTTATTCGATATTGGAGTTTGGACAACAGCAACAGAGCGAACCGAGTGAGGTTCGCTGAAAAGAAACAAAAATGGGCAAAAAGTGGCTTCAGGTAGCGTCGGAGGCTTGTTTCGGGCCTTTGTAGACCACCTTGAAACGCTCTCGGTGCT
>JAAEPW010000771.1 GCA_024232355.1 Chloroflexota bacterium | reverse complement strand
TGCCGAAGGGGACATCGCCCTATCGAGGGCCATACACTGTCATCCGAGTGCTCGGGCAATACACGTTCGCTCTGAGCGATGGGCAGCACTGGAGTGCCCGTCGCATGAAGCGCTGGATCCATGACCTGCTGTGGACGGCGATCAAACGGGAACCGGAGGTGGCGCCCCAAGCTGCACAGGACCCACCGCCGATCCAGGAGGGACCCCTGGAACCGTGGAAGTCGAGCAGATCCACCGCTGGCAAGAAACCCGCCCGCTTCGGGTTATAATCACTTAGCGGCCCATAGGCCCAACCTAAGTCGGGGGGAGCTGCGGTGTTCTAGGCATATTTGTAGGCAAATACCTACACATTGTGTCCCTGTTGTATAGCCCTGATACGTGTTGTCTAACATGCAAATTTGCCTGTCAGTTGCTACCGCCGAAGCTACCGGCATTTCTCGTGAGCGTTTGCTCATTGTTCTGCCACCACTGCCCTATCGTACAGTCGTCATATAAATCGCTCTCTGTTTGGGCAAGTGCAGACCATCGAATTCCCCAGTGGCGACGCTGTATTATAGCTAGCCGCTCCCAGTTTGTTTTGTTTTTAACTAACTTCGGCCCTTACCCCCCTGAATCAATGAC
>JAAEPW010000770.1 GCA_024232355.1 Chloroflexota bacterium | reverse complement strand
CTCAATCGCTGCAGTGGCATCTGCAGGTCCCAGTGGTGCGACTACAGCCCCAGCAGCAGACGCGGCAACAGCTGCAGCCTGCACGGTTGGCTCAGTATCGGTCATGTCGATGTCATAGACACCGGCGGCTTTCTCAGGCGGCGCCGTTTCACTGTCCATGATATCATCTGGCATAGCCAGTGGCGCTTTCAGGGGGTCCGGCTGTGGCGTTGTCGGTAAGGTCGGCAATGGGGAAATCACTTGATCCGGCAGCGTGATAACATGTATAGCTGGTGAACCCTCTGGAACTAGATGTGCCGTCTGGTCCAGTACCTCTTGCACTGTTTCCAACTCCTCCGGACTTGGCGTCCCAGCCATGGACATAGCCGAGGCTACTCCAGGCGGTGCCGTGCCCGGGCAGTGAGCCTCCCTTTTCTTTTTCTTGTTTTCAGCAGCTTTTTGCTTATCCAGTTGCTTCTGCGCTGCGTCAAGGACCGCTTGAACCTTTGGCGATATAGGTCCTGTTGACGGTTTAGCCAGCCCGGCCACAGATGGCGGCGGCGTTTTGTGAATTGCCTTTCGACCCAACGACGCCTGCTCGACCTTACTAGGCGG
>JAAEPW010000769.1 GCA_024232355.1 Chloroflexota bacterium | reverse complement strand
GTGGTAAAGTACCCGGTGGGTCGTGGTGGTCTTGCCCGCGTCAATGTGGGCAATGGTCCCTATATTGCGAGCGCGGTCCAGCGCATACTTGCGTCTCATAGTACCAGGCCACTCGATTCATCAACTCTTCCGACACACCTGCTGCCGTATGACCACCCAGGGATCAAACACTCCCGCTATCCCCTCCCAGAGAACGCTGGAAAAGGGATTGCCGAGTGACCTGATTTTTCCATTACCACCGATAATGGGAAAAAGCCCGATTGGCCTCGGCCATCTTGTGAGTATCTTCCTTTTTTTTCATCGTGGCGCCGGTGCCTTGCGCAGCGTCCATAAACTCAGAAGCCAGTTTTTCGGCCATCGACTTGCCCGGACGGGTCCTGGTTGACGTCAGCATCCAACGCATCCCCAAGCTCAAACGGCGATGGCTGGATACCTCTATCGGGATCTGATAAGTCGAACCACCCACACGGCGTGGCTTGACTTCAATGACCGGCATCACGTTCTGCATCGCCTGCTCAAACACTTCTAGCGGGTTGCGTTTACTTCGCGCCTCTACAAGGTCCAGCGCATCATACATGACGCGCGTAGCAGTGCTCTTTTTGCCGCCTTTCATCAAACGGTTGATAAATTGGGAAACCAACACGCTATTATAGCGCACATCTGGCGCGATTATACGTTTGGGCGGACGATTTCGTCTCGGCATACCTTTACCTCACCTGTCAAGCCTTAGCGTCTGGGGCGTTTGCTGCCATACTTGGAACGTTGCTGTTTACGATCGTCTACGCCACCGGTGTCTAGAGTGCCGCGCACAATGTGATAACGCACACCGGGCAAAT
>JAAEPW010000768.1 GCA_024232355.1 Chloroflexota bacterium | reverse complement strand
TTCAAATTGGATAAAAAGGGGTAAATGAGCACTGTTGCATAGATTTTTTGCCGTGCTTGCGCTTTTTTCAGGCAAAAAATCTTGCCATAAGATGCTTAACGGAGCAGTTTTCTGGTGCTCCCCCAAGATTTGTATGCGCCCGAACCCAAGGTTATGGATATATTCTGGTATCTGCCTTTGCTGCACTGTTGCCAATTCTTGTTCCCAGAATAGCTTTTGGTTTCCGGGGAAGAGTTCGAGAAGGCAAAATCCCGCTGCAAGTATTCGCGACGAGCTGATTTACAAACTATTTTTCGAGTTCTTGAACCACTAACTCTCACTGAGCCGTCATTCTTTAACTAGTGCTGAGTGCAGACAAGCCGAAAACAATCCCAAAACGAGAATTGCTGATCGGTGATAGTGCCCTGCGAAGCAAGTTTTTGGAGAACGTCAAAACCAATCGAGAGATCGTGGTCGCCTGGGAAGCAAAAAAAGTCACCCTAGAACCCAAGTCGTCTATCGCGCCCGCAGGAACGCGATAATCAAGCACACCACGCTTGCCGTAGTACAATAGATGGCAAAGGGATAAAGAGGACGTCGCTGCAAGTAACGCAGTAAAAAGTGGATACAGCCCAAACCAACGACACCCGCCGCCACAAAGCCAACGATGAGGAACGGGGCCTGCGCTGCCAAGCCACCCGCTTGCGCCAAATCTATCACCTTGAGCAACCCCGCGCCAAGGATGACGGGCGTCGCCAGCAAAAAACTAAAGCGCGCAGCAGGCTCTCGCCGCAGCCCGCGTCCCAATCCAGCCGCGATGGTCGATCCCGAGCGAGAGATACCGGGAAAAATCGCCATCGCTTGGGCCAACCCGATCAGTAGAGCGTCGAGCCATTCCAGCGTATCGAGATCACGCTCGCGGCGGCCCAAGCGCTCACTAACAGTCAACAGTGCTGCCGTGACCAGCAAAAAGCATGCCGCCGCGACGGGGCGGGCGAACATTTCTTCAAAAAAGTCCTCCAACAGATAACCGATCAGAGCGGCAGGTACCGTACCCAGCAAAATGAGCCAGGCCAGCCGTGCTTGCGGTTTGTGATCCGCCGATCTAAGAATTGTCGAGTTCCAGACTGCGCTGACGAGGGCAACCCAATCGCGCCAAAAGTAGATGATGACGGCTACTGCCGTGCCCCAATGGACAACGGCGTCAAAGGCCAGGCTCGACGCGGGCCAGCCCAACAGCCACGGAACAAGCACCAAGTGACCCGAGCTGCTCACGGGAAGAAATTCAGTTGCGCCTTGAAGAACGCCAAGGATAAAGGCTTGAAAGAGATCCATAGTTTTTACTCCTGATTGTTTTTATGATGATATGCTTGATTCACCGACTCTACTCGACACTCTGGTTTCTGTTGGCCCGAACAATGTGGATGATCAAATCCTGATCCGACATTCCAGAGACCTGGCTGGTAGAGACATCCATTCGTTCGAGTAAAACACGTGTGATACGGTCGGCAATAGCCGAAGAGTCAGACAATTGATACCGACGGCGCACAAAGTCCTCGGCCATCTGAATATCCCGATTGGTCAGACGCTCGACCGGAAGGTCTAATTGAGTGGTGTTGATAGGACGGGCACGAATAGGCGCGTTCATAGCGGTCGCCAGACCTTGCAAGGTGAGAGGCGCACGATCGTGAACCACTAGGGTTCCGGCAGCCATATCGCCCAACCGGCGCGTTTGTTCGTCAGCAAACATTGTCACTACACCAACCCCATAGTACGCAGGCAAAAAATCTACCAGTCGAACCAAGTTACGAATAAGCGACTCGGTGAGCGTGATCGGTGTGCCATCGCTCCGAATCACCCGCAGATTGGCTCGACGTTTGCCAGGCGACTGACCATTCCAGAGCGCCTCGAAAAACACATAATAGCCCCAAAGAAAGGCGAACGCGATCAATCCAAACACAGCAAATAGCCACGTCACCTGAGATGTTTCCCAATCCTGCAAGTTTCCCAACAAGCTGTTTGCCAGCAGGAGCAAAGTACCATAGACAACCAGTTGCAGAACGAGTATCAACAGGGTGTCTACCAACGCAGCCAAAAAGCGCGACCCGATCCCCGCTACTTTGTAGTCAAAAGCAACGTTTTCCGGGGTGTCGATGCTCAAGCGATACGCATCGACTGGATCTGCCCACGTCCGCGATTCTGGCGGGACTGCGTTAGTTTGTTCATCTCTTGGCTCAGCTTTGATCTTGGCCTCCGTTTCACGCAAAGCATTCAAGTTGCCCGCTTCCTCGTCGTCGTACGCCTGGCTGAGGTGTTTCAGAGCCTCTGGCGGCGCATCGGAATGATTTTCTGTGGTATCCATTTATTTGGCCTCAAGATGTGAGATTTGTGATCGTTAAAAGACACTCGGAAAATATTTTGCCCTTTGTGCAAAGCCAGGTATAATCCAAGTCGAGATTAAAAAATGAGACCTGATCAATTCTACGAATCCCGCCAGGCCGACTGGAAGACGCTGACTCAATTGCTCGACCGCAGCCAGGACGGCGTCCGTCAATTTTCATCTGAGGACGTCAACACTCTGGGACGCCTGTATCGAGCAGCGACCTCTGATCTGGCCCTGGCACAACGTGACTTTCCCAGCCATCAGGTAACGGCGTACCTGAATCAATTGGTCGCTCGCGCGCACACGGTTGTGTACCGGGGCGAGCCAATGGCCCGCAGGCGGCTGCTGCGTTTTGTCACTACTGGATTTCCGCGCATCTATCGTGAGACGTTTCCCTTTATTCTGGTTGCCGCCCTGTTGTTCATCATACCTGCCCTGGCTGCCGGATTGGGCACCGCCTGGCAGCCAGAAGCGGCCAAGTGGCTGCTTCCTGCACAGGCCCATAACCTGATCCCGATCATTGAAGGACAAGAGTTGTGGACAGATATCCCAATTCACGAGCGCCCGTTCGCATCTTCGTTCATTATGCAGAACAATATCCAGGTCGCCTTTATGGCCTTTGGCAGCGGTGTGTTGGCTGGTTTGCCCACAGTCTGGATCATGATCTTTAACGGTTTGCTCATTGGCGGTATCACTGGTCTGACAGCATACCACGGTCTCGGGTTTGATCTGTGGACTTTTGTGATCGGGCATGGTGTCATCGAACTCAGTATGATTTTCATCGCGGGCGGATCGGGCCTCATGCTGGGTTGGGCGGTGGTCCGTCCGGGCTTGTTGAGCCGCCGTGACGCATTGACCATCGCTGCTCGCAAAGCAGTTCGTTTGGTGATTGGCTGCGTGCCATTGCTGATCATAGCTGGCCTGATCGAAGGTTTTGTGTCTCCAGCCGAAAATATCCCCTGGCAAATCAAGTGGGGGGTCGGACTGGGAAGCGGCCTGTTGTTGTACAGTTACCTGCTTTTCAGCGGACGGGAGCAACGACCGAATGAACATCACAGAAGCATTCGCCCCTTTAGCTCCAAGTAGCGATTGATAACGGCCATCGAAAGTTGATCGGCAGGTACGTCCAGCGTCAGTACCCCTTGCCGCCGCATATTGTCCAACGCTACCTGGCGCTCATCCAATAGTTGCCCGGCCACAACCCTTTGATAGGCTGCCAGTGAATCACGTGGGTATTGTTGCGCTGTGGTGTGCACATCGGGATCACTGATGGTCACAACCAGCGGCAGGCTGCGTCGAGCCAACACCGAGACCTGTCCAACCAGGGAACGCACGCTCATCCCCCCGCTCAAGTCTGTGAAAATCACAACCAGCGCCCGTTTGCGCTGTTTGAGCGCCAAATAATTTAGTGCCCGCCGATAATCCGGCTCGACCGGCTGGGCATCAGTGGCATACAGCGCCTCCAGCATCCGATAGAACTGTCCCCGTCCTTGGCGAGGGCTGGTGAAATAGGTCACATTGTCGGCAAAGGTCATCAACCCCACCTTGTCGCCCTTGCCGGTGGCGACGTAGGCTAGGAGCAAAACGGCGTTGACCACATAGTCCAGCTTGGCAATCTGGGCGACCGGGCTCTGCATCATCCGGCCAGTATCCAGCACAGCGATCACGCTCTGGCTGCGCTCGGTCTGGTACTCGATGGTCACCGGGCGATTGCGCCGGGCGGTCGCTTTCCACTCGATGCGGCGGAATCCGTCGTCTGGCAGATACTCGCGGAGACGCTCGAACTCGGTACCCTCGCCAAACATGCGTGTGTGACGCAGTCCCATCTCTTGCAGGCGGTTGCGCCTTAGCAGCAAATCATAGCGACGCACATCCAGCAAGTTGGGATAGACCTTGACCGGTCCGGCCGCCTCGATGCGCGCCTGACGTACGATCAAGCCCAGCCGTCCCTGCCAGCGCAGGTTCAGGTCTCCAAACTCGTAATCGCCGCGCCGCAGAGGGCGCACGTGGTAAACGGACTGCCAGGCGCTCTGCGCTGGAACGGTTCCCCCCAGAATACGAACCTGATCCTTGATTTTGAAGGCATCCGGCGGCTCGTCGCGCAACCATACGGTTGCCGGGCGGCAGCTACGGTTGCGCACCGAGAGGTGGATTGGATTGTCGGCACCCAGACTGAGTTTCGTGTCATGCTGACGCGACACTTGAAATCGGTCCGCGTCACCGGCCAGACGATAGTCCAGGACAAAGAGCGTCAGCGTGAGCAGCACGTACAGACCCGCCACCCATTCCAACGCCGGTGCCCACGTCCCGGCCGCAATGATGGGGGCCGCCATCAGCAAAAGCAAAACGGAGCGAACAGTCAGCGTCATTAGCGCGGCACTTCCACCTGGCTCAACAACCGCTTGATCACGGCGTCGGCGTCTAGCCCCTCGATCTCGGCCTCGGGTTTGAGCAACAGCCGGTGACGGTACACTGGCGGGATGAGAAATTTCACGTCGTCGGGCGTGGCATAGTCCCGACCCTGCATGGCTGCGTAGGTTTTGGCAGCCAGCAGCACGTGCGTCGAGGCGCGGGTGCTGGCCCCCAGGACAAGGTCCGGCGACCGGCGGCTGACGGCGGCCACCTGAGCGATATAGGTCATGATGCCTTCCTCGACGACTATGTGACGGATTGCCTCACGCGCCTGGACGATGCCATCATCGGACAAGATCGCTTGCAGGCCGGTTGTCGCCAGATCGTGAGGGTCAAAGCCGTGATGGTAACGACGCATAACCTCTATCTCTGTGTCCAACGGTGAATAGGGCACCAAGACTTTGAACAAAAAACGGTCCAGTTGGGCTTCGGGCAGTGGATAGGTACCCTCGTACTCGATCGGGTTCTGGGTAGCGATCACCATGAACGGTATTCCCAGGGAATGGCATTCGCCTTCCAGGTTAACCTGTCGTTCTTCCATCGCTTCCAGCAGCGCCGATTGGGTCTTGGCCGGTGCGCGGTTGATCTCGTCGGCCAGCAGGACGTTGGTAAAGATCGGGCCTTTTTTGAGATGGAACTGACCCGTAGTGATATCAAACACACTGGTTCCCAGGATATCAGAGGGCATCAGATCGGGCGTGAACTGGATGCGGGTGAATTTGGTCTGCACCAGGTGAGCCAGGGTTTTGGCCATCAGGGTCTTGGCAGTGCCAGGAACGCCTTCGAGCAGGACGTGCCCGCCGGTCAGGAGCGCAATGACCAACAATTCGAATGACTCTTCCAGTCCGACAATAACTTTGTCGGCTTCTTGTCGTAGACGTTGAAATAATGTTTGTAGATCGTTTGGATTCATTCTAGCTCCTTCAACTAGGATTCCTTTAACCACACGGCAACCTGGGTGATCAATTGGACCATCTCACTCTCGCTGATCGTTTGCTGGCGCAATTGTGCCAACAGGTTGCGCAGCGCGTCTGTGTCGAGATTGGGGACAAACCGGGATAGTTGGGTCACGTATTCATCATCTGGCAGAGTGGGATCGAGCCGGTAGCGTTTGCCCATATCGCGCTTGAGCCGCCGGTGGTGATGGACCAATACTGCTGTTCGATGTCCGGCCCGGCGGTTAAGGTTGGCAATGGCCGTGATATGCTCAACGGGCGTGCGCCGGGTAATGTTCTGCGGCAGCGGAACGGGCCGTCCAAAGCGCCGCCCCCGCAGTACAATGTACACAAAGATCACCATAGTACTGTAAAGCAGCGAGCGACCCGCAGGCGTACGCCGCAGCCACTCCCCTGGCCCAATCACTTGGCCCTGTTGGGAACGCAGGCCGTGGTGCCATTCGTCGAACCAAATCACGCCCGGCCGGTTGGCCGCAGCAACTATATTCATCACAAGCTGTGGGTTGCCACTTTTCTTTAACCCAGCGTTGGAAAACGGAAAGGGTGTAGCACTCAAGATCACTCGCCCATCATCGACTGCAAAAGAAAGCATCACTGGATGGGGTCCCGCTGCCAAGTGAGTGACAAAGTCAAAATCAGCATCAGTATCGCCATAGCCGGTTTGAAAATAGGATCGAGTTTGCACGTTAACCGGATCGATCAGTGGGGGCGAGTTCAACAACGGCGTCTGGGGCGCAAGTGTGGCGGCTTGATCTCGCTCTTCTTCCTCGAAATGGATCAGGTCAAAGCCATAGTGACGGGCGGCGGATCGCGTACCCCACCGGTCTCCGGCCAACACCAGCGTACCGCCATCCTCGACCCAGGCATCAATCGTTTTCCACTCTTCCGCAGTGACCGCGTCCAGTGGTTCCAATACGAGTACCACGCTGGTCTCTTTGGAAAGGAAAAAGATTCTCCCGGCCTCGTTGTTGATCGGATACCCAAGTTCGTCCAACCATAGCCAAAGAGCCAAGGCACCGTTGGGTGCTGAGGAAAAGCTAGTCAACGGCGGACCTTGCGCTTCTCCTTTGGCTTGATAGACAGCGGCGATAATGGTGACGAGCACCAAGATCATCAACAGGCCAATGGCCAACCACGAGTCACGGGATAGTCGTTTCATTTTTGTTGCCCTAGTTCCGTTACTTGGTCAGCGTACCGGACATAAGCAGCCTCGTCCAATGACTGGTAGCCGTACCATACACAATCAAAGACCTGGACGACATCCCGAAAGGTGTCGGTCAATTGGGGAAGGTGTGCGATGGCGCGCAAGTATTCGCGGTTTGTCAGCGAGCGATCATAATGCAAGAGTCCGCGTTCCTCTAGCAGCAATAACGAGGAGAGATACAGATAGCGTACTGCCGTCCGATAATCTCCTTCGCCAGAAAGCAGTTGAGCCCGTTCCAGAGCTGTGGTTGCAGTCATATTTTCGTCGCCAATGGCGTTATCAGGGTCAATTTCGGTATCGGCTACGAAATCGGCTACCAGGCTCCTCAGCACATAGGCCAGAACCAAGATCAGCATCAAGGTTCCCAGGCCAGTGAGCGCATAGCGCAGCAACGGAATACCGACAACGTTGCTGTCGCTGGACAAAAGACTGGAAATAAATTCCCAGAAACGCTCTTGCAGTCGCAGCCACCACTCGGTCAGTGGCGAGGGCTGTTCAGGTTGCCATTGGAACTCGGGCCGGGCTAGAATTTGGTCCAGGGTATCAGTGTCTGGTGAGGCTGTCGGGGATTGGGGCCAGGTGTCACGGGCTTCAAGAAGGACGGTTAGCAGACGATCCAGTTGTGCCATGTCCGGCGGGTCGGAACGCAGTTGGGAGATAAAAAAGCTGTGGTCTACAGGGGTCACCGTCTCATCAGACAAAATCAATTGGGTGGCGCGTTCCCATCGCTCAGCTATGTCAGACAGTTGGGCATGGGCGATCTCGGACGGCGCGTCTTTCAGACTGACAACCAGTACCTGGGTCTCTTCTACAAGTTGCCAGTATTCGTCAAGTGGAAGTGGTGGCCCAGATGCCTGGGTAGGGCTGACCAGCACTATACTGGCTAACCCCAAGATCAGTAATGCGAGAGCGATAGCACGACTGTGCAGACGGTAAATTGAAAAGACAGAGATAAACATTAAAATCTATAGCGAGTTGGAGCCTTTCTCAAGGTCCTAACATACCAGCGCCGCCAGCCGCAAGCCCAACCACCGCACCAAAAGCCATAAAAATAGCAACCACCCCGGCCATACCGAGGGAGACAAGTACAAAGTAGCCCAATTCGGTCCCGGTTATGAGCGAGGTCGTTTCAGGCGGTGGTGCCTGCGCTACAACCTCTGCGATCTCGACGGGCTCACCCAACGCGCCTTCTGCCGCCAACGCCAGATCAAACCCCTCCGTGCGGACGCGCAGGTCAAAGTACAGCAAGGTCATACACGTTAGCTGGAGCGGTACGTAAATCAGGCTAAAGACCAATGTCACCAGTGATTGGACAGTTGTCTGAATGATGAGAACAGTAGTCATATCTCCGGACATCAACATGTCTGCGGTCAGGAATTGAAGCACGACGTTGATTAATGTCGCCGGACCGGTGACGATGATTTGGTTAAACAACATGAGCAAGGCCACGAAACCAACTACCCACCAAAAGCGTCGCCGGGACAGGTCCCAGGCTCGGCGTGTCGCATGCCCCGCGCCTTGTCCTTCTAGCACGACGATCGGCGCGATGAGGGGTATAATCACAGACGAAGAAAATGTCAGCATGCCAAGCCCAGTAACCCAACCAATGCACGGCACGATGAACCAAATTAACAGCCCCAAGTTGAGAATTCCTGCAAGCAGGAGCGCGCCGACCAAACGCAACCAAGAACGGCCAACCTTGCGATAGGCGTCCACGATACCAACCGATTCCCCCATATAGTGATCTGTCACAGCCCGAGTCAGAGCGGCCGTTGCTATACCTTGTATCAAGATCAAGGAAACAATGGCCAAAAGACAGCCCCCCCCTACACCGGCAAAATAACCTGGTCCAAGCATTTCGAATGGATTATCTGTGGAATAAGCGGCCGGGTTTTGCAGTTGGACGGTGCTTTCAACAGTTAACAGAGAAAAAAGCATACCGAGTAAATTCACGGGGATTTGCACGACGGCGATGATGGCGATGAATTTCACAAAGTTGCGCCGGTAGATACGAATGGCCTGATCGAGCAACTCGCCGATGCCAAGTGGTCGGAGTTTAGGCACATCTCTAGTTTCCATTCCAATTCCTCCTTGTTTAAGGCTTTTCCAGTCAAGTCCTCCCAAAATTTATACTGGAAAAGCTCAAGGAATTCCATCATAATCTGCCTTTTCAGGGTGTCGTTGACTGCATCACAAAATCTGTTTGGGAGATTTATTTCTCTGGAATTCCCCAACTCTGAACTCGCCTTGCCATTGTACCACAAAACAAGATGGAACGGTATTCGAGATTTGTGAGCGGTTTGAATTTTGCCCCCCATCACTGTTGTGCTATAATGTTAGTTAGAGGCCTATTCTGAACATGGATAAAACTCTGACCAAGCCCCCAAGTCAAAACCAAATGTTCCAGGGCAAGGGATAGGCAAGCCCCAAACATCGGTCGTCATTAACCCAAGTGCGGCGCACTTGCGAATTGTTCATTACAAGGGAGGCACTGTTATGCACAGACGGGGCTTTATTATTGGTTTGATCTTGTTCTGCACTCTGATATTGACATCGATGTTGACTCACTCCACCGCTCAAGTGGGCCAACTGCCCAACCCGCTCGTCATCGTCAGCAACCACGGGCAGGCCGGTCCTACTGTAGACAAGACCCTAGTACACAACACCTTTACCGACCCCGTTCCCGACTGGAACGGACGTTTCTTTAACCCGGTTGGATGGCCGGACGCCTACCCCGTGATGCGCGCGCTTGCCTGGACCACCAGCCCGGACGTTGCTCCACTACTGGCCGCTGGCGCTGACCACATCTGGGGTGGAACGCCGAGCGGCCCACTGACGGCCGACGCCGGTAACGGCACAACCTACGCGAATCGCTTTGCCACAGGCAACTATGACAACGGCTACCCCATCCCCACCGGTTCCCAATACCTCTTCCTGCGGCGTGACTTTTGCCTGCCCATCAACGCCCAGGCCAGCCTCGCCACGCGCCGTCTGAGCACGGGCGGCACATCCATCACCCTGCTCAATGCCACCGGCGTCATCACCGATGGAGCAGCCTCGGTCTGGTTGAACGGCACCACCATCGCCGTCGTCTCCGACGACGAATCCGGCAACACAACAGACATCAACGTCCCCGACCCCTCCTTCCTCTTCCGGGGGCACAATGCCCTGGCGCTGCGCACCGGCGACGCCCGCAGCGACGAAAGAGCCGCCATCCTCTACCGCGCTGCCTTTAGCTATGCCCTGGACCCGAACGCCATCACCACCACCATCAACACCACGCCATCTTTTGAACAGGAACAAGTCCAATTCTATGTCACAACCGACGGACTTAGCGGCAGAACGCCCTTTAACTATGCATGGACCTTTGGCGATGGCGGCGGCGCTGCCGGAACCACCGTCTATCACACCTACACGACGACCGGCGACTATACCGCCACCCTGAGCATTGCGGATATCGATTCGTGCACTGCCACGCTAGAAATGCCGGTCACCGTCCTACCCTTCCCTTTGAGCATCACCAAGACCGCTACGCCTGACCCAGTCACTGCCGGGGAGTCCCTACACTACCAGATCACTGTCCAAAACACCAGCACTGTCCGTGACCTGACCGGCGTCGTCGTCGCCGACGAACTCCCCCTGGAAACGACCTTTGCCTTTTGCAGCAACGGATGCACGCCCCCCACCCCGCCTGCCCGAGTCGTGAGTTGGTCACTGGGCACGCTGGGGACAGAGTCAACGATCATCCTCGACCTCTACATGACCGTCGCCCTGACCGCCTCTGGCAGACTGACCAACACCACGTATGGCGTGCAAACTAATGAGGTTTACACCACCGGCGTGCCTGTCGGGGTAGAAGTGCTGCCGGCCCCGTGCCTCCTGGCGCTGACCAATCTGGACGTCACCGGCTCGGACAACGGCCTGATCAACACCTCCTACCCTTTTACGGGGACCATCGCCCCTCCCAATGCCAGTGAGCCGATCTATTATACCTGGACTCCCACGCCCGTTAATGGGCAAGGCACATCCACCGCCGACTACCAGTGGGTCACACCCGGCTGGTACACGCTCACCTTGCGGGCCGAGAACTGTGCCCCGCCGGACACGGTAGCCGTCACCGCCACCCACGTCATCTCGATCAATTCGCCCTGCCCGTCCCCAGTAACCGGCGCAAGCATCAGCGGCCCGACCAGCGCTTACACCGATACCACCTACTCGTTCAGCGCCAATCTCACCCCCACCAACGCCACCCAACCGGTCACCTACACCTGGTCGCCGCTCCCGCTCAGTGGGCAATCCACGCCCACGTCCACCTACGAGTGGTCAACGCCCGGCTGGTACACGCTCACCCTGACGGTCGAGAATTGCGGCGGGACCGTGACCACCACCCACGTCATCTCGGTCAACGTACCGTGTCCACACCCACTGACCGGCGCGCGCATCAGTGGCCCAGGCAACGGCTTTACGGACACCCTGTACACCTTTAGCGGCATCATCACCCCCGCCAACGCCACCGAGCCGGTCACCTACACTTGGTCACCGACTCCGTCCAGCGGCCAAGGTACACTCACCACCACCTACCAGTGGGCCACGCCCGGCTGGTACACGCTCACCCTGAGAGCCGAGAATTGTGGCGGGATCGTGACCGCCACCCACATCATTTCCGTCAGCGCGCCGCCCATCACCTGCCCCTTCCCGCTGACTGGTGTCAACATCACTGGCCCCACCAACGGCATCATCGATACCCCGTACCTCTTTGGCAACGTGCCCACCCCCAACTACCTCACCCATCCCATCACCTACACTTGGTCACCGCCCCCCCTCAGCGGGCAAGGGACGCCCACCACCACCTACCAATGGGCCACGCCCGGCTGGCACACGCTCACGCTGACAGCCGAGAATTGTGGTGGGGCCGTAACCACCACCCACGCCATCTCTATCAGCACGTCGATCACCTGCTCGCACCCGCTGCTTGGCGTGAGCATCAACGGTCCCACCAGCGGCTACACTAACACCCAGTACAGCCTTACGGCTGCCCTCAACCCCGCCAACGCCACCACACCGGTCACCTACACCTGGTCGCCAGCCCCTCTCAGCGGGCAGGGCACGCCCAGCGCCGTCTACCAATGGGCCATAACCGGTACGCGCACCATATCCCTGACAGCCGAGAACTGTGGCGGGATCTTTAACGACGCCCACACCATCACCATCGGGGTCCGCCGCCCCTCCTTCGTCTACCTGCCCGTGCTCGTCAGAAACTATCCCGACGACGCGCCCGACGCCTGCCCCGGCTGGTCACTCGCCATCGCTGAACCTTTTGACGAGGATTTTGACCACACCGCAGACCAAGACTGGTTCACCTTCCAGGCCACAGCGGATGTCAGCTATACCATCCGCACCCTGGACCTAGAGATTCGGGCTGATACAGTCATCACCATCTACGACTCAACCTGCACCACGCCGCTGGCGACGAACGACGATCTACCCCCCCCATCCAACAGCCGGGCATCGCAAATCGGCTGGCGCGCGACCGCCACCGGCCCGCTCCACGTCCTGGTGCGACAGTTCGATCCGGCATCTTTCGACACCGACACCGGCTACAGCCTAGCCGTCTACGACGAGGCCAACCCAGCGCCACGCATAGACGACGCACCCGACTTTTGTTCTCTCGCCGCCGACCTCGCCACCGGTCAGCCCTACACCAACGACTTTGACCACGCCAACGACAACGATTGGTTCGTCTTTGACGCCACCGCCGGACACACCTACACTATCGCCACCGGCAACCTGGGCACGCGGGCCGACACCGTCCTGGAACTATGGGACGACGACTGCGCGCTCCGGCTATCCATAGACGTCGAGCCTGGCAACCCGGAGGCCCAAATCATCTGGCCCGCAACATTCAGCGACCAACTGCGCGTCAATGTGCGCCACTACGACTGGACCATCTATGGCCCAGACACCGACTATAGTGTGACCGTCGGGGAGGAATAACTTATGCAAATCCATAGCACCTTTAGAAACTTTGCCCCCATCCTCATCACATTCACCGTCCTGCTGATCGGGGCACTGGTAGCATTCCCTAGCATCGCCGCTCCATCTGCCCAACAAGACACGCCGACACCCAAATGGCCCACGCCTACTCCCATCCCGCCTACTGATACCCCTACTCCCGTCCCTCCAACCGATACACCGCCCCCCACCTCCATCCCTCCAACCTCCGCGCCCAAGCCAAAATCCACATCCCAACCCCCTCCCACCCCTGCGCCCGTCCTCCTGCCCGAAACCGGCGGCACGTCAATAGGGTTTGGCATACTATGCCTGCTATTGATAGTCACTGGACTATTCCTGACAATACAATGCAAGTGCTTTACGAGCGATTCTTAACCATTTGCAATTCGGACCGACCACAGCGGTCGGCATTCGTAATTCGTTCACAGGAGGAATAAAATGAACAAGCGCATAACCTTTATCATTTCGTCCATAAGCCTGGCAACTATGCTCCTACTGGCCATCGTCGCTCTGATGGCGGGCTTTAACGCCGCCCCCGTCCAAGCAGCGCCCGCCGAGATCCCGCCCTCTGCACCATTGCAACAAACCACCACCACGCCCACCTACGTCATTAGTGATAGCGTCACCGGTGGCATCCCTTATGTGTGGGACGAAATCAGCGACAGCGGTCAGGGCTACTACCTGGGTGGGGACAACTGGGGATCGACCGAAATCGACATCGGCTTTTATTTTCCCTTTTACGACAACGTCTATCGCACCTTCCGCGCCAGCACCAACGGCTACATCTACTTTGACGGCCTCCCTGCCAATGGCGGCCCCATCCCCCTCTTTGTCGGCAGCTCCTCGGCCCCGAACAACTTTATCGCCCCCTTTGGCGCAAATCTCTACATGCACCCCGGCGTCTCCCGTCTCTACGTGGAGCAACAACCTACACGCACCATCATCGAATTTGTGGACGCCCAATGGTGCTGCGGCCTTAATGATCCCCACACCTTTCAGATCATCCTCTACCGCGACGGCCGCATTCTGATCCAATACCGCCAGATACGCTATGCCGCCAACCCGAACGAGCGCGTCGTCGCCGGGATCGAGAACGACGATGGCAGCGACGGCATAGCTTACTACCAGAACTGGTTCCAAGAAGACACCAGCCTGAACGATGGTCTAGCCGTGCTCTATGACCCCGGCGACTCGATCTTTGGTCACCTGATCCTGGACGCGCCAGTCGACCCCTGGTGGGACGACCCCGGCCAGCGCGGCGTCTTTGACGTGACCCTCTTTAACCTGACCGGCATCACGGACACATTCGACGTTACCTACACCGTGCACGTCAGCTCTACCGCCGTTCCCAATGCCAGCCAATGGCTGGTGTTTGTGCCGGACACAGCCGCCGTCACCGGCACAGGAAGCGTCATATTCCCATATCCCATCCCCAACCTGGGCGAGTCTACCTTTCAACTCACAGCCACCATTCCCGTGACCGCCGCCTGGTGGGATCTGGCAACCCTGCACATCACTGCCAGCGCCACATCATCGCCCAGCCTCTACAGCACCATCGCCCTGACCTATGGCGTGGCTCAACGCGACCTGCGCATCGAAAAATCGCTGGCGCCAAACACCCCTCCCGCGCCGGGCGGCTACTTTCGATACCGCGTCACCATCACCAACGACGACTACCCCGGCAGCGACCGCTCTGCCTGGGCGCGCTCCGTTCTCGTCTCCGACACCTTGCCCTTCTCAGCCACCCTACTCGCCCTTGATCAGAGCGTCGGCAGCACTACCAGCCCCACCGGGACAATGGTTCCGCCCTACTTTTTCTGGAACCTGGGCGACATCCCCCCCAACGGCACCGAGTCCATAGACGTCTATATGCAAGTACCCGAATCTGTCCCCACCGGTACCCTTTTGCTCAACACCGCCTGGACCTCGATGTCAAACAGCATCGAGCGCGGCCCCTTTGACAACAACCTCATCACCCACACCCTAATCATCACTGAGCGGCGTCTAATTCTCGACGTTGACAAGGGATTATTGTACCCCGGTGTCCCGGTTGGCCCCGACCAGATCCTCACCTATACCCTCTGGGTCGAAAACCAGGGCAACGTGCCCATTAGCGACGTCGTCGTCAGCGACGTCATTCCCCTGGGCACCACCTTTATCAGTACGACCTGGCCCACCAGCACACTCTTGCCCGACGATCGCACCGTCGTCTTTACCATCAGCAGGCTGCTAAACGGCGGATGGAACGGCGTAGGATTCCAGGTAGGTATCAGCATCCCGGCCACGACGACAATTGGCACCTGGTTGACCAACACTGCCCAGGTGACAACGACGGCATCGCTAATGGGCTTTGTCCAGGCTACAGGAGACAGCGATGATCTCGTTATTCAGTTAACCGATCCACGGGGCGATGTCGCGGTGGTAAAATACCCCGAGATGATCGGCGGCGTTCCGGTCACCCCAGAACCTGGTGGCGACTATACTTTTTGGATCAGTTACACCAACCTGGGATACGTTCCCGTCTACACCGTCACTCTGACCGACACGCTGCCGATCTCTTACGTCGTTTTGCTGGAGGCTGGCCCTGCTGGCACCGCCCAACCCGATACCAGCACGCCAGGTCAAGTCGTGTGGGACATCCCTGTCCTGCCCGCCACCGGAGCCATCGGCTGGACGCGGGTCCGAATCCAAATTGACGATTTCATACCGGACGGCGTCCAATTGGTCAACACTGTCGAGATCGCCGCTGCCGCGGGTGACAACATCACTACCACCAACGACTCTAGCACAGTCACCGTCATACTCGACGCCCCAGACGTGACCATCAGCAAATGGGTGACACCCACGGGCACAATGTCAGTGAGTGATACCATTACCTACACCATTCGTTTTGCCAACACTGGTGATATCGCAGCCGACGGCGTGCGCATCACCGACGTGCTTCCATCCCAACTGACCAACGTCACTTACATAACCAGCGGACACCCCATCGAGCCGGTGGGTGGCACGACGCCATTGGTCTGGCGGGCAATCCAGCCTCTGGATCCAGGTGACAGCGGCTTTATCACCATCACCGGCCTGCTCGACCCAGCTGCTACCTGGCCACCACAGTCTATCTTGACCAATCGGGCCGAAATTCACACGACCACAGGCGAGCAGCCCATCAACGATCCAAACACAGCCCAAGTAACCAACACCGTCGCTATGCCCTCGCCCTACGTCGCCAAGACCGGGCCGACGCTGGCCCTGCCCGGTACACTCGTCAGTTACACCATCGAGTACGGAAATGACGGCCTGCTGGACGCCCACAACGTGCGTCTGACCGACACCCTGCCCGTCAGCACCACATATGTCACCCACACCGCCAGCTTTACGGCCACGCCCGCGTCCGGCTGGATTACGTGGGAGGTGGGCACGATCCCCGGTCAAACTCCCGGTACGACCTTTACGCTGGTCGTCAGCGTATCGCCGGGAGTGCCTGCTGGAACCCCCCTGGAAAACACCGTCGAACTCGCCAGCAGCACCTATGACGGTGACCGGACAGACAATGAGAGCGTCTGGATCACGGCAGTCGGCTTTGACCTGAGCGGCTCTCACAAACAGGTCAACGGGACGAACGGAGTATCAGTAGGCTCTGGCGAGCCAGTGACCTATGCTATCGTGCTGGTCAACAACGGTCCCTTTGCCGCCACGCCGGTCTCTGTGTGGGACCCGATCCCGGCGGACACGGCCTACGTCAGCAACTCGGTGAGCAGCACCGATGGCGTCCCCGGCTACGACGCCGGCGGCGACGCCATCACCTGGACAGGGAGCGTCGGCGGCTATTCGATGGTCACGGTCACCTTCCAGGTCACCGTCGCCAATGCCGGACCGCTGCCACGGGACACGATCATCGCCAACACCGCCTTTATCTCGGACGGCATCCAGGATTTCCAGACCAGCGTGCCGTTGACAATTACTGGTCCCAATCTGGACGGTTCTTACAAGACGGTGAACAATCCGCAGCCAGCGACGGGCGAGAACATTACTTACACCATCGTCCTGGAAAACAGCGGCGAGGCGGATGCCATCGGAGCCTCGTTCAGTGACAACCTGCCCGCTCCCTATGTCAATTACTCTGGTGGTGGTTCGGCCAGCAGTGGAACGCTGGGCAGCGGCAACCCTGTCACTTGGACAGGAACCGTCGTGCAGGGCGGGCGGGTGACCGTCACCCTGCCGGTGCAAGTGACGGCCGGGCCGGGCAACCACTTTGACAACACTGTCCAGATAAACGACGGAACAGGTGAAATGATCCAACGCAGTGTCACCGTCAGCACCACCAGGCCCATTATGCAAGTAGACAAAACTGTCTCCTCCGACAGCGTCACGCAGGGTGACCAGATAACATACACCATCGCTATCGAAAATGTTGGCGACGGATGGGCGCTCCCGGCCTTGATGACGGACACCATCCAAGGTGGAAACTATATCACCAGCCAAGTAGTCGGTGGCAGCGGCACACTGGACGATAGCAACCTGCCGGACGTTACTTGGACTGGCCCGTTGGCCCCCGGCGCGGGCACCGTCATCACCATCGTAGTAGAGATCACAGCAACGCCCGGCAGCAATGTACCCAATATAGTCGAGGTCAACGACGGCTATGGCACAGTCGATACCGACTCAACCTTGATTCACGTCTACTCTAGTCCCGACATCTCCAATTCAACAAAGCGGGTAAACCAAGTTGGAGCACGCACGGGTGACACGCTGGTCTACACATTGACCGTTGTTAACAGTGGCGAACTCTCTACCACCTTTTCTGTCAACGACACGCTGGATCCGAACACGATCTTTACCGCCTTTGTCGGCTCGCCTCCGGGAAGCTATGGGCACGCGGCGGGCGTAGTCACGTGGACGGGGACAGTGAACGGGGATGACCAAGTACAACTCGAATTTGAGGCCGTCGTCAACGCCGTCATGTCGGGCGGTGTGACAAACACAGCCCGCTTTGAAGGGGATGGCGGCACCTACACCGACACGGCAGTCACACAGATTCTCGTCCCAGCCGAGTTGACGGCAACCAAGCAAGTTGAACCGGTTGGCCCGGTCATCGCCGGCGAGTTCCTCACCTATACCATCGTGATGCGCAACGTGGGCGGTGATGATGCCCACGTCACGTTCAGTGACGAGATACCGGCGCACACGGACTATGACAGCCAAAGCGCTCAAATAGATCCGCCGCCTCCCGCCCACGCACCGCCAGACGCCAGTGGGTCACCCATCACTTGGAATGGCAACCTCGCCGCTAGCGAAGCAGCTACCCTCACCTTCCAGGTTCAGGTCGCGCCGGGCACAGTGGCAGGAACCGTCATCAGCAACGTCGCCTGGCTGCAAGAAACGAACGAACCCGGCCCGTTCTTTGGCGTCGCGGTGAGCAACACAGTTCTAGCGCCGATCTTTACGGCGACCAAACAGGCCAACCCGGCCGGCGTCGTACTTCCGGGCAACCGGATTACGTACACGCTCGTCGTGACCAACGAGAGCACCGGTATCGCGCAGGTGACCGTGACCGACACGCTGCCCATCAGCGCCACCTGCCTCCCCGCCACCATCGAGGTATTCCCCGGAACGCATGACCTGCCGGTCTGCGCTGCCGGGACCCTGACCTGGCAAGGGAACGTGAACTCGTACAGCTTTGCCCGCCTGACCTATGCGGTGGTAGTGAGCGATAGCGTGCCCACCGGCGCGATCATCGCCAACAGCGCGCAAGTTCAAGAGTTGAGCCAGCCCGCCGACATCCTGATCGTCGGCACGAGCAACGTCGTCGTCGCGCCGGACCTGAGCGCGGACAAGCGCGTCTCACCGGAGGGAGACATCTTTGCTGGCGGTGAACTCACCTACACCATCGTGATCAGCAACAGCGGCAACGCCGACGCCCTGGTCAGTTTCAGCGACCCGCTTCCGGCCAACACGGACATTATCACCACTTACGTGACCCCAATCACGTACAACCCGCCGGTCTATGCACCCACGACCCTGACATGGAACGACGTCATCGCGCCCAACGAGAGCGCCACGATTACCCTGCGCGTCGCTGTGAACGCGGGCACGCTGACGGGGACCGTCATCTCCAACGTGGGCTGGTTCCAAGAGTTGAACGAGCCTGGCCCGGTCTTTAGCGACAGCGTAAGCAACACCGTCCGCTCGCCGGTCTTGAACACGGACAAACAGTCCACACCTTCTGGCCCTGTGCGTCCGAACGACACCATCAGCTACAGCATCGTGATCGCCAACGCGGACGGGGGCATCGCACAGGCAGTGATGACGGATACGATCCCGGCCCACACGACCTACGTCAGTTTCAGCGTCCAGGCCAGCGAAGGTTCGCCCCCGATCTATGATCCGGGCAGCGAGCGCATCACCTGGCAGGGAAACATTGACGTGCACCACCTGGTCACGGTGACCTTTGCAGTGACGGTGGACCCGGACACTGCGGACGGCGAGATCATCACCAACATCGCCCAGGTGGAAGAGATGAGCCAGCCGGGCATGATCGCCAGCCCAAGCGTCACCAACCCGGTCGCAGCGCCCAACGTGAGCATGATCAAACAAGTTGATCCACCAGGCAATGTCATAGTCGGCACAACCCTCTCTTACACCATTGTCATCACCAACGACGGCGGTGCAACAGCCCAAATCGTCTTTAGCGATACCGTGCCAACCTATACGACCTTTATCACCGGCAGCGAGTACGTGATCCCATCTATATACGCCCCACTAGTCCATAGTAACGGGATATTGACGTGGCAGGAACAAATCGGTCCTGGGCAAGTAGCGACTATTACCTTCCGAGTTCAGATCGATCCAGGAACACCAAGCGGGACCACCATCTACAATGTGGCCCAGATGCGAGAATTGAGCGATCCCACCACGATCTATAGCGATACCACAACCAACACCGCCCTGGCACCTACCTTTAGTGCCGCCAAGTACGCCACGCCACAGAATTTCGTCCGGCCGGGGGATACCATCAACTATGATATTGTCCTAAACAACACGACTTTGGGCATCGCTTGGGCGGTGATGACTGATACGGTTCCCACCAACACCACCTATATCAGTGAAAGCGCCCGTATCGCGGTGAGCGTCATTCTGCTCAATGCCTACGATCCACCCCCAGAAAAAGACCCGATTCCCGATCCACCGATTTACGACCCCGCCGAAAATCGGCTAACCTGGGAAGGAAATATCGTGGCATACACTACAATCACGCTGAGCTTTGACGTGGCAGTGAACCCAGATGTCGAGGACGGAACAATGATCACCAATACTGCCTGGGTAGACGAGATATCCAATCCAATAGGGCCAATGAGCTACTCTGTCACAAACACTGTTTTCAGTGAATTTGGGATCTATTTGCCAATCGTCCTAAAAAGACCCTAGCTGTCTGGTACAGACAATCCACAGGAACCCGGCTTATCACGAGCCGGGTTCCTTGCTGTTTTCACCATTCACCCCGCCTCTTCCCTTCCCTCTTTCGATCTCTCGGTGTAAAATAGAACCCACTATGCACATTCGCTACCTCAGCCTGACCAACTTTCGCAACTATGCCCGCCTAGAACTAACACTGCCTGAGCGTCCACTGCTCCTCTATGGATCAAACGCTCAGGGCAAAACCAGCCTGCTGGAAGCCGTCTACTTGTTGGCTACCGGCTCCTCCCCCCTCACCTCTCTCGACCGCCATCTCATCCGCTGGGAGGCCGAGGCCGAGGGTCTGCCTTATGCTCGCGTGTGGGCCGAAATCGTGCGTCACGATCGCATCCAAGAAATAGAGATCGTCATGGAAAAAAAGTCGCTGGCCAACGGAAACGTCCGCATGCAAAAGACCATTCGTGTGGACCGAGCCCGCAAACGGCGCGCCGATCTGTCTGGACGGTTGAACGTGGTAGTTTTTATGCCGCAAGACGTGGAACTGGTTTCGGGGCCGCCCGCGGGACGCCGTCGCTATCTGGACAGCACACTGTGTCAGGTGGACGGGGCCTACTGCACAGCGCTGGAACATTACACCGAAGCACTACGCCAGCGCAACGCGGCACTGCGTCACCTGCGCGACGATGGCGGTGATCCAAACCAACTTGCACCCTTTGAAGATGTGTTGGCCCATCAGGGAGTCATCGTGGCCAATGGTCGTCGAGAATTGGTCGCCGCACTATCGCAACGCGTCGACCGCATTCACCAACAACTCACTGGCGATGCCGAATGGATGCGGCTGGAATATCGCCCCAACTTTGACCCTGCCGCCCCACCCGAGGTTAAATACCAAATGGGGTTAGGGTTGCATTATAAAGGTCCGCCATCCGAGGTCGGAGCTGACGGATTGGTGAACGCATTCCGGCAAGCGCTCGTCACACGGCGAACAGACGAAATCGCACGCGGGACAACCCTCATCGGCCCACACCGAGACGAAATGCGTTTTATCGCCGGCAGACCCACCCAAGGCACACACGAGGTAGACCTGGGCACCTACGGCTCACGAGGTCAACAGCGCACGGCCGTGCTGGCGCTCAAATTGGCCGAACTAGCATGGATGCAAAAGCAAACGGGCGAAACTCCCGTACTCTTGCTGGACGAGGTGTTGGCCGAACTGGACGCCGCGCGGCGGCGTTACCTGCTGGCGCAAGTGGACAGCGTCGAACAAGGGCTGCTCACCGCCACCGATCCCGAAATGTTCAGCTCTGAATTTCGAGAGCGGGCCACGTTGTGGCAAGTGCAAGGTGGTGTGGTCACAGGAATAGAATGAGCCAAAGCGAAGAGAATTACGCTCACCTGTTGGACGGATTGTCCATCGACACGTCAGGTCCCTGGCAGGAATGGGATTGGGGCCAAGTCGGCCCCTGGACCAGCTATGACTGCGCTCGCCTGGAAGAGTATCGCGATTCAGTGATCGTCGCGTATCGCCTTTACAACCGCATTGGGTTGGAACATCTCAGACGGATGTTGGATGACGCTCCTCACGATGCAAGGCTTCTCGATGCTGGCGGCGGTACAGGGCGCAAGGCCATTCCTCTCGCACAAGATGGCTTTACGGATATCACCCTCCTGGACTACGCACCGGAATGGTTACGCCTGGCCGATGAAAAGGCCCAGGAAGCAAACGTGCGTGACAAGCTCAAGCTGATCAACGGCGATGTCTGCGATATGTGCGATTTCCCTGATGACAGCTTTGATCATGTCTTTGCACTCGGTGGAGTGGTTTCGTATTGTGGCAACCCAGCAGCGGCGATTCGTGAAATGACCCGCGTACTTGCACCCGGCGGTGGATTGTTGGCCGATGGTATTCACAGTCGTTTTGCCACTATGCGTTATGCAGCCCGAGTGGGCAACCTAAAAGCTCTGGAAGAATTGACTTGGCCATCGGGCGCTCCTGCTCGTATACCAATTGTGCTCCCAGAAGAATTGGAGACCTTTGCCCTTCAAGCTGGACTGATAGACGTACGTGTATGGTCCGAGTTCATATTCGAGATGGATAACGAGATTCGGCTTGGACCAAATACTGAGCAATGGGAAAAGGTTATCTTGGAACTAGAGATGCGCCACTATGACGATCCACGATTCCTGGGCTCCGCACCGTTGATGCTTTACGCAACAAAAGAGCAAAATCCCCCCACTACCCTATGATCGGCCGCTTCTTTGGCATACCTGGCCGGCGAGGGTATTTTTCCGGGGTGGCGGCCACCTTGTCCACTACCACCAGATAGCGCGTCTCGGCTATCCCACGCAATTCTACCGGCAACAGGTGACGCACCTTTCCCCCCAATGCAGTGGTTGCCGCATCAGATGCTTGGACCTCTATAATAGCGCCCTCTCCTTTTTGCGCCAGCATCGCGCCCCCCACTCGCACCAGTGGCAATAGATATTCCGCCAGCGTGGGCATCTCTACCACAGCACGGGCCAGCGCCCAGTCATACTGCTCACGATGCGTCGGGGTGCGCCCCAACTCTTCCGCCCGCCCGTGGATGATCTCGACATCTCGCAAACCCAACACCCCCACGATGTGTTCGAGAAACGTCACTTTTTTGCGTGTCGCTTCCAGCAGTGTCAGTCGCACCCCAGGACAGACAATTTTGAGTGGCAACCCCGGAAACCCTGCCCCCGTGCCGACGTCAATTACCTGCGCCCCGGCTGCCAGGCTCGCCCACGGCAGCACTCTGAAACAGGATAAAGAATCCAAAAAGTGACGCACCAATACCCCTTCCCGATCAGTGATGGCAGTCAGGTTAAAACGTTGATTCCAAGCGATCAATTCCTGGTAACAAGTCTCAAAAGCGGCCAAGTGCTGATCGGAAAGTGTGATGTTTAATTTATGAGCACCAGCAGTCAATGATTCCATAATCCTATTCCTCGACAAGCGGCAGCCAGACAGTGACAGTTGTGCCCACATCGACCTCACTCTCCGCCGTCATCCATCCCCCGTGCAGCTCGACAATTTCCTTGGCGATGGATAATCCCAGACCAGTCCCAGATATCTGCATCGCCTGTGTCTTTTCACCACGAAAAAACCTTTCAAAAATATGCGGCAACTCTTTCTCCGGAATTCCCATCCCCGTATCCGACACAGCTACCGTCGCCCAGACGCGCTCTTCCATTTCTTTCAGCCCTATAGAGACCACAACCCTGTCCCCTGCTGACGTGTATATCATTGCGTTCATCAACAAATTGCTCAACGCTTCTGTCAATTGGCCCGAGTCTACCAAAGAAACAAGTGTTTCGCCCCCTTGCTTATCAGACCATCTGGTTTCCGGGCAACACTCAAGCACCAGATGTTTCTCCCGAGCCAGTGTTTCAAAGCCTGCGATGACCACCTTGATCAAATCATTGAGGGGAGTTGGACGGGGATCCAGTTCTTGCCGTCCGGTATCGAGGCGCGAGATTTGCATAATGTCCCTTGCCAGCCGTGCCAGCCAATCAACCTCACGCTCCAATGCATCCAAGAACTGGGGATATTCTTCCGGCGGCTTTTGTCGCATCAGTGCCATATTCAATTTGAGCGTTGTGATCGGAGTGCGCAGCTCGTGGGACATGTTGCTGATAAAGCGAGACATGATACGATTCAGTGCATTGAGATGGCTCACGTCGTGAATACTGATAACGGCTGTAGCGCCATCTCGCCCAAGTTTTGCCAGCGGGGCAGCAACCAATTCTAAATCCAATCCTGTCAATTCCAAAACCGCCTCGGGCCTTTCCTCGGCCTGCAAAGCCAGTTCATGCACCGACTCTTGCAGCCGGGCAGACTCTTTTGGAGAAAGTGTCTGCGTGAGCCAAGCCTGTGCAACCGGGTTCACTTGAACAGCCTCACCATGTTCATTGGTCACGATAATGCCGTCAGAAACACTGTGAAGAATCGCCTCCAACCGGGCGCACTTGGCCTGGAGATCAAGCGTGCGCTCTTGCACCCGTCGCTCCAACTGGGCAGCATACTCGCGCAGTTTCATCATGTCACCAAAACGTGCCATAGCAATGATAATCGCACGTTCCATTTCGCGCAAGTTGGGTGGTTTGGCCAGATACGCGCCCACACCAATCGCACTGGCCTTGGTAACCAATTCTTCCGTTTCGTAGGCGGTCAGCACCACCACCGGTGTAGGACAGCGCTCGTAAATCAACCGTGCGGCCTCAAGACCATCCATATCGGGCATTCTGATATCCATCAAAACAACGTCAGGACGCAAGGATTGGGTCATCTCGACAGCCTCGAGACCATCCATCGCTTCACCGACGACGCTATGACCGGCATCTTCCAACAACCCCCTGGTCATTTCACAAACCAAGGGGTCATCCTCAGCGATCAGCACACGGACATTGTCTTGATCATTCACCAACATTTTCTCCTCCAAAAATACGTGCAACTCGTCCCCTTATATTTCCGCCCGGAACCGAATAACGGCCACTGCGCCAGGATCGTTGAACAATGACAGTTTCCCACGCAAGCTCTTGCGAACGATATTCTGTATCAGATCAAATCCCACATTGTGACGTTCTAATCGCAGCACATCCTCAGGATAGCCCGGCCCGTCATCTCGAAACTCGAATCGCACGATTTGCAGAGCATCATCGCCATCGTCAAAAGCAATGCGGACAACAATGCGCACTGCGTCTCGTTCTTGTAGCACGTGCTTGACCGTGTTGATTGCCAACTCGTTGATTAACAGTGCCAGGTTGTGCGCTTGATCAGCCGTTACATAAACCAAAGAGGGTGTTACATCCACAGACACTTTTTTATCGCCTGGGAGCACTTGCAAAGAAGAGTGAATGATCCGAGTCGTCAGATCGCTTAACAACAAAGCCGCCCACCCAGAAGTAGAGAGCAGACTGTGTACCGTGGACAGCCCCTGCACCCGAGTGACCAAATCCTGCATAATGGGTTGATAAACGGCCTGATCCTCCACCTTGGCATGACGCCGTTCAGTGTAGAGCAAACCCACAATGGCGGACAAATTATTCTTGACGCGATGGTTGACCTCTCTCAACAACATAGACTTGGTCTCTGCATCCTGCCGTGCCTGTTCGTACAAACGGGCGTTATCAATAGCAATAGCCGCAGTCGTGACCAATGACTCGAGCACCTCTAAATCCGCTGCATCGAACCGGTTGGCTGTTTCATCAACCGCCTGAAGCGTGCCAATGACGTCGTCTTTGATCTTCAAGGGGATAGAAAGAATAGAACGTAACGACAACATGGCCTTTTGCTCTACGCCCTTGAAATAGCGCTCGTCGGCCCACGCATCTGGCACGATCAAACCCTTGCCGTTGCGCACTACCCAACCACCAATCCCCTGACCCGGCGACAACCGCCAGCCGCGCACAATCTCATTTTGAGGGCCCGTAGCCTGCTGGCAGACCAGTTCACCCGTCGCCGGATCGGTCAACCAGACAGAAACTGCAACCACGTTCAGAAAACGACGCACCTCTTCCAGAACGGTGACGAGCACCTGATCCAGATCAAGAGTAGAGGCAAGTGCCTGACCTGACCGGTTGAGCATCGCCAGTTTCTGATTGTGTCGACGCAACGCCTCTTCGGTCTGTTTGAGTTCAGTGATATCACGAGCGATACCCATAACGCCCACCAACTCACCGGTGGCATCCCGCAAGAGAGAGGCAGAAAGATAAACTGGAAACATCTCGCCATTCTTGCGACGGTCAAAGACTTGTTGCACACATCTCCCCTCACTAATTGCCGTTTCGTGGATAACGAGTCCCTTTTGGGGGTCAGCATAGAGGATGTCAACGTGTTCTCCAATGACCTCATCTCGACGGTAACCAAACGTCTCCTCCGCTGCCCTGTTGAACCCGACGATGCGGCGCTCCATATTGCTGGCGATAATCATATCCAGAGAACTTTCGATAACATTTCTCGCATATTCTTCTGATGACCGCAAAGCTTGCTCTGTCCGTTTGCGCTCGGTGATGTCACGGGCAAAGACAGCCAAGTATTTTGGCTCTCCTTGCGCGTCAAAGACGGGATACACACTTTGCTCAAAGCACCGCCCTTTTCGTTCATCCTCAAAACGAACAATCTCGCCCGAATGAATGGCTTTATCGTTCTGAATCCTTCGATTTTCGGCAATGTCGGGTGAAAGCAGATCAAACACACACAAGCCAACAAGATCATCGGCATGCCCATCGAATCTCGCGGCCGCTGTTTCGTTCAGAGTTAGAATATATCCCTCAGCATCCATCAGCAATAACGTGTCTGTGGGAGCATTCAAAAGCACTCGTACTGTCTCCTCACTTTCCCGCAATGCTTCCTGGGCCCGCTTGCGTTCGACAATCTCGACGCGCAATTTTTTATTGACTTGTGCGAGCTCGGCCATTCGCTCCTCGATGCGCATTTCCAATTGATCGTGGGCTTTTCGCAACAAGTGCATTGTTTGCAACGCCTCAGCCAGAGTTTTTTCCCTGGCCGACAACGCTTTATGTGGGCCAGCCTCCCCCCGCACCCGCTCAGTGAGATCGCGCCAGACACTGATGATCAAACCAACCTGCTCGTCATCCACCTGCTCTAAAAGAGAAGCGTTGACGCTCAAGTGTCTCGTCCCATTATGCGTCGTCATCTGAAACTCGACGTCGTGGTACGCGCCTTTGAGCCGAACATTCTGTTCCAGTTCAGCCCAACGCCGGGATGCATCCGCATTTAGCTGATCAAGCCAAACAGACATACTGATCTCGGCAACATCTTGCCGCTGCTGTCCAAAGAAATTACAGAATGATTGGTTAACCACGATGATATTCTGCGTCGCATCGGTGACCACAACACCATCGCTCGACGCACACAGCAACGTCTCAAAGAACTCGAGCGTTTGCGGCATGGCCTCAAATTCACCTTTTCTAGGTCGTTTACTCATAACAAACTCCTACAGGGAAAAAGTATCAAATCATTTGCCTAATCCAAAACAAGTGATGCCGGCAATGGGGCTGGGGCAAAGACGACAACTCGGCTGGCAAGTAGATACTAAATATCGTGCCCTCTTCCATTTAGGCTCTACGTCCATCAGGACCACGTCGGGTCGCAAAGCATGCACCATCTCAACTGCCTCTAGTCCATCCACCACTTCTCCGACAACGGTAATCCCAACTCTATCAATAACAACTTGACCACTGTCCCCATCAAATGATTATCTTTGATGCTCTGTGCCGCATCAGTGACCACGATGTCATCGGTCGAGGCGTGCAGCAACCTCTCAAAGAACTTTTGTTTGCTGTGTGCCCCCCATTCACCTTTTCTGGGTCGTCCACTCGTAGCGAATCTCCTAGTTGGAAGCCTTTTGAGCGCAGGTCGTCAAACATCTGCATCCACATAGCCTTTCAACGCCCTCGCCAGCAGCCGGGACAGTTGCTCCATATCCGGGGGTTTGAGCAACCATCCGGCCAGGCCCTGCGCTTGCAGATCCTCGAGTTCGTTTTCCATTGGGTGACCGCTCAACATCACCACCGGCAGCGGTAGGCTGCGCTGCCGCATAGCGTGGAACAACGCTCGCCCACCCATCTCTGGCATCACCAAGTCACTCAGCACCAGCGATATCTCTCCCGCGCGCTCCTCCAACATGGCCAACGCCTCATAGCCATTTGCCGCTTCCAGCACCCGATAGTTCAATTGTTCTATGATCTCGACCAAGGCTTTGCGCAAGGTTGTATTATCCTCTACCACCAGGATGGTCTCTCCCTGCCCCTCAACCAGGATCTCTGTTTTCAGAACTGGTACCTCCGCCAGAGGCACCAGCAAAGCGGGCAGGTAGAGTGTAAACGTGGTTCCCGTCCCGGCCTCTGTGCTCACGTCGACGTGGCCCTCATGCTGTTTCACAATGCCATACACCTGCGCGAGCCCCAACCCTGTCCCTTTGCCCGTTTCTTTGGTAGTAAAAAATGGATCAAAGATGTGAGGCAGTGCGTTGGACGGAATCCCACTGCCGGTATCGGTCACCGCTATGCGCACCCATTCTCCTGTGGCTACCTGGTCGCAAGTTACACACTTGATCTCGTCCGTCTCGGTCGTTCTAGACAAAGCGATGTGCAGTTCCCCCCCTTCTGACATAGCATCCCGCGCGTTGACGACCAGGTTCATAATCGCTTGCTGCATCCGCGTCGGGTCGGCATTCACTATGTATTCGTCGGTGCCGTAACCCAAGTCCATCTTGACGTTTTCCGGCACGGTGCGCTCCAGCAACTTGACCACCTCTTTCAAGAACGGCGCCAGATCCATAGGGCGACGCTCCAACACAGCGCGACGGCTGAAATCCAGGATCTGCTGGACCAAGTCGGTGGCTCTATAGGCCTGCCCGGAAACTGTTTCCAGACGCTGGCGGATTTTTGGGGGCAGGTCGGGGGTCTTTATAGACATCTGGGTATAGAGAACGATCGTAGCCATGATATTGTTGAAATCGTGGGCCACACCGGCCGCCAGTTGTCCCACTGCCGCCAGCCGCTCTTGCTGCTGGATGCGCCGTTCGATCTCGCGCTCCTGGGTCACGTCTCGGATGACCATCACCCAGTTCTCCGCCCGACCGTCTGTGGTCGGCACCATCGGACGGCCGATAACCTCAAAGATCCGGTCGTCGGCCTTGACCTCGTGCCACAATCCCTTGGTCGGCGGCGAGGTGAGGAATTCGGCCAGCGGGCGGCCGCCTAGGTGGGTGAGGGTGTCGCCCACTGTGGCACCGGTCAGAACGGCCAGGTCACCCTCGGCCACGGGATTGGCCTGCAGGATCCGCCTCTCGGCATCCAACAGCAGTACGCCTTCCGGCACGGTAGCAAGGATCTGTTCCATCTGTCGCGCCTGCTCGCTGATCTGGGCGGTCAGGCGTTCACGTTCTTCCTCCACGCGCTTTTGCTCGGTGATGTCTTCAACGTTCCCTTCGTAGCGGAGCACCTGACCATCAGCATCGTGGACAACCCGGGAGGAATCTCGTATCCAGATCACCACGCCGTCGTGCCGACGCATTTGCGCTTCAAAACCACGTACGATCCCTTCATGCTCTAATAGTGTTTGCCATCGCTGGCGATCTCCAGCGTTCATTTGCCTATCGCCTGCGTTGGTCGCCAGCAGGGACTCGCGATCCGGGTAGCCCATCATCTCTATGAAGGCAGGATTGACATCGAGGAACTGCCCGCCCGGCGTCGTGCGGTAGATGCCCACAGGGGCGCTATCGAACAGACTACGGTATCGTTCCTCACTCTCCCGCAGCGCCTCCTCAACTTGCCTGCGCTCGGTGATGATGCGCACTATCACTAGTACATTATCTCTACTATTTTTAACCATTCGGGCTTCGTACCAACGTATTTCGTCACCAATCGGTGATGAATACTCAAAGACCTGGGACTCACCGCTCTCCAACACTTTTTTTATCCATCGCATCACCTCAGCAGCGCGATCCGGGGGCGCAATATCACTCACTTTCTTGCCCATAAATACATCTGGCGGCACGGAGAAATCTTCTTCTGGCCCACTGTAGCTGTACCCGATGTATGTTCCATCTTTGTGAATTTGAAACATCATATCAGGTATTGCCTTTAGAATCGCTCTGTTTTTGGCCTCGCTCTCCCGCAGCGCGTGCGTTGCCTGCAACGCGCTAGCCAGAGCTTTTTCCCTGGCCGCCAACGCTTTGCGTTGGCCCTCCTCCGCCCGTACCCGCTCGGCCAACTCGCTCTCAACTTTTCCGTACAGCCTGGCGTTTTGGGTAGCGACAGCGGCCACGTTGGACACACCGGCGAGCAGATCAATATCCTTTTGAGAGTAGGCGTCTAAGCGATGACTCTGCACCTGCATCACTCCAATGACGGCCCCCTCGACTTTCATCGGCACATAGAGCGCCGAGTTAGTAGAGTCTTCCTGCTTTTCCATCGGCGGTGGCCCTTCACTGACTGTACCGTCGTTTGCAATCTTGTACTCTGTCTTGATTCTTGCCCTCGCCTCGCGAAAGTCAGGACAGTAGAACGGCTCGCCGGTATGGATCACATGACTCTGGGTGCCATATCCCACTTTTTCCAGTGGAATCGGAGGAAAATTAGTGGCGTCACGCACTTTGCCTTTATTGACCACATATCCGGCATGGATAAGGTGCGTTTCGTCGTCGTAAAAGGCGACAATGAACGCATTGACATCTACCAGCAGGCCTACGTGTTCATAGATTATGCCATAGATCGTATCCAGATCTCGGGTCTCCCCCACCGCCAGGGCCAGTTGATTGACGGCAATTTGCTGATCTAAAAGATGTTGCACCCTTTCCTCGGCCCGCTCGCGTTCCTCGATTCGCTGCTCCAAGGCGCCGGCCATCGAATTGATGCGACGTTGCAAGGTGCCAATTTCATCTTTTAAAATCACTTTGCTTGTTCGGGCTGTTAGGTCACCTGCTTCAACTTGTTCCAAGGCATTCAACACGTCGGTAACTCGAGTTAAAATACTCAATCTGAAAGAGAGAATGATGATCAGAGAGGTAATGACCAGGCTGGAAATAGAACCAATGATAAACAGTTTCACGACGGCTTTTTTTTCACGCTCTGCCTGCTCGGTTCCAACCTTGATGTAAACAAAGTAGGAAGACTTTTCTCTGGCAAAGGTTTGGATGGGTGTTATACTGATCAACCCATCTGCCGTTTCCTCAAGCAGGCTTTGGGTCAGCTCCTCATCAAACCAGCCGGGGTCCATTTCCGGTAATTCTGTAACCTCCCGCCGCACATGATCAGGATTCAGGGAATAAAACACTTGCTTGTCAGATCCAACCACCAGACCATCAATCAATTCTTCACCGACCAGTTCCATCATCACTTTTTCATCGGCTATAGAACCAAAGTTCAGCAATCCTTTGCTAACAAGCATTCCGGGGAGTTCAACTCTGACTCTGATCCGTTCGTCAATCTGCGTCTGGAAGCGCGCAATGTAGAAAAAACCGGTTATTGCCAGGGCAACAGCTTCTACCAGGATAATCGTAATGCCTATCTTGAAAGTTAAACTCTTGAAAAGGTGCTTC
This sequence comes from Chloroflexota bacterium, assembly GCA_024232355.1. The sequence continues at coordinate 19,477 of JAAEPW010000768.1, read as the reverse complement.
ATTTTCGATATCCTCCTAACATTACCGATCACCAGTTTGTGTGGCGCTCACTTGGTCAGGAAAGGGTCAATAGATTCGCAGATATTGGACAGAACAGCTTGTAGATCAGCATCAGGCACCCACAAGTTTTTGAACTCGATATGCGTTATCATATCAATATTGGGAAACTCGACGTGATTCGGCAGCACTCTTCCACTTTGGATAGCCGCCACCACCGACTGCTCCATGCTATCTGGATCAACCAAAGGATTTGCCTTTAGAAATGCCTCGGACTCTAAAACAGAATCACGGGCCGGGGGAAAGAATTCGGCCATAGTGAGCACATTTTCCTTGTTTGTCATAAAGGCAACAAAATCAATGGCCTGGTCTTTATGCTCGCTCGCCTCAAAGACCGCGAGCGCTGCCTGGCCGATAACGGATGCCTCTCCGTTCGGGCCGCTAGGCAGAGGGACAACGCCCCACGCAAAGGTCACATCCTGTAGTTTGGCCACTCGGCTTAATTGAGCAATTGTAATGGCCGATTGGCCAGAGAAAAAGTCTGCCTGTTCACCGGGCGGCACCGCGCTTTTGTCCGCAAAAACCATGTCGTGGTAGAGCCGAATAGCAGCGATAGACCTGTCCGAGTTGAACAAACACTGCGTTCCCTCAGAATCCCAAGCGTCACCACCATAGGCCCACATGATGGGCACCAAGGTAAGCCAAAATCCCTTGTCATAAACGGCCGCGTCTACGCTCTCAAAACCATAGATACCGGAGGGGGTGACATCAGCAATACGCTTGGCTGCCTCTGCCAGCGCTTTCCAAGTCCACTGATCTTGGGTCAATAGTTCATCCGGTGTTTCGATACTGGCTATCTCGAACAGGTCACGGTTGTATAGAATGAGAAAGGGGGACGTTGAAAAGGGTATACCATAGATGGCATCCTCCTTTTTCCAGAGCAGCAAGGCTGATTCTGACAGGTCAGCCATGTCATAGCCAGGGATTTGCCTCAACACTGGCCCAAGGTCTACCAGAACCTCAGCCGCGATAAAGGTGGGGGCGCTACGTTCAACAATCCACCCACCATCTGGAGGATTACTACCGGCCAGTTGGATTGTCACTTTGTCTGTATAATCCCCTGTGGGGATGGTATCAAACTGAACAGTGACATTTGGATGAGATTCCCGGTAGGTTTCGGCAAATTTGTTGAGCATCGTCAAGTGAGCCTCGTTGCCGCTCCAAATGGTGAATCGCAAATTGACCTGTTCATCATTTGTGTCAGGTTTCGCTGTCCGGGATGGTGGGATAGCAGCATTGCAAGCTGCCAAACCTATGGTCAGCAGCACAATAGTAATGATAAGGGTACATTTGGACGAGTTGTTCGTCATGACTTTTTTTCCTCCTCTAAAGTAGAGAGCGACATTCTCGCCGATAGCAGATACGCAGTGAAGGTGCTGCTCCTAAAATAGATTTGTAGGCGTTATCCGACTCGCAATTAAAAAGTTAGCAAAACTTGAAATCGCAATTACGCGTCGGAAGAACAAGTGTCTGTCTCAGCCTGGGGCAGAGTAATAGTAAAGATCGTGCCTCCACCTGGAACATTGTCAGCCGTAATCACACCACCGTGCTGCGCAATGATGCTTTGACTAATGATCAAACCCAGGCCCGAGCCCTTTTCTTTCGTCGTATAAACTAGATCAAAAATCGCTTCCAAGGTATCCGGCGAAAGGCCAGGCCCATTATCACTAAAGGCCAGTTCAATCTGCTCCCCGACGAGCCGAGCCGATATGTGCAACTCTCCGCCACCAGGCATAGCTTCGATGGCGTTGATTATCAGGTTTAGAAGCACTTGCACTAACTGGTCGCGTGAAGCAAGCACGGGCGGGAGATCATCGGGCAGGTCAAGACGGATCTGGATTTGATTGTTCCTCAACCGCTCATCGACCAGCGTCAAGGAGTGGTGAATGATCTGGACGGCAGAGAGCAACTCGAGTTCAAAGCGTGTAGGGTGAACAAAGGTCAACACCCGGCCTGTAAGCATCTTTAATCGATTAACCTCCTGGCGCACGGTTCGCAAACACTCTTGCCGTTCTTTTTCCTGTATCGGAAAATCCAGCAGCAAGCTCATATTGAGACCGATGGCTTGCAAGGGATTGTTGACCTCGTGGGCCAGCGTCGCTGCTATACGACCCATAGCCGCCATACGTTCGGTACGGAGCATCTCTTGTTCCATCCGCTTGCGCTCGGTGACGTCACGCCAGATGCTGATAATGATACCTTGTTCTTCATCAGCTACCCGTTCCAGGAGAGATGCGTTGACGTTGAGCCATCTCTCCTCATCCCCCATCATCCGGCGGAACTCGACGTCGCGGCACGATCCATCGAGGCGAACGTGATGCTCCAGTTCGGCCCACCGGCGTGGAGCATCGGCATCAAGTTGCTCAAGCCAGACAAACAGGCTGGTCTCGACCACGTCCCGCCAGCGCCGTTCAAAGAAATCGCAGAATGCCTCGTTGACCACGACAATGCTCTGCGCCACGTCGGTGATGACAATACCATCGCCCGACGCGCGTAACAACGTCTCAAAGAACTTTATCGTCTGTTGCGTAGACTCTAGTTCACTTTTCCGGGATTGCTCACTCATCCTACCTTTACGACCTTGACCGCGCTAAACTTGTATTCGGGTTGCTTGGAGTGGATATCATACGCAGAATTGGTAACGAGATTAGCCCCCTTGCCCTCACCGACCCCAAAAGATTCCACGGGCACGTCACTATAGTGCCAGGGAACAAAGACGGTGCCTGTACGCAGGCGGTCTGTGAGATGGGCTGGGAGACGGACACTGCCCCGGCGCGATGTGATCTCGACGTCATCCCCCTCGGCGATACCCAGTCGAGCGGCGTCCTCGGGATGGATCTCGACATAGCCATCGGGCGCAGCTTTGTTGAGCCGGGGGACACGACCAGTGCGGGTGCGGGTGTTAAAGTGCCAGGTAACCTCCCGGTGAGCAGAGCAAAGGGATACTGGACGTCGGTCATCTCGGCCGGTTCGTCATAGTCGCGGGCCAGCAGCGCAGCACGACCATCGGGCCGGGGAAAGCGCCAGTCGGTGAATAGGCGCGGTGTGCCGGGATGGTCGTTGTCGGAGCAGGGCAGTTGAGGCCCGATCTTTCCGCGCAACCGGTCATAGGTCACACCGCTCATATCGCAGATGCGTCCGCGGGTGATCTCTTTCCACTCTTCGAACACTTCCTCGGGCGATGTATAGGGAAATTCCTTCTCAAACCCCATCGCGCGGGCCACCTGCCAGATGATCTCGTAATCGGGCCTGGCCTCGCCGGGTGGGTCAATCAACTGCTCGACCAACTCGATGCGCCGTTCGGAAGAGATGAACGTGCCGGTCTTTTCACACCACTGCGCGGCGGCTAGCACCACGTCGCCCAACAGCGTGGTCTCGGTCGGGTGAAAGATGTCCTGAACGACGAGCAGTTCAGCTTTGGACAATCCCTCCCTGACCCAACTCGTGTGGGGTAGCGACGATGCTGGGTTGCTCGTCATAACCCACAAGGCGCGCACGTCACCAGAGTGGAGACCTTTGATAATGTCCATAATTGAGCGACCGGGTACAGGTTGAATCTTTTCGACCGGGATGCCCCAGAAATCGGCCATCTCCCGTCGATGCTGCGAGTTGGCTACCAATCGCAAACCAGGCAAGAGATGCGCCAATGCTCCCACCCAGCGGTTACCCAAGGCATTGGCCTCACCGGTGATCGAGAGCGGTCCAGCACCGGGGCGGCAAAAATTTTCCGTCAGCAGCGACAGGTTGTGCAGCGTGTTGTTCTTGAATACCGCTTGAGTCGAATGGTTGTAGCCCTGGAACCAAAAGGTGAGCATCGCCTTGGCCTGGCCGATGGCACGGGCGACCTCGATGATCTGCTCTTCCGGGCAACCGGTGATGTCAGCGCCACGCGCGGGCGGATATTCTTGTACCAGTTCCTTCAGGTCATTGAGGCCCGAGGCAAAGTGCTCGATACGCTCTTTGTCCACAAAACCTTCTTTGAACAGAATATGGACCAGGGTGTTGTTGAGGGCCACATCGGTGCCAGGCCGAATCTGGAGGTGGATGTCCGCAATGTCGGCGGTCTTGGTCTGACGCGGGTCCACAACGATGACCTTGGCGTCGTTCTGCTCTTTGGCAGCACGAATGCGACGGAACAAGACCGGAATTGAAATCGCCGTGTTCTGACCGGCAATGAGGAACAAGTCAGCTTGTTCAATGTCGGCATAACAGGTGGGGGGAGCGTCGGCGCCGAGGGTCGAGATAAAGCCAACCGCCGAGCTGGCCATGCACAACCGTGTACTGCACTCCATGTTGTTGGTACCGATGGCGGCTTTCATCAACTTGTTCATCAAATAGTACTCTTCGGTCAGATTCATCGCCCCGCCGTAAAAGGCGACCGCGCCGGGACCATGCTCTTTGATGATTCGCCGAAAGTCGTCGGCCACTCGCGCAATTGCCTCGTCCCAGTTAACGGGTACAAGATCGCCATTCCGCCGGATCAGGGGCTGAGTTAGTCGATCCTCGGCGCCAAAGATCGGTGGATAATTGACCGGCAAGGCGCAGATGTCCCCGTTATTAGTGGGATGACCCTCCATCCCACGCACCCTCACAACCTTGCCTTCTTCAACTCCGACCATCAAGCCGCAGCCTAGTCCGCAGTACGGGCACGTTGATTTGCTCCACTGGACAGTCATGTTTCCCTCCCGGTGAGTAAATTGACTACAAGCGTTCAGTATGTTCGCCAGTGCTTAAATTATACGTTAGGATTCTGACCAGAGCAAACCACAAATAAAGCAAGCCGCCCGAACCGATAGAGGTTCGGGCGGCTTGTGATGGTTTCGCAATTAAGAAAACTGCCTGTCAGCTCGATTCATGCGCCAAATTTAGCGAGGCGCCCCGCATAGCCCATTGCCAAGGGCATCAGGTCCGTGTTGTGAATGTGGCCCAGACCACCAAGCATACACGGACGTTCCCCATACTGCGTCACGCCGTCGGGCCGGATGTGCTTTGACCACAGGAGCACAGGCAGTTCGTGCCAACTGTGGGACTTTAGCACTGCCGGAGTCGAGTGATCGCCCGTGATTACAACCACGTCCGGTTCCAGCGCCAGAATGTCTGGCAACACCGTGTCGAGGTGCTCGATCACCTTTACCTTACCCTCGAAATCTCCATCCTCCCCCCGGCTGTCGGTCTTTTTGACGTGGAAAAAGAAGAAATCATGGTCAGCCCAGTGCCGTTTGAGCGTCTCAACCTCAGCCTCGATGGTATCTCCTGTGGACAACACCTCCATCCCGGCCAGCTTGGCCACGCCCCGATACATCGGATACGTGGCAATGGCCCCACAACGCAGCTTGTAAATCTCTGGCATTGTGGGCAACCCGGGGTCCTTGGCGATACCACGCAAGTTACAACCATTGGCCGGGTGCTCGTCGGCCAGGATTTTCCGCGCCTCGACCAACCACTGGTTGACGAGTGCTGCGGTAGAGGTCGCTTCAGGCCGCAGTGGTTCGACCGGCAACGGAGGTTTGCCTACCTGTTGGGGATCGGTTTCGGTCAAGCCATCGTACAGCCCCTCCCCCCGCAACACCAACACAAAGCGGTACTCTTTTACTACCTCGACAAACGTCTCTACGCCCGGCAGACGGACCTGGCGCAATTTTTCGCACAACCGAGCACCCACGTCAGTGGGAATGCGGCCCGCCCGCCGGTCAGTGATCAATCCTTGGGCGTCCAGTGAGCAAAAGTTGCCCCGTGCCGCCAGATCATTGGGCTGTAAATCAAATCCAATACCCAACGCCTCCAGCACCCCGCGCCCGATCTCGTACCGCAGCGGATCATAACCAAAGAGCGATAGATGTCCCGGTCCACTCCCAGGTGTGATGCCCGGCGCGACAGCCGTACCCATACCGCAAACAGAACGCACGGCCAGTGCATCAAGGTTGGGGGTGCGTGCGGCTTCTAACTCGGTCAGCCCATCAGACATCATAGGCAACCCCCCCACTCCATCCAATACGAGCAAGAGTATCTTGGTTTGGCCCTCAATTGCCAACTCGCGCATCAAATTCAACTCAGCCATCATTCATGCTCCTTTGCAAGTAAACAAGGGACAAGTAGACAAGGAAATGCATCCCCTGTCTACTTGTTTCCTTGTCTCTATTCTAACTGTCTATTTTCCCTACCGAATCGCCAGCTCTGTCTGCTTGTCAAAGATGTGTATGCGATCCATGTCGAAAGCGACCTGTATCGTGTTGCCTACCCGCGCGTTCGTGCGCGGATCAAAGCGGCCCATAAAATCGTTATGCTCTGTCACTAAATAGACGATAACCTCGTTACCCATCAACTCGGTAACATCCACCTTGGCCTCTATCAGTGCCTTCTGCGTGCCTGGAGGAGCATATTCGGGGTCGCGGGTATCTTCAGGCCGAATGCCAAAGATAACCTCTTTGCCCATATATGGACGGTAGATGGCATCCTTGTCCTCAGGGATACTCAGAACGAAATCGTGACAATCCACGGCTACTTTGCCGTCCCGATCCACTACCTTGGCTTCCATAAAGTTGGTTGCAGGGCTACCGATAAAGCCAGCGACAAACATGTTCACCGGCGTGTCGTAGAGTATCTGCGGGCTATCCAACTGCTGCAAGATGCCGTCCTTCATCACTGCGATGCGGGTACCCATCGTCATAGCCTCGGTCTGGTCATGGGTCACATAGATAAAGGTGGTCTCTAGCCGCTGGTGCAACTTGCTGATCTCAGCACGAGCCTGCACGCGCAACTTGGCGTCCAGGTTGGAGAGCGGCTCGTCCATCAAAAAGACGTACGGCTCACGCACAATGGCGCGTCCCACAGCCACACGCTGTCGCTGACCACCCGAAAGCTGCTTGGGTCTACGATCCAACAAAGTTTCGATACCCAGAATCTGAGCCGCTTCTTTCACCCGTCGGTCAATCTCTTGCTTGGGAGTCTTGCGTAGTTTGAGACCAAAGGCCATATTGTCATAGACCGACATATGGGGGTACAGCGCGTAGGACTGAAAGACCATCGCGATATCCCGATCCTTGGGCGGCACATCGTTAACCAACCGATCGCCGATGTAGATATCGCCCGCCGTAATCTCCTCCAGACCAGCCAACAGACGCAAAGAAGTTGTCTTGCCACAACCCGAAGGACCAACAAAAACCAAAAACTCTTTGTCAGCAACCTCAATGCTCAGGTCGTTCACCGCAACGACGTCACCGAATTTCTTGCTTACGTTCTTGTATGTTACATTTGCCATTTTACTAGACTCCTTTTTGATTTGATTCTACACACGAACAGTACTGAAAACAATTATTGCTATGCCAAAATAACCCGGACACCCGACTCACTCAAATCCCACAAGTATGCTGACGGAGCCTCGCGGGCAGTAACGACGACGTCTGCCTCGGAAATCGGCGCGATATAAGCGGCCGCTACCCGTCCCACCCGTTCGACCGGCACCAAAATAACAACCTGAGAACCGGTCTCTAACAATACCTGTGCGATCTCCGCCTGTGGCAAACTATCATCGGTCAGACCTTCTACAGCGCTGACACCGCCCAGTTCCAAGACTACATGGTCGGCTCGCAAGCTGGAAAGCGCTGCCCTGGTCAATTTTCCCACCAACCCCATATCACGGTCTCGCCCATCAACCTGACCGCCGGTAACGATCAACGTGTGGGACGTATTGCCAGCAACCCAGTGAGCCACCTTGAGGCTGTTGGTCACAATAGCAAGTCGCGAGCGCTCAACCAAGCAACGTGCAACCTCTAACGAGAGAGGCCCCGGCCCGAGGAAAACAGTCTCACCATCAACAACCATCTCGGCCACAGTCTGACCGATGCGCACCATTGGATCTTTAGAGGCTCCAGAAATCTCGGGGGCAATCTGTTTGACCGCGATGGCCCCACCATGCACCCGCCGCAGCGCTCCTTGTTCTTCCAACGCCTTCATATCCCGTCGAATGGTCGCTGCATTCACGCCAAACCGGGTTACCAGGTCTGCCGCACGGACGGCACCATCCTGCATCACCATCTTGATGATGGCAGCATGTCTTTCAACAGTCAAAGTGGGTAATGGTTGTTCGCTCACGGTCGCTATTCTACCACACCGTGCACGGTTTGGCAAATATCGTGCGCGAAAATGCGCGATTCGCTACTAAAGCGTGCATTTTCGCGCACGCGATCCCAAGCAAGCCTATGGTATTATATCGGCAAAGGTTTCCAGAGGAGCATAGGCAACACCCACCATACTGGGGCCGGTGTGAGCGCCCAGCACGAGAGACATCGGGCCAACCGGCAGCCACATGCAATCAAATCGTTGGTCCACCTGCTCGCGCAGCATCGCCGCGCCCTCGGGATTGTAGGAATAGAGCACTTGCACACGGAGTTTGCTGCCTGGTGCGTGCTGTTTAGCCATCAGATTAGCCAACCCTTTGACCGCCCGCTTGAACGTCCGCACCTGGCCGAGCTGTACATAAGTCCCACCCACCTTTTCCACACCGATCAGCGGCTTGATGTTCAACGCCGATGCGATCAGCCCTTTCATATGACTGATGCGTCCACCGTGAATCAGATACTTTAGTTCTTTCAGGGTGTACACACTATCACTGGCCGCACCTATACGCTCCAATAGGGTCAAGATTTTTTCACTCGACCAGCCCGCTTTTACTGCTCGGGCAGCCGCCATCACCTGCCATCCTGCCGCAGCCGACAATGTCTTGGTATCCACAACAGTGATGTTCGCCTCTGGCACCAACTCTGCGCCCGTCTTGGCCGCGTTGAACGTGCCACTCAGGCTCGAGGTCATGTGAATTGACAAGATATCGGGGTCGGTAGTCGCCAGCCCGCGATAAGTCTCGGCAAAGTCTCCTGCTGAGGGCTGCGACGTGGTAGGCAAACCATCGGACGCCGCCAGCATGGAATAAAACTCACCCGGCTGGATGTCTACACCTTCATGGTATGATTTGCCGTCGAGCGTCACGACGAGGGGGACAACGTGGATGTTCAATTCATCTATTTGCTCTGGGGACAAGCTCATGTCTGTGCCACTATCAGTTACGATTTGCATGATTTATTCTCCCTACATCAATAGCATAGACCGGACGGACGCGGCCCTCTTGCACGTAACGCGACACCTCGCCGACGCGCAACCCTTTCAACCCCATATCCTCGACCGTGCGCCCCCGCTCATAGTAGTTGGTGCCGTGGGCCACGCAGGCCAGCCGAACCATAGCATCGATGGCCCACGTGTCCACGCCGAACTGGGTACCCAACGAAGCCAGAGGTACCAAGCTAAAGGGTACGTCCTCAAAGATATAGCGATGGCGCAGATTGCGAGGGGCCTTGATTCCTTGGTAGCCTGGATTGCCCTGGATCGCTTCGTACAAAGTATTTCCTTCAGCCGAGTAGGCGTCCTTCAACCACCGTAACGCCGGTCGAGCACGCACTCCCAGTGAGGATGCGATGGTCACTCGTTCTCGATCTAACACATCTAGTACGTGAGCGGTGGAGCGAGTCACGCCGTCGATGTAGAACTGAAAGTCGCCCTTGGTACGCTCGATCCACCCGGCATTGAGCAGCGTCAGAGCCGGGTGAAAGATGGCCCCCATGTTGTCTAGACTGGTGTGGAGCACGTTGGGCGCGGGGATGAACTGGGGATAGGCCTCACACACGATCTCCAGCACGTGACCGGTGCGTATGGCCGGTAGGGCAGCCAAGGAAATGGCATTCTTGCGGCGAAAGATGCGGGCCTGAGCCGGACCGGTGCTGCGACTGGCAAAGACAAAGGTGCCAGCCTCGGCCACGATGACGCCAGCGGTGCAGCCCTCCCGATTAAGAATTTGGCGGAACTCTAACGCTCCACCGGTACGGCCTGGGTTCAGTATGATGATCTGGCCGTCGCGTAGGTGGGGAGCACAAATGCGGGCGATATCCCGATGGCCCGAAGCGGGCAGAACGACCATAATCACGTCTGCCCCATCGAGCGCCTCGGCGATGTCTGAGGTGACAATGTCCAAGTGGCCCAGGTAGTGAGTACCATCTACGTGCTCAAGTTCTATCTCGCCGCGCAGGGCAATCTCGCTGATGCGCTCGGCGGTGCGATTGTAGAGGCATACGGAAAAACCTTTGACTGCCAGATCGGCGGCCATCGCCTTGCCACCGTGACCGGCGCCAATGACGGTGAAACGTGTTTGCTGATTCATTTATTTTCCCCTTTCAATAGATTCATTCTGATTGTTTTCACTGCTCTGATGTCTGCTCCCCTTGAACTGAGGTCGGCCAACCCTTTCAAAAAGGCCGCCACGTTTCGTCCCGAGTCGGGCGCCGCGCGGACCGGATCAAGCTCGGCGGCGATAGGTTCAATGACCAGTTCCATCCAAGTCGCTCACATTGATGACAGCCAAGATGCTGTCGACGCGCTCTGGCACGTCAACCGATGGAGAGCGCGGGCCTTGCTTGATGATGCAAGCGGACTGACGAGTGCGATGCACGGCAGCGTAGATAGTCAACACGGTGAGGACTTAATACCATCGAGTAGGGTTGAGGCCGATATACCTTTTCTACGTAGGGCGACGTCATCGCTCTGAGCAGCGCGCTATACCCGACATCGAATTGCACTTGGTCGCCGATCTCCAGGTCTAGATCTCTGACATCCAGAATCAGGTGATCGCTGCTCGCTCCCAGGATGTCCGCACCGATCCTGGGCCTGATCTCCGACACGTCGACGTCTTGCTGCCCCAGGGCGAGGATTGCTCTCCGCATATCTCCTTTATCCTCGAACGTAGGAGCGTGACCGAACGCATTCTGAGCGATTTCGCCGTATTGTTTAGAGGGCTTGGTCTTGAGTTCGATCACCTCAGCGACCAGCGTGAATGCATCCGTGTACAGGCCAGGGATCTGCTCTCGGGTCAGCGTGTCGCATCCCAGTAGAATCGCCTCACCGATGCGCAAGTGATTGACGAGGCCAACGTCCGGCGTCGAGACGAACCACTGGTAGTTTGCCGAGTTCCCCCCCGATACGATTTCAAAGTTGATGCCATATCTTTTTTCAAGCGTACCAGCAATCGAGGACAACGCTCGCATATTGGTCTCACTTGGACGGACTCCCCCGAAACAGGCGAGATTCGTTCCGACCCCTGCTAGTTCCACGCCTCGCAGGCGAATTACTTTCTCTACCATCGCCTCGACGTCACAGGGCAATATGCCTTCCCGCAGGTCGCCCAGTTCCACCATCAGAACGACCCGATGGGTCTTGCCGCGTTCGTTCGCGTGTTCGGCAAGCATCTGAATAACGGATATTTCAGTATTAAGGCTCACGTCGGCAAATTCGACCACGCACTCGGTCTCGCTGGGCATAGGGGAGCGTATGAGGACAAACTGTGCATCTAGCCCGGCCTCGCGCATCTTTTGAATGTTGGCGATACGTGAATCGCCGAGAGAGCGAATGCCATTGTTGAGCAGGGCGCTCGCAATCCTGGGATCTCCACAAACCCCTTTTGTGACGGCGGTGACGTGGATTCCCTTGGATCCATATAGCGCCGTCAACACTCGGGCATTATGCTCTAGTTTACAAAGTTCTATCTCCACTCGAGGTGTTGGCATCATTCCCGAACCTTCAAGCCAAGTCTTTCGATAGCCCCCTCAATGATTTCACCCAGCAGATCCTTGCCATCCTTTTCTTCTGCACGAGCCATAAAGCCGATATAGCTGTGAGGTTGTTCCTTAGGGGTGCACATCAGTCCTGCAAAGGTGTTCCCCTCTAACAGGAATGGTCCCTCCGCGGTCAATATTGTATCAATTCGACCAAAGTCCTTGAAACCCAACGTCCAGTAGGCCCGGAGCGCCAACTGCTGCATCGTTTGGAACTCTCGAGTCGTCAGCAAAGCGGGACAAACGAACGAATCGTCATCCAATTCTTTCTTCTCAAAGGTCAGCGTGACATCTCCATCACGATGCACTATCTCCAGGGGTGGGAGAACTCTTGCATCTTTATTACCCAGCACACCCATAGTGATCTCTCTCCCCTGCAAAAACCTTTCGATGAGAACCGGTTGGCCGATCGTCTCAAGCCGTTCCACGACGCCGCTGACCAGTTGATCATAGTTGCGCACGATGGATGCATCATTGATCCCTGCACTACCTCGACCGGCTAGCGGCTTGATAAAAAGCGGATACTCGAACGGTGGGTCATCTCGGAACACCTCACAGTCTCTTTCCATTCCGGCCACGTGGAAAGGCGACGTCGGCAGGCCCTCCTGCAGCCAGAGTCTTTTTGCCAGCGATTTGTCGGTGGCGACGGCTATGGTGAATGTGTCGGACCCGACGTAGGGTATCTCTAGTTCTTCCAGGGTCGCGGCTTCGACCAGGCTGGAAACGTTAAAGACGAGATCCACTTGCGAATCTCGCAGGTCATTGATAAAGTTCGGTCCCCACCGAATTTGACAAACATCATAGCCAGCTTTGGTCAACGCCCGTTCGTGGTGTGTCACCTCGGCGTCCGTTTCGTCAACAACACTGTCGGCGCCGACAAACTTGGCCTGGATCGTAAAATTTCCCCGTTGCTTGTTCAACAGGCCTATTCTGAATTTGGTCATTGTAATCTGTTTCCCTCTTTTTGTTTGTTACCATAATTTTGTGCAAGCAGAAGCAGTTTCTATCTGTTAGCACAAATAGAGCGATTTTCTATCCGCTTTTTCAGGTCAGAATGGATGAATTTGCGCTAGATTGAAGAACTTGAACTTGGTGATGTAGATTTTAGTTTCTACCATCTCCAAGGGTTGAGAATTTGACAACGTGGACAGTGTATATAGCTCTGCAAATGAGCAGGCCATTTATAACTAGTGGCCTTGATCAGTTTGAACGTGCAGATCGGCAATCCGTTCCTCCTCTGAAAGCGCCCGCCCGGTCGTCGGGTCCACGGCCACGCAGGCCCCCCGCCGGTCTATACGAGTGACGATCTGCCCGCGCCCAAAGGGATTATTGCGCAGGTGTGGGGCATCCAGCACCCCCGTCGTCACTGCTCGCGCCAGGGTAGCCGGGTCAGTCAGTGGGTCGGGCACGTCTGGATCAGCCAGGGCACGGATAGCATCCAAGGTGACCCTCGCATCTCGGATCAGTTCTTCTTTGCGCTGCTGAACCGCAGATGCAGCCGTCATATCCGGCTGACCGTGCAGAGCATTCTCGATGGCCCGCCGAGCTAGTTTACAGGCCTCGATCACGTCGGCGGCGGTAGCAGCGTGGTGAGCCTCGGTGTGGCCGACCACGTGGACGATGTGGGGCCGCAGTGCCATCTGCAAGTAGACGCTGGTCGCCAGGTGAGCGCGCGCCGCGTCAGGGTCCACCGGGTAACTCAGCAAACCGGTGCGTGTCTGCCGCCAGATGCGAAATCCCCCTTCACTCTTGGCGGAGGGCGGATCCTCTAGCGGGGCGATCATATCCAACACGGCCAACATCTTGGCCAGATCCATCCCATCCGAGAGGCCCGGCGGGCTGTTGAACATCATCTGGGCAATATAGTCCCGCACGCCGAAGGCACAAGCGTTGTAAGCCGAGAGATAGGCCGAAACGATAAACACCACGTCGGGCGCGTCGCGCATTCCCCAGTGATGCGGCTCGTTCAACTCAACCGGGATACCTCGCTCCCCATACCAGGCCATCACCCTCTGATGCTCGTGGATGGACTCTTCCAGGCCCCAAGGACCACGCCCATCCATCTGGTTGAACCAAAAGATTGGGATGGCGCACCAGGCAATGTCAATCGTATCCACGTACATCTCGGCTAACCGGATAAAGTCGTCGGTGCCTGAGTATGTACGCAAAAGAGGATAGTTGCCACACCGACTGGCAGTGTAAAGCGTGCGATAGTCGCCGGGACTGCGCACCGGCACGCCGCCCGCTCCACGGCGACGGAGGTCCTGCTGCTCCGGGTGAAAAAAGTTGGACTGGGCATCCTGGTCGATTCCCAGAGAGATGACGTCCAGCACCTGGGCTTTGGCGATGCGGGCGATACCTAGTCGAGTAGCCTCTATCGTCGGCAGGCCAAAGTGGTGGCGGATGATTGGGAAGGGAGCCTTCCAGGCGATACGCGCTACCGCGGTCTGAGGAAAGTTGTCTTTGACCTGTTCAGTGCGGTCTTGGCCTTTCAGATAAGCCAGCACCGCTTCGGGGGCAACGTCGCCGCCAAAGCAGCGTTCGAAAAAACCCAAGGCTTGCGCTCGCTCGGTCACCGGAGGCGTGCCGCCAAAGACAAAGCGTACACCGTCGGTTCGTAGATCATCCGCTGCCTCTGCGAACTCGGCCAGCAATCGCTCGCCAGTCTCGGGCGTCAAACGGTAAGAGACACCCACTAAAAGCTCGGTTGCGCCGTCAGCTTTCTCGCAGCGGGCTGCCTCCATAATCTTCTCGATCGGCACGGCCGGGCCGAGGAACACGGTCCGCCAGCCAGCAGCCTCAGCCAGTCGCAAAAAGTTTACGACACCGGCAACGTGGACGCACTCACCCAACGCGCCAGCAACGATGGTTTTCATGTCTTTTCCCTTTGTCTACGATGGGGGGTTGTATATCAAGCCAATTGGCCTAACGTGGTTAATTATAGCTGATTCGGGGAATTATACCAGCTAGCCTCACTCGGTCCCCCACTTAGGGCTGTTCAGCTCTAATTCTCCAACGCTCACAGCCCCACGGGGGCGTCTTGGGGTAGAAAATTACTCCAAAGCCAACGCTTGGTCGCATAGGCCGCCCCCGAGACAGTGGCTGTGAGCGCTTTATGTCGAAAACTCATTAGAACTGAACAGCCTTGCTCCCCCACTATACACTGGCTAAATCAAGTCAAAACCAACAACGATATCCTAGGTCAGACCATCTACAATATGACAAAAAGAGCCAAAGCGTGTATAATCCACACCATGATCAGCAAACACGCATCGGAGGAGTAATGAAAAAGCTAGAGACGCGAGTTCTGCTGCGCAATCTTGCGATCGAGTTGATCCTTTACGGCATCTTTGTCGCCATCTATACAATCACTGTGCTGCAATTATTGAGCGAACCATTGACCCAACTTTTTCACACCAACCTGGTGACCTATGCCATCATTGGCCTAGGCCTGATCGTAGTTCAGGGAGCATTCCTGGACGTCATCACCTCTTTCCTCCTCCAACAGCTCCGGCTGGAACAGTTAGAGTAAGGAGATTTCAACGATGGAGTTCCCCATCGCCGGAGTAACGATCAATTCGCTGTTGCTAGCAGGTATTGGGTTCCTGGTGGGTATCCTGGGTGGATTCTTTGGCGTCGGTGGAGGATTCATCGCCGGGCCTCTGATGTTTTGGGCCGGTGTACCAATGAACTTTGTCGTGGGCACAAGTATGGCCTATGTGACAGGCAAAGCCATCATTGCAACCAGACGCCACCGCGCGATGGGTCACGTGGACATCAAACTGGGTTTGGCGATGGTGGCGAGCACTGTCTTGGGTGTCGAGAGCGGGGCGCGGATACTAGAAGCGCTCAAAACCATTGGATCGGTGGATACGGTGGTTGGGCTGACTTATATCGTCATTCTCGTCGTCATTGGCGCATTTACTGCCTGGGAAAGCGTGCGAGCATTGCGCATGGCCCACGAGGATCGGATGGACGTCCAAGAGGCGATAGGATTCGAGGGCATCACCCAGCGTGTCCACGGTATTACCCTGCCGCCGATGGTCTCGTTTCCCGCATCGGGTATCGCTTCTATCTCCCTTTGGGTCGTGCTCGGGGTGGGATTTGTTACGGGTCTACTGTCTGGCATGTTGGGTGTGGGTGGCGGTTTCATCCGTATGCCCTTGTTGGTCTATATGGTCGGCATCCCCACCCACGTGGCCGTTGGTACAGACCTCTTTGAGATCGTCTTTTCGGCCGGCTTTGGCACACTGACCCACGCCATCAAAGGTAATGTAGATATCCTTATGGCCCTGGTGATGCAGACCGGGGCCGCCATCGGGGCGCAACTTGGAGCCACCTCCACCCGCTTTTTCGCTGGGCCGCGCATCCGATTGTTTTTTTCGGCCCTACCCTTGGTCGGAGCGATGATGGTGTTGATTCGATTACTGAGCGAAGGATTGATCCACTTTTGACGCAGAAGAGAGGATGGAAATGAAAATACTGCTCTGTGTCGCAGGTATGCCCTATGCCGAAGCCGCAATCTCGCTCGGTGGTGCCATCGCTGGCGTGACCCAGTCACCAGTCACCCTCCTGCACGTCATTCAGGAAGAGAAGGATCGAGCAAATGGCGAACGCGCTCTGGCCGCTGCCCGCGAGATGCTGCCAGGATCAGCAGTAGAGGCACACATCCGCCAGGGAGATTCCATCGGGATGATCCTGGTAGAGGTGAAAAGAGGCAACTATGACCTGGCAATCATTGGAGCGCGCCGGGAAACCGGATTGACGCAACAATTACTCGGCTCTGTCGCCCAAAAGATCACCCGCCGCGTTCCCACCTCTGTGCTGGTTGCCAGGGAAATCGGACCGAGCCTGAAGCGCATCCTCATCTGCACGGGTGGCATCGCCGTGGCCGACCCGGTCATCGACACTGGCGCGTGGTTGGCCGGGGCAGCTCGTGCCCAAGCAACCCTCCTCCACGTATCCAGTCCTGTCCCCAGTATGTATACCGGCCTTCAGAACATCTGCGAGACGCTGCCCGAGCTGCTCCAGACCGACACCCCCATCGCCCGCCACCTGCGTCACGGCGCTGAAATTCTGGCCCAACACCAGGTGACCGCTGAACTAAAACTTTGTCACGGCGTCGCTGACGACGAGATTCTACGTGAGGCTTATCAGGGCAGCTACGACCTCATCGTCATTGGAGCATCAGGAAAAACAGGCCGGCTAAAAGAGTGGCTGTTGGGCAATGTGACCCGGCAGATTGTAGAACGCGCACCGTGTTCGGTGCTAGTAGTCAAAACGGAACTACCCTATGAATAAAAATTTAAGACTTGCTATCCTACTAATCCTGTCCGCCTGTTTCCTGATCCAACCACTACCAGCCTATGGTAATGGTGAAATTACAAGCAAAGCGACGCACGTAAGCGAAGCGACGCTTACCCTCATCGGACGGGTGGCCAACACCCAAGGCGCTGCCGTGGACGAGGCTCAAGTGCGTGTCTTTGTCGGCAACACCCCACAGACACTGATGATCGACGGAAAAGAGACAGAGGTGGCCCACACTCACTCGGACGGCTCCTTTATCATGAACCTGACGCTGCCTCGCACGCAGGTTGAGACCGAGCGTTTGGTCGTCGAGATCAGTAAACCGGGCTACCGTACCACACGTCAAGGCATTACGAGGCAAGAGATTGTCCAGGGCGACAACCGCTATTATACCAGCGTGCCAGAGATTGTGCTGACCCGTGTCTTTAACGCGGCCTTTTTCCTAGCCGCCGCCATCTTTATGATCGTCTTTGTCCTCATCTCACTCAACATACTGCACGAGACAATTGCAGCTTTTCTGGGCGCAGCCGCCATGATGGGAGTGAGTTACTTTTTTGGCAATGCCAACCCCGATTTCTGGATCATTGACTTTCACCGGGCTGTCGATTTCATTGATTTTGACGTCATCTTTTTGTTGATGGCCATGATGATTTTTATGGCCATTATGGGCCGGACGGGCATTTTCCAGTGGCTGACCTTTCAAACCTTTCGTTTGGCCCGTGGGAATACATTCCTCGTCGCCGCTATCCTCATCGCCATCACCGGCATCACATCCTCGGTACTGAACGATACGACCGTCATGCTCTTGATGACGCCGGTCAGCATCCAGATCGCGCTGGCGCTCAACGTTCACCCCGCAGCCATCGTCGTGCCCGAGATCCTGGCCTCCAACATTGGCGGAGCGGCCACTCTTATCGGCACACCGCCCAACACCATCATTGGCTCTTACGTCGGCTTGAGCTTTAATCAATTTCTGGGCAACATGCTGCCCATCTCGGTGATGAGCATGTTCATTTTGTTGGGAATGACCCGCTGGTTATATAGGAAAGAATTCGGTCGCAAAGGCAAACCCACATCTGCCGCCCTCGTCGCACAACTGGAAGCTGGTGCTCGCATCACCGACCCCGTACTATTGCGCAAATCGGCGCTGCTATTTGGTATTACACTGATCCTCTTTTTTACCGCCGATTCGTTCCACATGCCGCCGGCCGTCGTTGCCATCTTGGGGTCCACGGCACTGCTGCTCTGGGTACAGCCCAACGTAAGCGAGATGCTGCGCGAGGTAGACTGGACCACCCTCGTCTTTTTTATGAGCTTGTTCATGATGGTGGGCGGTATCCAAGAAGTCGGACTGATCCAACTCATCGCCGAAGCCGTTCAGGGAATGGCGGGCGAAAATCTGATACTGGCCACATTATTGATGATTTGGGTATCGGCTATCGCTTCGGCAGTGGTAGCCAACATTCCCTTTACGGCGGCCATCGTCCCGGTGGCAGTCTTTCTCACACAAACGATCCCCGGCGCAGAGAACAATGTGATTTATTGGGCGCTGGCCCTGGGAGCGGGCCTGGGGGGAAATGCCACCTACATCGGCTCAGCACCCAACATCGTCGCGGCGGGTATCCTGGACCGGGCCGGTTACCGGCTCAAGTTTAGCGATTTTTCCCGCATTGGCATACCCGTTACCTTTGTGACCATCCTAATACCGACGTTATGGATTCTGATCCGCTACTTTTGGCTCAAATTTTAAGGAGGAACCCTATGGGCAAAATACTCTGTTCCACTCGAGGTGGAGAAGCCAGTTACCGCGCTCAGGACGCCGCCATCGCCCTGGCCAAAGAGCGAGGCGACACATTGCTCTTTCTTTACGTGGTTGATCTGCACTTTCTCGACAAAACGTCCGGCGCGGCTGTGGTGGATGTGGAAAAAGAGATGAACAAAATGGGCGAGTTTTTGCTCCTGATGGCCAAGGAACGAGCCGCCGAGCAAAACGTTGTAGCAGAGACCACGTGTCACACAGGCGAGTTCCGTGAGGAACTGGAAAACACCGCCCGTGAACAGAACACTTCACTGATCGTACTGGGACGGCCTGCTGACACGGAAAGCGTATTCCAGTTGACCAGTCTACAAACCTTTGCCGCCGAGATTGAGAGCGAGACAGGGGTAGAGACGTGCATCGTTTGATGCGCGTCAATGGGCGTCTATGCCAATGGCGGATGAATAACACGGCGTGCTACGACAGACAACACGCCGTGTAAAATGTTGCAACTTGCCGTATGCCCCGATTTAGGCTTTTCCAGTTTTTAACTCGTCCCAAAATTTACAGTGGAGAATCTCATAAATTGCACGCGAGTTACAAAATAATCGGAAAAGCTCAAGGAATTCCGTCATAATATGCCTTTCAAGGTGTCGTTGACTGCATCACAAAATCTGTTTGGGAGATTTATTTCTCTGGAATTCCC
>JAAEPW010000767.1 GCA_024232355.1 Chloroflexota bacterium | reverse complement strand
TGGCTGCCGCCGGGTTGGACCACGGCGGGGATGGGGTTGGCAGCCAATGGAGATTGGGGGCAGGCAGTCTTGTTCCTGGTGCTTTCAACGACGTTCGTTGCCCTGCTACTGAGAGTGCACGCGGGCATCACCAAGCAATTGATGCAAGGTGCAGCGCTGAGCGTCGGTGTAGAACGAGTGCGCAGCCGCAAATGGCACCGACGGCTACCCGGTTCTTTGGCTTTCTGGGCGCTCTTTCGCAAGGACTGGCTCTACCTGTGGCGCAGCCCGCTGTCCCGGCGGATGATCTTTTCCTCACTGATGATGCTCGTGGCGATAATGCTCCCTATGCAAAGATCAGTCCAGGCCGATACGCCGTCTGCGATACGCGAGATAGCCCCCTTGGCCACAGGCGCTTTCATCATCGCTATGGTCAGTATGGCCATCAATATGGGGCTAACTGCGAACTATTTTGGTGCTATGGACCGGGAGGGGTTCGCGACGCTGGCAATCTCCCCGCTGGACCGGCGGTACACGATCCTTTCGGCCAACTTGGCGATCTTGTTATACGCAGGCATGCAGATCCTGGTCATTTCGCTGGCGATTGCGCTCACAAGCGGCTACTGGCCCGCACTTCCCTTGGGACTGTATCTGGGGCTGTGCCTGCAAATCAGTGGCTCGCCCGCCTACAATCTGGCGGCCATCATCGGCCCCTACCGCACCCAACTCAAGTTCACCCGAGGCCGTCAACGCGGTAACCTTTGGGGAATCATCACCTGGCTCATCTCCGCGCCACCGATTCTGGCCATGGTTGTGCTCCCCTACATCTTTTGGAAACCTGCGCTGGTGTTCACCCTGCCGCTGGGAGTTGCCTACAGTCTGGGCCTCTACACCCTCACCCTCAAGCCTCTGGCACGACTGCTCCAACGTCGGGAACACATTGTACTGCAAGCCGTCATCGCTGAAGAATGATGAACTCGCGTGAACGAACACTCACAGCTCTGGCCCATCAAGAACCCGACCGGGTCCCCATAGACCTGGG
>JAAEPW010000766.1 GCA_024232355.1 Chloroflexota bacterium | reverse complement strand
GCTGCCCGACTGAATCAGAGTGCCATCTTTCAACGATATGCTGCTCACATGCAAGAGCTGTCCAACCGACTTCCGGAGGGTCAGATCCGGTTGGCCAGTATCGAGGACACAATTCGTCGAGTTTTTAATTTTGAAGAGGGACCACTGTGGGATTCTCCTGCTAACATCCGACACATTAATGTGATTCAGGATGATTATGTGGTTAGAGACCAGAACCGACGAGGAGAACGGCCGCCTCATCCTCAGTACGGTGGAGCGATTCCGCCGGAAATGCGGGTAGAGGGCGGGCCGATCGAGCATTGGAAGGGACTACCTTTGATGCGTACACTCCGTGACTATGATGAGGACGAGCTTGAAGACTTGTTCACGGGGAACTTCTGTATGGGACCTCCGCCACCGGCGCTGCCAAGAACTCTTAGTTCTTGGGGTATCGTCCTTCTTTGGGCAACCTTCCAGGTGGCCAACGAAGAAGGGTGCCAAGTAAGGACATGCGTGAGCGTCAACCCTATCCAGGGCCGCATACACGGAAACAGTCCAGTTTTCGCCGTCAGTATGATGAGGATGTGCCCACGTATCAGAGTGCGGCTAGCAGCGTCACGCACGGACCGGTTCAGAGAGGTGCGCCTAATATTTTCGGAGGTCGGGGTCGGACACCCCAGCGTGACCACTCGCCGTCGCAGGCAAGGGACATGCCGCCGCCGAGTCAGTTGCCATTTTGCCTCCAACCACGAACTCCAAGTCGACTGCCCACACCGAGTGGACCGGTTGGACCACACTTTACTGGAGTACCTTTGGGTC
>JAAEPW010000765.1 GCA_024232355.1 Chloroflexota bacterium | reverse complement strand
TTCAAATTGGATAAAAAGGGGTAAATGAGCACTGTTGCATAGATTTTTTGCCGTGCTTGCGCTTTTTTCAGGCAAAAAATCTTGCCATAAGATGCTTAACGGAGCAGTTTTCTGGTGCTCCCCCAAGATTTGTATGCGCCCTGAGCATACTCCTTGAAATACGATGTCTTTGCGCTGTCTGGAATCATACCCTAATCTGATTTTTATGGCAATGCTCGTGTCAAATGACCCACTAGCGCCTGATAGTCAATTGATCCGCATTGTGTTAGGTCACTACTCGATATCGAGAGAGGCAAGAGGTTTCTCTTGCCTCTCTCCTTCCCCGTCAGTTGAGATCAGGAATTACGCAACATCAGTGGCAGATAGATGTAGCGATATCCGCTCTGGACAGTAATCTGGTCAATCACAGAATCGCTTCCGTCGAGGCTGCCGGTGGCGGTGATGGTAATCGTGCTCATCACTCCAACGGTGGCATCGGGTGGCACGACTACCGTGACCGTAATTACTGTGCTGCCGTCAAAGAACGGCAAAACTGTCGTCGTCGCTGGTTCGACCGTGACCGTAAAGCCCGCCGTCGAAATCGGAGCCAGGCTAAAGCTCTGAGCTGCGTTCGCCTGGTTGACCAGGGTGTGGGTGTAGACAACGCTCTCGCCCGGCAGCGCGCTCCTGCTGCGGTTGGGCGTAAGACTGGGCGCGGCCCCGTTGAACAGCGTGTCTGTCGCGTTGGTAACAGTAACAGTCCCGCTGATGCTGCCATTGGCGGTGACGGTGGTCGTATCCACTGTGTCGCTGACCGCGTCGGCTGATGCCTGCACCGTGACAGTGACTATTGTGCTGCCGCCAAAGAACGGCAAAACTTCCGTGGTCGCCGGTTCGACCGTGACCGTAAAGCCCGCCGTCGAAACCGGAGCCAGGCTAAAGCTCTGGGCTGCGTTCGCCTGGTTGACCAGGGTGTGGGTGTAGATGACGCTCGCGCCGGGCAGCGCGTTCCCGCTCCGCGCAGGCGTAAAAGTGGGTGCGGCATAGTCGAACAGGGAGATGGACGTCTCGGTGGCGGTGTTGTTCGCCGTGATCGCGTCGTAAGTGGTGGCGGTGATGGTGACTGTGTTGGTGATCAAGCCCAGCTCTGTCGGCGTGACCCACATCGTAACTGTCGCCACGGTCTGGCTGCCCATCACGCCGAGGCCACAGATGATGTTGCCATCCGCCTCATTGCACGTGCCCTGGCTGCACACGGCTGTTCCATAGACCACGCCGTCTGGCAGTGTGTCGGTCAAGGTTACGACTGTCGCTGCGCCGGGACCGTCGTTCACGACGGTCATAGTATAGACCAACGTATCCTGCGCCAGCACTTGATCCGGATCATCGCTCTTGGTTACCATCAGGTCAGCAAAACAGGTGGCCACCGGCAGCCACGGGGCAAAGGTGACGTCGTCGCTGACCTCATCACCTATGCCGCCTGGGTTCGAGGTGTGCTCTGGCCCGCTGGGATCGCCCCACCAGTTGTGAACGGCAGTGGCCGTAAAGCCAGCTGCGTTGTTGATGCCCATACCGGCGTTATCATAGATGGCCGAGCTAAGAGTGGAAAAAGCACCGCTGTTTGCGAGACGCACGCCGTCGTTGCCATTGGTATAGACGGTGGAGCAGGTCAGGTTGGCCTGACTTGCGTCCACGTACAGACCGTACCCGGCATTATTTTGGAACGCGCTGTTGGTGACGGTGATGACGCTGCTGGCGGTACTGTAGAGAGCGTAATCGTTCGTGCTGTCGCCGTTGTCTGCAAAGAGCGTGTCGCTGATGACCACATTGCTGCCAGACGTAAACAGCCCATAGTCGGTGGCGCTAGCGGTGGTGGCACTCATCACCTGGCTGCTCTCGATGAGCACTTGCCCGTCTGACACACCATTGACATAGATGTTAGCGTGCAGGACGTCTCCGCCGTAGCGCGCGGTGACGTGGCGCAGGTGGCCGGTACCCTGAGTGTCGAGCGTGGCGCCGTAAAAGTACAGCCCATCCCAGCCGTTCGATATACCCGACGATGAGGTGAAGGTGATCGGGTTAACGGGTGTGCCAACCGCTTCCAGATGGCCGTATATCCACAGGCGGGCGTTCATACGGCCCATCACGGTTGTTCCTGACTCTACTGTCAGCGTGGCGCTGGCAGGCACAGTTAGATAGCCGCTCTCCAGTTCGTAGCTTTCCAGCCCAGTTTGGGCGTGCAGGGTGTTGTCTCCGGCAAATGCCGCCGCTTCCAGCAATACCCGATTGTAGCCGTTGCCGGAAAAGTCGCCGCCTGCCATCACAAAGGGGCCGTCCGGTTCCAGCCGGGCAGCGTAACCGGCGTTGTTCTGAAAGGTGCTGTTGGTGACGGTGATGGCGCTGCCATTGGTGCTGTAGAGGGCGTAATCATCCATGCTATCGCCGTTGTCCGCAAAGAGCGTGTCGCTGATGACCACGTTGCTGTTGGTCGCATACAGCCCATAGTCAATACCGGAAGCAGAAACACTCGACACCTGGCTGCTCTCGATAATCACCTGTCCGTCTGTCACGTTCTGGACGTAGACATTGGAGGACAGGATATCCCCACCGTAGCGCACCGTGGCGTGGCGCAGATGGCCGGTGGATCCGGCAGTGTAAAAGTATAATCCCTGCCAGCCATCCGGCGCGTCTGACGATGAAGTGAATGTGATTGACTGCGAAGGTGTGCCGATTGCTTCCAGGTGGCCTTGCACTTGCAGTTGGATGTTGGCGCGTCCCCTCATCGTCATCCCTGGTTCCACCGTCAGTGTCGTGTTGGCGGGCACGGTCACATTGCCCTCCAATTCGTAGCCTTGTAATCCGGTCTGAGCGGTTAGGGTGTT
>JAAEPW010000764.1 GCA_024232355.1 Chloroflexota bacterium | reverse complement strand
TCGGCGGTTGTGGTGCTGTGGTCAATGACCCAAATCTCGCTGAAACTGCGCACACTGAGCAGTATCTGATCAAATTCGGCGTTGTAGTCGATGGAGTTGGTGTGATTCCAGTCGGCGCTGCCAGACGAGGTACCGGGGCCGTTGCAGTTTAGGTCGATCAACTCGGGGTGATCGGCTACCACGCCAAAATTATCCTTGCTCACGTCATAGTCCTGGATGAGGTGGTCCCAAACGCGCCACTCCCAAACAATGGCTTTGGTCTCCGGGTTTACCTCAATGATGGTGTCGGGCCACAGCTCGTTATCGGAAAGCAGAGTCGGATTGCGACCGGCGGCAATGGCCTCGGACTCGGTTTTCAGTTCCCAAGAGATCATTAGCACATTCCCGTTGGATAGCGGCTCGATGTCGTGATGCAGGCGAACCTGATCTGTGTCATAGCTAAAGGACCAGGTGATGCTACCATCAGGCGCAATTTCTTCAACAATGCCGCCTGTGCCGCCCACGTTAAAGCTGGTTGATTGGGTATTGCCGGTACGCAACAGCTTGCCGTTTTCCAGTAAGTAGACGGCGTTACCAGGGCGATAGGTACTGTCCCAGGTAAAGACGGTATCACCCATTTCGTCTATTAGGTAAGTGGTGGTGTCACCCAAGGGGGCAAACAGATTGTAGTCGTCGGCGTCGACGGGGGTGGTGGGGCCGCTGGCAAGGATCAGCGGCAGATAGATTTTGTAGTCCCCCGGAGGTGTAGGTGTGACCACGGTGGTCTCGGCATCGCGCACCAGGCGGGCGTAGTTATAAATGCGGATGGCATCGCCCTGGAAGCCGTTGCCGGTGGGCCAATCTGCCGGGTCGCCGGATTTGGGGTCGCTGCGTTGAGCGCCCGCGCCGTGAACGTCAATCCATTGGCTGTTCATATAGCCCATCGCCCGGCCAAAAGTGACGTAAACGCCGTTTGCACCGGGGTGGGCGGTCCAATTGGCGTGGGTGGTGCTGCTCCAGTAGGCGGGATAGTCGGCCTGGCCCGCTTCGTTGGTGATG
>JAAEPW010000763.1 GCA_024232355.1 Chloroflexota bacterium | reverse complement strand
GATCCTGGCCCCAGGCGAAAGGACAAAGACAGTCACGTTAGGCGCTCAACAATTCCTGGGACAGTTTGTCAGCGACTGGAACGCAATACTGGCCTCATTGACCTTGGCAATGTTGCCCATACTGATTCTGTACATCATTTCTTCCAAACAAATGATACGCGGGTTGACCAGCGGCACTGGCAAGTAAGGTGTTGTTCAGAAACAGTGCTTGTATTGTTTCTATCCAATTGAAGCGCTGCCCCGGGGTTCCTTTCTAGCACTTTGCCCCTGGACAAAACAATCACGCTCAAAGTGAATAAAAGTGGAATCCTTTTAAGATTTCGCCTCGCTGTAAAGCATCGAACAGCTTGCCACCTTTCCCAAAGTACAGTACAATCTACTTTATAACACTGGAGGTGAAACGCTTGCCCATATTTCAATCCCGAATTTCGAGAACAATTCTAACACTAACCGCCATCACAATCGCGCTCGTTGCCCTGCTGGCCCTGCCCGTCCCACTATCCGCGGGCGAAGAATCCCCCACCGTCGAAGGCCGCCTGCTCGACCCCCAGGGCGAGCCGGTCAGTGACGCGCGCGTGACCGTCCTAGACGCCGGAGAAATCATCGGCGAGGCCGAGAGCAACCTCGATGGGCTGTTCCTGGTCGACCTGGAGCGTATGCCCCAGCACGACATCACCGTGCACATTGAACGCGCCCATTTCGCCGAGCGGGAATGGCACGGTACGCCGGAATCACTCCATACACTCCGGGAAAACAGGCACCTGTACCTGTCCAGTTTGACGATG
>JAAEPW010000762.1 GCA_024232355.1 Chloroflexota bacterium | reverse complement strand
TTGAGCAGGCACACAGTTAGGAAGTTTGCGTATTGTTGTGTGTCGCGCCTGCTCTTTCCCATCGTTCCCTTGTGGGATTTTGTGTCACTGTCTTCTTTCGCCTGCACGTAAACAAGTCGCCCTTTATTGCTCTGTCATCGAGACTTGTTGGAATGGCCCCCAAGTCCACAATCCTTCAATTGCGTCGCGAATCTAAGGACCTGCACGGATCATCCGCGATGACGCCCCCAACTATGACCGCGACCGGAACGACAGCGACAACGATGACTACAACTGCTGGAACGAGCGCCGCCGGACCGCCGCCGCCGCCAGAGTTGCCACGCGTCCAGTTCCCGCTGCCGCCGCCGTACTGGGACCATCCAGGAGAGCAGCCAGACTTCCGAACGTGGTGGATGCGCTACGACAACTACGTCTACTGGATCGACGCCCAACGTGGACCCGATCACCCACTGTCAGATGAGTACAAAACCCGCCTTTTGTTTTCGTTGCTAGGCAGTGAGGGTACCTCGCGTTTCGCTAGTAATCCATTAGTTTGCCAGTTAGCTACCGCCAGTTTTGTGGAATTTTCGGCAGATGTG
>JAAEPW010000761.1 GCA_024232355.1 Chloroflexota bacterium | reverse complement strand
TGTACACTTTTCTTACTTGCGGGTGCAATTCTTTTCGGGTTTTCATAGCATCTCCTTATGATGGGTCTTGGCCCACATCTTGCCATGAAATCCTTTTTCTGTCTATTTTCTCCAAGTGACTTTTGCGGCACTGCCTTTTTTCTCTTGCCACGAATGTAGAGGAATAATTGGTGAAAATTGTCTGGCCGCAAAGGAAAAACGACCTCATACTCGCATAACGAGTCATTTGACAAATCCCTCCCCTAACGGTAGAATGCACCCCGATGCAAGAAATCATTAAACCACTAGATCGCAACCGCCTGAGTGTATTAGTGGCGGTGCTTCTTTTAGGCAGTGTGCTCTTTCGCTTTATCGAGCTGCCCGAACATACGTGGAAACTGCAACCTCTGGGGTCGCCGTTAGAGATCCGCGTTACTGGAACTTGGCTGCTGACCTCACTGATGGTCAGCCTAGTCTGCACCGGCACCAACCTCATTCTGCACGGCCATCCACATCTGGAAGAGTATCCCGGACGTCCCATTTACATCTCGTGGATTCTGCCCGGCATTATGGCTGGGCTCGCCGCTTATACGCTGTCTCACATCTATATATGGCCCCTATGGATTCTGGGGTTGCTCGTGACCGGTATCAGTATTAGCCTGATCGTTTCTGCCGAATACACAGTTGTCTCTCCGCAAGACCCCGGTTACCCGAGGGCCAGGCTAGCCCTCAATATGCTGACTTATTTGTTGGCCTTTATCTTGTTTGCCACTATTTATCAAACCCGCACGCGCAGCCTAGTGACCGGCACACTGATGATGTTTACAGCCGCGCTGTTGGCACTCGACCTGTTGAGCGTGGCAGATACACAGTTTGGGCGCGTGGTACTGTTTGCGGGTATTGTCGGTCTCATCATTGGCGAAAGCACTTGGGTCCTGAACTATTGGCAAATCAGCGCTTGGGCCGGAGGATTGTTCCTGCTGCTCATATTTTACTTTGTGGTCAACGTAGCTCACCAATACCTCTTGGAACACTTGAGTACGTCGACCCTGATCGAGTTCACCGTCGTCACCATTATCGTACTGATTATCATCCTAGTCAGGGCGCCCTGACGCAACTAGCTTAATTCTACCCCGGGAGGAAAATCTGTGCAGACTGAAACTGTTTCGCTATCGAACAAGATTCCCCAGCGCATCGCGCGTCTGGAGGAGTTGGCATACAATTTTTGGTGGAGTTGGCATCGCAAGGCTCGCGATCTATTCAAGATGATGGACTATCCGTTGTGGCGCAGTACCGGTCACAACCCAGTCAAGATGCTGTTGGAAATATCGCTAGAGCAACTAGAAGAATTGGCCGCCAATCCGGTCTTTCTCCTCCAATACGATGCTGTGTTAATGGCGCTCGATTACGATCTGGACAACGGGCACCTCTGGTTCTCAACCAAGTACCCCGACCTGACAACTCGGCCCATCGCCTACTTTTCTGCCGAGTTTGGATTGCACCAATCACTCCCCATCTATTCTGGTGGGTTGGGCGTGCTGGCGGGCGACCACTGCAAAGAAGCCAGCGACATTGGGCTATCCTTTGTCGCTGTAGGTTTCCTCTACGACTTGGGCTATTTTCGCCAACACATCAACCACGATGGGTGGCAGGAAGCGATCTATCCTCGTTTCAACCCGGAAGAAGTAGCCATTCGAGAGGTTCTGTGTGACGATGAAGAGTGCCTCTTTGTGCCAGTCCAAGTAGGCGATCGTACCGTGCATTTGCAGGTCTGGCACGTCCAGGCCGGGCGCACGAATCTATACTTGATGGATGCGGACAACGACTTGAACGCGCCTTGGGATCGAGAACTCACCGCCCGGTTGTACGGCGGTGACCGGGAGATGCGCATCCAGCAGGAAATCGTTCTCGGTATCGGCGGTGTACGGGTTTTGCAGGCATTAGGGATTGACCCGCTCGTCTATCACCTCAACGAGGGGCATTCGGCTTTCTTGGTGCTGGAACGCGTGCGCCAGTGTGTGGAGGCCGGTCAATCGTTCGAGCAGGCCCAACAAGTAGTCAAAGCCTCGACGGTCTTTACCACCCATACACCAGTCCCAGCTGGGCACGACGTCTTTACTTTTAACATGGTGGAAAAATACTTTCACACCTATTGGCCTCACCTGGGATTGAGCCGAGAGCAGTTTATGGAATTGGGCAGCTATGAGGGTGGTTTCAACATGACCGTCTTGGCCTTGCGCATGTCTGGGTTGTGCAACGGCGTGAGTAAACTGCATGGCGAGGTATCGCGCCGCATGTTCCAACCCCTCTGGCCTGATACACCAGAGAAAAAAGTACCCATTTCACACATCACAAACGGCATTCACGTGCCAGCATGGGTCGGCGGGGCAATGAACAAGATTTACCGCAAATACTTGGGTCCCGATTGGATTGATCGACATGATGACCCAGTGCTGTGGGAACGCATCCTCGACGTGCCTGATGACGAACTGTGGGCCGCACACCGACACCTCAAGCGCAAGCTGACCAGCCTGATCCGCGAGCGGGCACGACGGCGACGCATCGCCAGAAAGCTGGATGCGGAACAAGTGTTGTGCGGCGGGACGTTCCTCGACCCCGACGCCCTCATTATTGGCTTTGCACGACGTTTTGCCACGTACAAACGCGCGACGCTCATCTTTCAAGACCAGGAGCGTCTCAAACAACTGCTGCACAACCAACGCCGGCCTGTCCAGTTCATCTTTGCCGGAAAAGCCCACCCTGCTGATGATGGGGGCAAGCGGCTCATCCAGCACGTTTATCACGCCGCCAAGGACCCGGCTATGGGAGGCCGCATCGCCTTTATCGAGGATTATGACCTGCAAGTGGCCCGCTACCTGGTGCAAGGGGTAGATGTGTGGCTGAACACCCCCCTCCGTCCCCGCGAGGCCAGCGGCACCAGTGGTCAAAAGACAGCCATCAATGGTATTCCCAACCTGAGCGTGCCCGACGGTTGGTGGGCCGAGGGATATAATGGGGCCAACGGCTGGGCGATTGAATCGGATCAACAACTCGACGATCCCTGGCTCCAGGACGTTGCCGATGCGGACACGTTATACCGCCTGCTCGAAGAGCAAGTTGTGCCACTATTCTACAAACGAGATGCAGACGACGTGCCCCGTGGTTGGGTTCAGGTGATGAAAGAGACAATCCGCACGTCGGTGCCCGTCTTTTGCACCCGTCGGATGGTTAAAGAGTACACCGAACGACTCTACATCCCGACGATGGAGCGCGCGCTTCAAGCTGAGGGTTCTGAATAAAGCGCGTTCCCAATCGAGAAAAAACCAGGTTCTTGTGCAACCTTTGGTTGTCTTGAACCTGGTTTCTTGTATTATCGGAAAGTATAAAAATGTAGTCGCGGTTTCCATACCGCGCGATATGGAAATCGCGGCTACGGCTGCGAAGCTTTCTTGTAGTATAGGAAAGTATAAACGCTCCAAGCCCCGTCCCCGGGGCGGCGCCCCCGAGACGGGGGCTACGAGCGAAGCGAGATTTTCTTGTTTTCTACTCCCCGGCTTGAGAAAAGTCTCCTTTACACTTTGTATTCTGCCATCCCACCGATCTCGTCCGCGTACACAATTACGGCCTGATTCGAGTTCAAATCTACGGTCAGGGAACAACTCTTGTTCCCCTTTTGCCAAGAAAGGTGAACCTCGCTATCATCAGAATCTAAAACCTCGAAATCACCGTTAAAAGCCGGATAGTCATTTCTAAACCGAATCAGCTTGAGCAATCTCTGCACAACGTTTTTCTCAAGGGCGTGCTCTACTTCCTCAATGCAATAGTTGTGGCGATTGATGGCGCGTCCCTCGCCCGTTTGCCTGATACTTTTATAGTCGTTCTCACCAGCCAGCAGACCTACATAATAGACCTGGGGCACGCCCGGCGCAAAGAACTGGAGTGCTCGGGCTGCCATATAGGCATCATCGTCACAGCCAAGGGCAGAATAATATGTGCACCCAATTTGGTGGACGTCAAAGCCGTCTGGGGCTTTGTGAGATGAGGACAGAATACGGCTGAGGTTTGCCCCGCGCCGGACGCAAATGTCCACGATTTCCCTCAATTCTTCCATCTCTAGGATATCGTCCATATCCGGCTTGGTGGGAATACCGTCGTGACAATCGAGCATGGTGATTTGTTTGCGAGGGCACACCTGGAGATAGTCGCGCAGCTTTTGGCTCGACCCCTTTAGCAAGGTGTGAAGGATCAACGCGGGCAAAACAAAATCGTACACCCAGTATCCGCGTTCGGCCAGTTTGAATTGGATCGAATAATGCGCGTGAATCTCGGAAAGCAACGTCAGTTCCAAAGAATCGGCCACGCTCGTTATCCACTCTAAAAACTCGTATATCTCTGGCTCGATGAAAAAGCAGTTCGTCCCCGGCTTTTTGATCACATACCCCACAGCATCGAGCCGCACGATCTTGACGTTTTGCTGGCTCAAGTAGGTGAGGAAATCGACGAGTAGATTCTGGGCCGCGTCCGAATGCACATCCAGATCGATCTGTTCCGACACCGCCGTTTTGCCAAAGGATGTCCAAATCCTTTCCACCTGACCGGTTTCCTCGATGAGGATATCGGAAAATGGATGATCCGGCCTGCGCAGAAATATCTTGGCCACATCCTTTTGGGGAGGATCGCCATCCGGCCAGACTTTGTCCAGCGTGATAAACATGTCAGCGTGCTTGGACCTGCGCCCTTTTTTCAAGAAATCCTGAAAATATGGCGAGTGCCGCGAAATATGATTGACCATCAGATCGAGCAAGACGTCCCAGTTCTCGCCGATGCGCCTGATGTCCTCCCAGCTGCCAAACGTTGCTTCGATTTCCAAATAGGTCAGGGGAGCAAAGCCTCGATCTCCCGACGAAGGGAAAGGAGGCAGAATGTGGATCCCTCCCTTGAAAATGTCTGCCAAATGCTTGGAGACAAGTTCATAGAGGGTTTTTAGGTCTCCTCCCAAAGAGTCGGGATAGGTGATCAATTGCACTTGGTTCTTGATGGACATACCTTCTCGTCCTTTCACCTTGCCAGGTGCTCGCGCAGCCAGGCAGCCGCGCTCGTTGGATCTCCCTGGCAAACAAATAATCCCAGGTGTTCGGCCCCGCCGATTTCCTGAACGTAGGGAAGGAACTCGACGTAGAGACCGGCCCCTGGCCCATTATGGACGATCACGTTGTACGCGATCTCGCGGCCAATTTGGGGCATGATTGCGCGCATCGCCCGAACCGCGTCACGCCATCCCTCGGCCATTGCCATGATTTCGGCGCTGGTCAAATCGTGGATGTGTTGTTTGCCGACGTCCTTTACGAGGAGCAGCATATCGTAGGGTCGCCGCATAAAGTACGGCACCACGAGTATCATCGGGCCGTAATCCCGGACGAGCAGATCTGTGGGATTCTCATGCATCAGGTATGCCGAGAATGTCTCTCCTTGTTCCTCTTTAAAGCGCCAGTCATCCAGAATCCGCTTGGGCAGAACGTTGCTGAGAGCGATCTGCTGGTGCCCGTGGGCCAGAGATCCCCCGACAAGATGACCGTAATTCTTGACGATGGACACAAATCCGTGGTAGCGGTATCCGGATTGTTTGACCCACGGCTCGGCTACGGGAAAAAGCTCTCTGGAGTCGGCCAACAGTTTCCTCTCCAGAGCCGCCAATCGCTGCACGACGACGGTGCAGTCTGCCAGGGGCATATTCTCCCAGTCTCTGTCGTGCAGCGACGACGTCCATTGAACAAAATGGAGTCCAGAGGCGGTTTGTCCCTGCAAGCTCTGCTCCGAGTGATTGACTTTGAACGGGTAGAGGATCGGGAACAGATTCTCGTTGATAAAGGTGAATCCCTCGCTCAAATCGGCGATGTCCACGACGGCGGTCGTTTTGCCCTGGCAAATGACGCACTCGCGTTCCACCGGCGCTTTGCCTGGTGCCTCTGGCGCGTTATCGTGAGGCCGGTGTCCCCGCGCCGAGGTGAACAGGATATGATCCCCGTTCCTGGGGTCCACTTGGCAGACACCGTCGGGAAGAAATTGGGAAATCTCTTTCTTGACCAATCCCAAAAGTTCAGAGGAGGATAGGGTTTCAACATCCTCTGTTCGGAGTATCCGGTTCAGCGTCTTGCGGTCAAGATGTTGATTCATAAACGTCCTTACTCCAAGCGCAGGCTCTCGCCGATCTCGTCGAGAAAAGCGGGCACTCGATTTTGCCAGGTGAAATAGGGAACGGTGATGCGATAGGCATTTTGTCCCATCTCGGTGCGTAGGTTATCGTCGGTCAGCAGAATTTCCAGGGCGCGCGCAAACCCATCCACGTCATCTGCCTGGACGATGAGCGCACCATCTCCTTGCTTTACGGACTGGTTATCCGTTTCCTTTTTCAGGTTCCTCTGTCCCAACAGATATTCGGTCGCAAACGGCACTAGGTGGCTCGCCACGACGGGAACGCCCGTAGCCGCTGCCTCCTGCGCCGACATGCCAAAACCCTCCATCACAGAGGGGGTACAGTACACGTCCGTCACGGCGTACAGGGCTGGCAGTATGTCCCAGACAGAACCTATAACAGCGATGTGCTCCTGCACCTGTGCCGGGAGCGTGCGGATCAAACCCTCGAGTTTTTTAGCCAACTCTTGTTTGCTATCATCTATCGAGATGATCAACAGGCTATCCGGCACACTCTGCTGGACGATGGCAAAAGCTTGAATTAGCACGTTTTTGCGTTTCGTGGTATCGGTGCGGCTGATCTCGGTGACAATTTTGCATTCCCGCACCTCTCGCGACAACAGTCCACACCGTCGACTCAGAAACTCCCAAACCTCGTGCTTGTCTGACATCTCTTGTGGATAAAATCGCTCCGTGTCCACACAAGGGGGCAAAAACAGAGTCGTTCCCCCGTACTCGTAATCCTCTTCCAATGCTTGCCTGATCACGGACGATGTAGCGGCAATGCCGTCAAATTCTTCTTCAATCATCCCCCGCTCGACGGCGATACGTTCGTCCACCCGCAAACCATCCCAACGATCCGGCGAGACGTTGCGCTTTTTGATGATTCCCAGCGAGTGGGGAATCCAGACGTGCTTTACTTGCTCTGCAAGTGTACGGTTGTACATGATGCCGAGTAGGGCTCCATCCCAATAGTGAGAGAGAATCAAGTCGATCTTTGTGTCCTCGGCATTGAGAAACCCTGCCAGCAATTCGGTTAGGCAGGGAATCCGCTCGCCCATATCCTCTTTGCGGATGAATTCGGTTCCTCCGTCGTCAATGTAGAGGATGCGCCGTCGCTCGTCTTTGTAATGCAGTCCCTCCTGCCGTTCGCCGGTACGAGGGTGCGGATACCCCCCACGGTTTGCAATTGTAACCTTGAAACCGAGTCTTGCCAATTCCCCTGTGAAACGGTTCACGAACACGTTTTGCCCGCCCGTGTCTGGGAGACCGGGAACGACTCGCCATTGGTGCACACCGTGATTGGTGATCATCAGTATATGCTTTCGGTGCGCGGCCAGAAACGCTCGATGTTTTGCTGCATAATCGATAGATGGTTTCATCATAAACTAGTCCTTGGCGTTGGATGCTGTGCTGTATGAATCTTTTTTGACAATGACATTGTCCTGGCTGTCTATTTTGACAGGGAGGGGACTGGAAATCTCGCCAATAAACTCTCCCTTGTCATTGAAATTGTGAAAAGCGAACAAGAGCCATTCCCCGCCGGAACCTTGTACCAGCTTGCCACTATACAAAGAACCAGCCGTATCGCCAACCAAAAATTGATCCGTGGAGAAATCAAAAGGGCCGAGTGGGGCATCAGCAACGAAATAGTGGGTGCCGGTTACTGATATGCGTGTGCTTTGCTTTAAACGCCGGGCGGAATACATCAAAGAACTCGTAGAGAAAAACAAATAGTAACGCCCCCGAATGAAGACTAGCTGGGGCACTTCTAGTTGTCCAAATTGCCCCGGTTCGGTCACCGGAGGGAGGACTTGCCAATGCAGCAAATCGCTTGAATGGGCGTGAGCGATAACACCTCGTTCGTCGGCGGGGCCATAGTTGCAACGGGCGGTGATATAGGCGTGAAATTCACCGGTTTCTGGATGCCGAAACACCCACGGATCGCGCCAGGCCTGATCATACCACAGATTCAAGTCAAGCTGTTCGTAGAAACACGGGTCGGCTTCAATCAGGGGGTTGTTCGGATGCTTGTCCCAGTGGATCAGATCGACTGACGTGGCCAGACCCACGCGCTGAATTTTTCCTTGCTCGGCCCGGCAACTGCCCGTATAAAAGCAATACCACAGCCCATCGTGTTGGATGATGCTGCCGGTCCAGGTCGTATAATCATCCCAGGCTGGTGAGGAGGCGGGATGTAACGCGTCGGGCAACATGTCCCAATCACAAAGATTCTGGGAGACGGCGTGACCAACCGACACATTCCAATGGCGCAGGCTCTCGTCCTGTAACGAACGCGGCGCTTGGAGATAGAATATATGATAGTCCGGCCCATCCTGGGCCAACCAAAAGTCCCACACCCATTTATCTGGTAACCTTAATGCCATTTTAGCATCTCCTCCGACAAGGATACGTGATGAGTGCATTTATACCACTCATCACGTATAAGAATGTCTCTGTCCTTGTTGGTTGGAATATTCAGCCGCAATCAGCCCTTGATCCCGCTCGATGCAATGCTCTCGACAAAGGCGCGCTGGAGAGCCAGGAACAGGATGAGTATCGGAATCGTGATAGTCGATAGATAGGCCATCACTTCTCCCCAGGCCACATTGCGCAAAAAGAAATATTGGAGGCCGACCATGACCGGGCGGTACTGCTCGGCCTGGACCACCATAGTGGGCCACAGGTACTGATTCCACATGTTGAGGCCCCTGAGAATGGCGGCGGTGGAGAATACCGGACCCGAGATCGGAACGAACACCCGCAAGTAGATCTGGAACCAACTCGCTCCGTCAATCCGGGCCGCCTCGATCAGTTCCTTTGGCAGCGATTTAAAGAACTGGACAAAGAGAAAGATTGAAAAAGCATCAACGATAAAGGGAATGATCTGCACGTGATAAGTATTGAGCCACCCTTGGCTCAAGCCCTCAGCGCCGATCCAGGGCAGGCGACTGACAACCAGCAGCAGTGGGATGGCAATGGTCTCAAACGGCACAATAAAGGTAGCAATGACCACTGAAAGCGCAATATCCTTCCCCTTCCAACGGAGGCTGGCGAGCGAAAAGGCTGCCAACGAGTTCACAAAAAGGCCCAAGATCACGGTGACCGCGGTGACCAGAACCGAGTTAAAGATGAAAAGGGTCACCGGTGCCCGCTCGAACGCCTCTGTATAGTTCTGGAAAGAGATGTCTCCAACCGGTAAAAAGGCCCGAAAAGACGAAGAATCTTGAAGAAGCTGCAAATCCGGTTTTAGCGATGAGACCAGCATGAACACAATCGGGAAAAAGAAAACCATACCTAGCAAGGTCATTAACACGTAGCGGATGATAAAAGACGGCTTTTGCCAGCGACCTCGCACATTTTGTTGGGTTGTCATACGCTTTCCTCCCGCGTCGCGTAGCGCTGAATGAGCGCCACGGTCAATACCATAATAAAGAATACAACAGAGATCGCCGAACCGTAGGCAATATCTTGTTTTTCGAAACCTTTCTGGACGGCTTGAAAGATGACGGTCGTGGTCGAATCCAGGGGGCCGCCCCGGGTCATCACGTCAATCTGCGTGAAAAGCCCAAAGGCCTGCATAGTGATGGTGACCAGCACAAACACCGCAGTGTTGTAGAGACTGGGCCAGGTGACGTGTCTGAATTGTTGCCAAGCATTGGCACCTGCGACTGAGGCGGCTTCATATAGAGAAAAGGGAATGGTCTGCAATCCGGCCAGCCAAATCACCATGTGAAAGCCAACTCCCTGCCAGATCGACATCGTTATAACCGCCCCCAAGGCAGTTGCGGAATCACCAAGCCAGTCAACCGGCTCAAAGCCACCAAAGGTTATAAAACCGAGGACTGTGTTGAGGAGACCATTTTGCCCATCGTAAATAAAGCGCCAGAGAAGCGAAACAACAACCATCGAGACGACAACCGGCATAAAGTAAACGGTGCGAAAGATGTTGACCCCGGGCGTCCGTTGGTTGATGATCAGGGCCAAAAGCAGGCCCAGTCCACCCTGAATCGGTACAACGAACAGGGCAAAGACAAAAGTGTTAACCAACGATTTCATGAACACGGTGTCACCGGCCAATAACACCCACCGGGTATCGCCCCAGTTCCAGGACTTCCATTCCTGGAGGCCGTCGTATTGGGGGTACTCGGGGTTGTTACGAGTGAATTCACGCGTGCGTGGATAGGTGGGATTCCCTTCCTCGTCAAGTACCAGTGCACCGCTCGCCTCGTCAACAATGGGATCGAGGGTCATAGGCCGTAGCGTCAGTAACCGGGAAAAGTTGCGGAATCCAACATACTCTGTGGGGTTGGGGGAGATGAGCCGTTGGTTAGTGAATGCAAGGACAAACGCCAGAATAAACGGAATGATTAGAAATCCCGCCAAAAGCACGATCGCTGGACTGGCCATCAGCCAACCGGCCCGAGCTTCCTGTTGCCGGTCTTTGAGTCTACGCGGCGATGAAGGGACCTTGGCCTTGGTTGTGGTAGTCATTATACCTCCTTACGATTTTAGAATTGCGGGGCAAGGGCTGTGGGCGGAATATCCAGCAAAAGTTTCCGCCCACAGCCGAGGCGAGAGCAAGCACCTGAAACAGAAAGGTCGCTTGCTCTCACCTTATGATTCATTCACCGAATTCCCATTCGTCGAATTCTTATTCGCCGAATCCGTAACCACCGTTGGCCTCGATATCGGCGTCGATCTCGTCGACGGCAGCGTCAAGGGCATTCACCACATCGGCTCCGTTGGCGATGTCCGCCATAGCCTTCTCAAAAGTGAGGGCAGCCGACAGATAAGCTGGCGTGGGAGGGCGTATCATGGCCTGTGCCTGGCTGAGACCAAAGAAAACCTCGAGCGGGGCACCTGGCGCATAGTTTTCTGTGAGCGTTGCTGCGCTCAACGTTGTCGGCGCTAGGCCGTTCACGTCGGAGAACATTGCCGAGTATTTTTCCTGGATGGCGAACTCGATGAACGCATTGGCCCCATCTGGGTGCTCACTGTCTGCCGAGATGCCAAACTGCCAAGATGCGGCACCGATCTTGGGACCGTGGCCAAAATCAGGCGCTGGCAGGAAAAGCAAGTCATCGCCGTGTGCGTCGAGCGCTGCGACAGCTGCCCAGTTGCCGTTCCACTGGAGCGCATATTTGCCGTCGATGAAACCGGTGTCACGGTCGGCACCGTCTTGAGATGTGCCGGGAGCCAGACCTCGCTCAAACAGGCTCTGCCACCACTCGCCAAAGGCGATAGCTTCGTCGCCGTTGAGCACGCCTTCAGCACTCAAGTAGGTCGAGCGGTCGATGATGTCGCCGCCGAAACTCTGCAAAAAGGGCGAAAAGGCATACGGATACCACTCGCCGGTCCAAGCCATTCCGGGGTCAAAGGCATAGTCAAACTCGCCGGTCGCTTGCAGGGTTACAAGTGCACCATCGAACTCTTCAAACGTCCATGGCTCATCGAGGGAGGGGATGCGGATCCCGTTCGCTTCTAGCACCGAGCGGCGGGCGTATATCGCCTTGGCGGCGTCCCACAAACCGACCGAGTAGACCTGCCCGTCCCACTCTCCGATCGCGCCGGGCAAGAAACCATCCAGAGCACCAGCAGAAAGATTGAGCGGTGTCAGGTAGCCGGACCAAGCCCAGTTGGGCATCACTGGCCCGTCCATATCGATGATGTCGGGCAGATCACCCGCCAGGGCAGCCGCGACGATAGATTCGTTGTAGCTGGCCTGCGGAAAGTCCTGGATCTCGATCACATACTCACCTTGCGAAGTATTAAAGTCCCCGATGATCTGCATGATCACCGAGCGTTCCTCGTCGTTGCCTGCTCCGTGATACCACAGACTTAATGCCGTGGCGTCGTCGGCCGGTGGCGGCATAACCTCACCAGTGAATCCGTATCCATCATTGGCCTGGATATCGGCGTTGATCTCGTCGACGGCGGCGTCAAGAGCATTCACGACATCAGCCCCGTTGGCGATGTCTGCCATAGCCTTCTCAAAGGTGAGGGCAGCCGACAGGTAAGCGGGCGTGGGAGGCCGGATCATGGCCTGCGCCTGGCTGAGACCAAAGAACACCTCGAGCGGGGCACCTGGCGCGTAGCTTTTTGTGAGAGCTGCTGCACTCAGTGTTGTCGGCGCCAGGCCAAGCACGTCGGAGAACGCTGCCGAGTATTTTTCCTGGATAGCGAACTCGATGAAAGCATTGGCTCCATCTGGGTGCTCGCTGTCTGCCGAGATGCCAAACTGCCAAGATCCGGCACCGATCTTTGGGCCGTGGCCGAAATTGGGCGACGGCAGGAACAACAAGTCATCGCCGTGGGCTTCGAGCGCCGCGACAGCTGCCCAGTTGCCATTCCACTGGAGCGCATACTTGCCGTCGATAAAGCCAGTGTCACGGTCGGCACCGTCTTGAGACGTGCCTGGGGCCAATCCTCGTTCAAACAAGCTCTGCCACCACTCACCAAAGGCAACAGCTTCATCGCCGTTGAGAACGCCTTCAGCGGTCAGATAGTTGGAGCGGTCGATGATGTCACCACCGAAACTCTGCAGAAAGGGCGAAAAGGCATACGGATACCATTCGCCGGTCCAGGCCATTCCGGGGTCAAAGGCATAGTCAAACTCGCCGGTGGCTTGCAGAGTTTCAAGTGCGCCATCAAACTCTTCAAGTGTCCACGGCTCGTCGAGTGAGGGGATACGAATCCCGTTCGCCTCTAGCACCGAGCGGCGGGCGTACATCGCCTTGGCCGCATCCCACAGACCAACCGAGTAGATCTGTCCATCCCACTCTCCGATCGCGCCGGGCAGGAAACCATCGAGCGCACCTGCGGAAAGATCGAGCGGTGCGAGATAGCCAGACCAGGCCCAGTTGGGCATCACCGGTCCATCCATATCGATGATGTCGGGGAGATCGCCTGCTAGGGCAGCCGCTACGATAGATTCGTTATAGCTGGCCTGCGGAAAGTCTTGGATCTCGACTGCATACTCATCTTGCGAAGCATTGAAATCCTCAATGATCTGCATGATTACTGAGCGTTCCTCGTCGTTACCTGCTCCGTGATACCACAGACTTAGTACCGTGGCCTCACCGGGTGTCGCTTCCTCATCATCGGCGGCTGGCGGCACTTCTGTGGGGACTTTGGTGGGTTTGGGGCCACAAGCCACTGCCAGAATGCTGACAATGACCAACAAACCCAAAAGTGACCATAATGTTCTGTTCTTCATTTGATTTTCCTCCTCAGGTATATCTTTGTCTATCTTTGAAATCAATTAACATCACTCGATAAAATACTTTTTCCTATATCACCTCCTCAATTTACGAATGGAACGCAGCTGCGATTTTTTCCATGCTCAATT
Source organism: Chloroflexota bacterium (assembly GCA_024232355.1). The sequence continues at coordinate 2,905 of JAAEPW010000761.1, read as the reverse complement.
CGTTCCTCACCGATCTACTCTAGTGAGTTAATCAACGCTCCAGTTTTGAGATGGATTTGTGATCAACTCGTACTTGACCGTTTCTAACCGTCGATAGAGATCAGCCCGGTCGGGCATCTGGGGCATAGGACCGACTGTTCCGATCTTGAGTTGGGCCATGATCTGTCCCAAGCACGCTGCCTCTCTGGGAGAATAATCATCAAGCAACGCGGTCAACAGACCGGCCCAAAAGGCATCGCCTGCCCCCGTTACATCGGCGACCTCTGTGTCACTGGGTTTGATGTGATAAAAGTCGCCGTCGTCTGTGGCCAGCAAGACCCCTTGCCGGCCCATCGTCAGAGCCACAATCTTGGCCCCCCAATCCAAAAATCGCTCGACAGACGCGACTGGTGACAACCCAGGACCAAAAAGACGAGCACAATCATCCAACGATGGTTTGGTGACATTCACCCATTGATACGCTTTTGCCAATATATCTAAAAAATCCGAGTCGGTTACGTCTGGCCAGATGTGTGGATGATAGTTTGGATCCAGTGAAACCAAGCAACCGCTCTGCCGTGCCGTCTGGAGCGCCTGGAGAATGGTGGACCGGGCTGGATCGCGCGACAGAGCAAAGGCCGACGTGTGCACCACGCGGCTGGCCTTGATCGCTTCCAGGTAACTCTCTTCAGGAAAAATGCGTGCATCAGCTCCCCGATAGATGATGAAATCCGGCGTCATTGTCTGGCGCGCGATCACCGAGACAGTAGTAGAAGCACTAAAAGTCACACGCACATGATCCGTGTTGACGCCACCGCCGCTCAATTGCTGGCGAATATAGCTGCCGAACCCATCATTACCCACACAGGCCACCAACGCTGCACGTCCCCCCAATTTGGTCACGTTGAGCGCCACGTTGGTGACCTCGCCGCCGACAAAGCGACGAAATCCATCGGCATCTGTCAAAGAACTCACCATCTGATCCGATATGAGATCAATCAACGCTTCACCAAAGGCGAGGACATCAAAGGAGCGAGGTTGTTCTGAAATCACAAATTTCTCCTCTTGTTTGGAAGCGGTTCCAAAGCAGGGTAAAAAAAGACCTGGCTAACTTGTCAGGCCAAGGACGCAGTAGTACCCCGAGCAACCAACTCGACAGGCAAAATCACCTCTTGCGGAGCAGATGGGGTAGTGGCGATAGAGTCAAACAACAACTCGACACCCTCGACACCCGACACAAAGAGAGGTTGACGTATGGTAGACAAATGCAGGTATTCGGAAACTTCAATGTCGTCGTAGCCAATGACGGAAAGGTCTTGAGGCACCTTTAATCCAATGTTGCGGGCTGCTTCCATCACACCGATAGCCAGGGTGTCACTGGCGGCAAAAACGGCCGTAGGTCGATCCGGCATAGTGAGCAAATCCAACGCCAGTTCTCGCGCTTCCTTGCGGCCATATTCCCCCTGGCGATGATAGTCAGGCCGGATGGGAATACCGGCCTGGGTCAACGCTTGGCAATATCCCTGGTAGCGGTCGCGGCTAGAGACAAAATTGAATGGATTTTCCACCCAGTCGCTCACGTATCCAATCTGGCGATGCCCCAAGTCGATGAGGTGTTGGGTCGCCATACGTCCGCCATCCACATCAGCGATCACGACCCGGCTCAAGCAAGGATGGTAGGCGTCAATCAGCACGGTAGGCACACCGGCTTGCAAAAAGTGCTCCACCTCGGCATCGTGCGGTGATAGGGAAATAATCAGTAGACCATCCGCACGTTCGCGCCGAGGCACGCTGCGAAAATATGCATCGCGCCGGTCAGGCGTTTCTACGCTAAAGAGAATCAAATCATACTCACTGTCGGCCAAGGTGTATTCAACACCTCGTAGCCGCCCGACAAAGGAAGGACGGGTAAAGAAAGGCACGATGACGGCAACCGTCAATGTTTTGCCCAGGGACAAACGGCGGGCGAGAGGGTTGGGCGAATAGTTGAGTTCGCTGATGGCCTGGAGCACCTTTTGGCGCGTCGGCTCCCTCACCGACGGGTGATCGTTGAGCACACGAGACACAGTGCCCACGCCGACCCCTGCACGTTTTGCCACATCACGAATGGTTGTGGGTGCCACAAATCCTCCTGGTGTTTGAGTGAATGGTGCGGAACCGGTTCCATTTGGAACCGGTTCTATAGTAACACACCACCTACGATTTGTCAAGGGATTTTAAGAAATTTGAGTCACAAAAGGACACCGCGCAATCTTTAGAACATCCTATTGCAAGTGGCTACGGATGGCATCATCGCAGTTGGTATGACGTTTATCATTGTCACTGCAGGAATTGACCTTTCGGTGGGCAAAGTCGTAGCATTGACCAGCGTGATCGCCATCGGCTTGCAACGTTTTACGAATCCCGCTTTGGCAAGTGGAGCGGCTCTGTTGGCCGGTCTGATCATTGGCATTATGAACGGCCTGCTAGTGACAAAGATGGGGATTAGTCCTTTCATCAGCACGTTGAGTGTACGCGTCTTTGTGGGGGAGGGGTGGCGCTTGGTGTCACCAAAACCCGGCCCATTAGTGGCATCAATCCCGCGTTTGCCGAGTTGGCGATGATACCAGTGTTTGGTATTCTTCTGGTCGCGGTGGTTTTCCTGTTGATGGTGGGGGTAGGGCACTATGTTTGAGCCATACCTTTGTGGGGCGCGGATTCTACGCTGTTGGAGGCAACAAGGAGGTGTCGAATCTCGTAAAGTCGTACCGCCCTATTGTCTCGTAAAGTCGTACCGCTTTGTCAGAGCTAGAAGGCAGGGCGACTTGCCAAGTTATCATTTTGGCCGGTTTTATGGGTGAAAACGTGCTCATACTTGAAAAGTTGGCAGCGAAGGACATTCTGGTCGCTCCACGATGATTTTTTTGCATCGACGAGACGATGTTTG
>JAAEPW010000760.1 GCA_024232355.1 Chloroflexota bacterium | reverse complement strand
CTTACGCGCCGCCACGTGCTGCAAGCCATCGTCAACTCGGTGTATTTTCGTTCGCGCGAGCACAGCATCACTATGAGAGAACGGTGGGCCGCGTTCCTGGCAACACGCTATGCGGACGACGCCGCGCTGCAAACAGCCTGGGTCGATCCGGACGCACAACTGCCAGCGCCAAAATACAATCGCGATTACCTGGACGAACACGCTCAAACGAAAACAGACTTTGCAGAATTTATACAGCACACAAATCACGAGATACTGACGCATTTTCAGAATGCGGCAGGCTAACACTCAAATACAAGGAGAACAAAAATGACAACCATGCCAACAGCTTTCAAACCATTGAAAAAATACTTTGTAGACACGCCTCACCCGCTGCACGACCTCCGGTACATCCAGGTATTGCTTTTGCGTGAGACCTTGGACGAGATCATTCTGCGCACCGAGGACAATCGCGACATCAACGGCACGCTCTTCCCGGATGACACCCAGCGGGTGGCCTTTCTGCCCCAGAAACAAAAGGCTGTCGAGAGCCGCGACTTTGCGGCCATGTTGCGCGCGCTCAACGCCTACGACTCAAAGACAATCTGCTACCTAAAAGACTCTCTTTGCATGGCCTGCCCCCGCTGCACCCTATTCGGCGGCGCAATACCCGCGGCACGTAACTCTAAACCATCGGACAAGATCAAGGCGAGCATTATCGGCCGCGTCAAATATGCCACCGCCTACTCGCTCCAGCGTTACGAGGCCGTACGGCAAACGCGGACGTTCAACGCGATTTCGACGGCAACCAGTTCTACGGGCAGCGCGCTAGGGCAGCGCATCTCGGTCAAAGCCGGAACGCACTTTGCCAGCATCGTCACCCTGCGCGCGGTAACGTGGGAAGAGTTCCTGGTCGCCGTTCGCGTGATCCTGGGTGCCAGTCGCTACGGGGCTGAGACACGCCTGGGGGGAATGGTGCGCAATCATCTGCTGGGCATCGTTGGCGGACCCACCGAGTTCATTGCGCCTCTGGAATTGGCGGTCAGGTTGGGCAGCGTGGAGGGTGAGCCAACGCTGGACGCTCAACGGACACACGCGAGTGACATCGTATCCGAGTTCGTAGAAGCGAGCATCGAGGGCAAGCAAGCCAAAATCCTGGAGACGTCAGAGATAAAATCGCTTTTCACAGCGATCCG
>JAAEPW010000759.1 GCA_024232355.1 Chloroflexota bacterium | reverse complement strand
CTTACGCGCCGCCACGTGCTGCAAGCCATCGTCAACTCGGTGTATTTTCGTTCGCGCGAGCACAGCATCACTATGAGAGAACGGTGGGCCGCGTTCCTGGCAACACGCTATGCGGACGACGCCGCGCTGCAAACAGCCTGGAGCGATCCGGACGCGCAACTTGCAGCGCCAAAATACAATCGAGACTACCAGGACAAACACCCTCGCGCGAAAACAGACTTTGCAGAATTTATGCAACACACAAATCGCGAGATACTGACGCATTTTCAGAATGCGGCAGGCTAACACTCAAATACAAGGAGAACAAAAATGACAACCATGCCAACAGCTTTTGAGCCATTGAAACCCTACTTTGTAGACACGCCCCACCCGCTTCACGCTCGCCAGTACATCCAGGTACTGCTTTTGCGGGAGACATTGGACGAAATCATTCTGCGCACCGAGGACAATCGCGACATCAACGGAGTGCTCTTTCCAGATAACACCCAGCGGGTGGCTTTTCTACCCTCGAAACAAAAGGCCGTCGAGAGCCGCGACTTTGCGGCCATGTTACGTGCGCTCAAGGTCTACGACTCGGACACGATCTGCTACCTAAAAGACTCTCTTTGCATGGCCTGCCCCCGCTGCACCCTATTCGGCGGCGCAATACCCGCGGCGCGCGACTCTAAACCTTCAGATGGTATTGATGCCAGCATCATCGGCCGCGTCAAATATGCCACCGCCTACTCGCTCCAGCCTTACGGGGCCGTGCGACAAACGCGGACGTTCAACGCGATCTCGACGGCAACCAGCTCTACAGGCAGCGCACTGGGGCAGCGCATATCGGTCAAAGCCGGAACGCACTTTGCCAGCATCATCACCCTGCGCGCGGTAACGTGGGAGGAGTTCCTGATCGCCGTTCGCGTGATCCTGGGTGCCAGTCGTTACGGGGCTGAGACACGCATGGGGGGAATGGTGCGCAATCATCTGTTGGGCATCGTCAGCGGGCCTACCGAGTTCATCGTGCCCCTGGAACTGGCTGGCAGGTTGGGCAACGTGGAGGGTGAGCCAACGCTGGACGCTCAACGGACACACGCGAGTGACATCGTATCCGAGTTCGTAGAAGCGAGCATCGAGGGCAAGCAAGCCAAAATCCTGGAGACGTCAGAGATAAAATCGCTTTTCACAGCGATCCG
>JAAEPW010000758.1 GCA_024232355.1 Chloroflexota bacterium | reverse complement strand
CCCTACATTTCAGCATCTGCCCCGAACCTGGGCATATCTAGATGTTTAATTGTTAATTCCTCAAGTCGGACTCCCTGTTGTACCTTGTGCCCCTCGGATCGATTGATCAGCCCTGAGCTTCCGCTGGACCACAGTCCAGCGGAAGCTTTTGTTTTCTGTGAAATCAACTATCCGTTGACATCCTGGAATCCGTGTTCTAACTTGTTGAAGCATTGAACATTAATTCTTACTCGTCAAACCAGAACCTCTGCAATCTTCGTCAGAGCGCAATACTGCCATATCGTTCTGCCTCCTCCAGCGATTCGGCCAGGGCCAGGTAGGCCACCATCTCGTGGCTGCTGTGGGGTTTCAGTGTGATGGTGTTGTAAAACATCAGATGACCACCGTCCACACCCCAGTCGCTCAGCTCCATTCGCTTTTTCCCCGAAGCACCGACCATCACCGCCGCCCGGCCGGTTGCTGGATTGACGGCCGCTCCCCAGGCTCCGACCTTTGAAAAGGCCATCTGCGCCGTGCTCTTGCGCTGGTAGCCTTCCCCGTACAGGATTGTGTCCTGGTGCCGTCCATCTGTCTGGCAGAAAGTCAACAAGCCTTGCGTATAGCGCCGGTAAACGCTCGTCTCATTGACCAGCCGGTAAACTACCTTTAGTATGTTACTGCCTCCCACGGTCAGGTAGGCGACCTCGGCACGGAGCCCTTCAAAGCCCTCGCGCTTGATAGAAGCCGCCACCTGCACACCGCGCCAAGGGATTCCGCGCGCGTCGGCACGCTCGAGCGGTGCCGCGGTGAATGTCTCCTCGTGCAGTTTGCCAGGCCAGATGTCTTCGTCGTCACCCACCGGTGTGATGATGGGCCAGATGCCGCCGAACCATGGTTTGAGCCACCCCCGTTTGCCGCTTTCGGGAAAGGCCGTCATTAGATGGTTGACGTCGCTGTCAGCCTCGCGCCAGGTAGTGACGCCGCCGTGATAGGCCGGGGCGACCGTCCAGGCGCTGTGTCCGTTGTCGACGACCCAGAGCGGCTGCTCGGATTCTTGCATCTCCTCGACCCGCACTGCTGCCCGTTCATCGCCAAGACGAACCATGGTGAAGGGACGAATCTCGTCGAACTGGTTACCCTCTATCCGCAGTTGACCGCCGGCGGCGCCGATTCGCTTATCGGTCGCTGTCAGTCGCAGCGTCTCTGCCAATGGCTTTTTGCAAGTCAGGCTCTCTATCGGGAACTCGGCTTGATCCACCGTCCAACCCGACGGCAGCTCGATGACAATGCGTCCTTGCATCTCGCGCTTGCGGATGCTGTTAGCGTAGAGGCTTGCCTCGATCTGGCCGTTCAACGTCACCAGCGGCGCGGGCGACACACCAAAGGCGTGCGGGCGATCCGGCTCTGGCACGATCTCAGGCTGTTGCGGCACTGCGCCCACTGTTCGCTGCCAGACGCGGCGCACGTCACGCCAATCGCCCGGCCCGGCATAGACATAGAGCGGCCCGATATTGGTCGCGCTTTGAGGTTCTAGCGTGCGCTCGGAAAAGAAAAGAAACAGACGCTCCCACCAGAATTCGTGCTTTTCCAGATCCCCATTCCACACAACACCGGCTACCTGACCGTCACGCGTGAATGCCATCCATTGCTCGGCCAAAAGCTCTGGCTTTTTGGGCATATCGCCTTTCGCAACCGGAAACTCGGCCATGCGCTCGATCACCACTCGCTCTTTGCGCGGTAGCGCGACGTGACTCACATCTTTCCCGACGAACCGCAGGCGCGGACTGAGCTTGAATGTGGACGGCGTAGCTGCATCATTCGTCACCTGGTAGCGCACTTGCATCAGTGGCGATCCGGTGACCGTGATCTCGCGGGCAATGGTCAGGCCAGGGAAACGGTCCGACTTGACCGTTACCGTCGCCTTGGCCCAGCCCTGCCCACGCTTCAGCGCCAGGCCGTATTGTCTCTCTTGGAGTTCCCGAGGCTCAAAGGGCGGGCCGACCTCTTCTGCGATGATCGCGTCGCGCGCCTGGCGCGCCTTGTTTTCCACGTGGCAGATTCCCCCCTTGGTCCGGCAGGTCAATTGGAAAAAATCGTTTTCGACGACGATCTTGTCCGTGCCCTGGTCCGCCGAGACACCGCCCAGGGGCGTGACCAACAGCGGGATACGCTGGGGGTTGGTTGTGATCTGGCGGCCCGCATCGGCAAAAGTCGTCGAGACGAGCAGCGGGACGGTCCCTGCTTGGTCACAAGTCACCGTCAGCGGCAAGCCGACATAGTCCTTGTCCTCGGCTTCGAACTCTTGGGACAGCCAATCGGTCGTCAGCCCCTCTTGCGGCGACACGCTCACCGTGCCGCTCAACGGGCGTCCGGCGCGGTTTCGCAGTTGCAGATGCACCGTCTTGGGCTCGCCGGGCAGCAACGAGGGGAACTCGGGCTCGGCGCTGATCTCTACCGCCGGACGGTAGCGCAGACCGGTGCCCAGTTTCACCACCTCGCCGCCGACGACGAGGGTGGTCTTGATCTGAGGTGCTGCTTTGAATTTGTCGTCATCAAGGCGCGGCGCGTCTGCCGCGCAGGTAAACGTCGCCTCGACGACGCGCTTCCCCCCGGCAGCCAGCGTGAACGACGAGCGGTGATTCAGTTTGATGCCAGTTTGCCCTTCAGCCAGCACCGAGACGTCCACCGGCTCATCTTTTTTGTTGACGACCTTCCAGCGCACTGGATAGGTGATCCCCTGCGCCGGTTCGCTCTCGTCCACGATAGTGTGCGCACTAAAATCCGCCGTCTCCAGACCGGCGAGTGATTGCCCCAGGCGATCCACCACCGCCTCCAGGTACTCGCCGTCCGCTTCCCAGCGAAAGGCATAGACCTTTGTATCGCCCGTGGCCGGGTGACGCTGGTCGTCCTCCACTTGCTCAAGTTCGCGCCGAAAGGTAGCATACCAGTCGTGCCGCTCAAAGAACCGTTGGGCAACGGCCAACTGGCGGATGGCGGGGATATAGTTTTCCATATAGACGGTAGTGTCTGGAGTCCAGAAAAAGCCCACTTTTTTATAAAGCGGCACCGACTTGAGGTTGCCCGGCCAAGTTTCGATCGTCATCCGGCGGTAGTCGTGGTCGGCAGCATAATCCACCATCCGGGTCAGCATACGGCGGGCCAAGCTGCGCTTTTGGTGGGCCGGGTGGACGTTGAGCATCTCCACGTGGCAGCCATCCGTTTGCCCCACCGTTTCCCAGAGCGAGCCGAAACCGACGATGCTGCCATCCGCCTCCGAGTCGATCACAAAACGAATCAGGCAAACTTCTTCATCCATCCATTCCCGCACGAAATCCTCGGTCATCGGCACACCTTGGGTGAACGTGCCTGGCCATTGATCATCACTTTCGTTCCACATCACGGCCAGACGGGCATTGTCGGCAGGCATGTAGGGACGTATCTTGTATTCAGTCATTCGTTCTACCTCTTGTTCACCATTGAGAAATAAGGACACCAGTTCCCCAAAGTTATCCAAAATGACGACCCGCTCAGATGTTGCGATTTCTTGTCGTTCCAAAACCCATGTGGTCGCGTGGGGGATATGCACAGCGCCGATACCCGCTTCCAGCGCGGGGTTGATGTCTGAGCGCGGGCTGTTGCCGATCATCCACGTCCGCTCCGGTTCCAAGCCATACTCGGCCACCAGGTTGCGGAACACCTGCGCGTCTTTTTCCGGCACCACGTGCACGCCATCGAAAAAGTGCGCCAAGCCAGACCGGGTCACCTTTTCCTCTTGGATTTTTTGGTCTCCCTTGGTCAGCAGCAGCAGGCGATAGTGCCCATTGAATCGGGTCAGAGTATCCTCCACGCCGTCGAGCAGCACAATGGGGAAATCCATCACCACTTGACCGATCTCTCTAACCCCATCCGCTATCTCTTTAGTAACAGGCAGCCCGTGCTGCTCGCACAACTGCTGGTAGGTGATGACCATGTTCTCGATAAACTGGACTGGTCCATAGCCGGTCAGGCGGACGCGCACACGCTCGACGTCGTCCAACGTGTGCTTGGCCTCTTTTGGATCCAGCCCCAGCGTCGCCATCAGTTCTCCGAACTCGGTGGCGCACTGTTGATAATATGCCTCGTTTTCCCAAAGGGTATCGTCGGCATCAAAGACAAGTGTTGGTTTCATTTTTGTTTCTCTCCTTGCTAATACGAATAGTCATCCCGTCGGGTTTTGATAGCCCTATGCCACCGGGGCATAAAGTGCCCCGGCTACGGAACAGCGCCCCATCAATGGGGCTGAAATTGTCTTCGGCGCAGTCCGATTCATCGGGCGCTGCTCCTTAGCCCGACGACTTTATCGCCGGGCGGCTCCTGCCGAGGATGACATCATCATAAACCCATTTGTTCATTAATTCATTGTTAATTATACTGCACATCCGGCGCACGAGTCGTCGGGAACGAAAACTGCATCTGATGAAAACGCCACTGTCCCTCGTCCCTGACGGCGACCGCCGTAAAGCGGAACGGCCAGGTGCAGGTCTCGCCTTTTAGAATGCCGGCGAGCACTTCATTGCCCAACAAGAGAATGTCCAGCATCTTTTCTTTGGCGTCATCATCCTCCTCGACCACGCTCTGGACATAGTCCATATAGCCCGTGTAGCGCTCTTGATTCAGGATCACGTCCGTCACGGTTCCCGTCGTCGCCAGCCAGGCCACGTTCCCTCGGACGTGGATGCGCGCGCCCAGCACATCGTACACGACATCTCCCCAGTACTCCCAGTCGCTTTCGACCAGTTCTCGCGTGGCCTGGATGCCCATGCACCACTCGCCCGTGCCCACCCCAACCGCACCGGTGCCGACTATTTCTAGATCGTCGCTCTGGACAAAGAGTTCCATAACCGCGTCCAGATTTTTCGGATCGCGGGCAGTATAGCTGTCCTGAAACTGTTGGAACAAATCTCGCACTTGATTTACATCATTGGTTTTCATAGGATACCTCCATTTTGTTTGTTTGACCCTCCCGCGGTTCAGAACCTGCGGGAGGGTATCGATTACCCACTGCGGCTCAACTTGCCGGTGAGCTTGGCATACTTTTCGGCCCGGCGAAAGACCTCGCCGCGCCGTACCTCGAAACCGACATCATTCACCGCCACGACCATTTTACGGCCGTTGCTATTCGTGCTCCCATTACCGTTCTGCTCTTGTTTCTTCCACGGCCAACGGAACCCCTCTTTTTTGACAAATTTCTTTGTAACGTTCGAAGCATTCAGAGCGATGGGTTCATGTTGGACCATCGGATTCCTCCTCAACTTTTTCCAGACTGCCACCCGGTTCATCGCCGGGACGCAATTCACTCTCGTAAATCTTGTATTGGCGTTGCGTGTGCATCCCGGCCTTTTCGTAGAGACGGGTCGCGCTGAGATTCTGCGCGTCCATCGCCAATCCGACCTTGTGCTTGCCGTGCTGGTAGAGTGCGTAAAAACAGTGTTGCAACAATGCCAGCGCCAACCCGCGCCGTCTCCACGGCGGCCGCACGCCCAACGCCCAAATCCAACCCATTTCTGGGTCCTCGGCCAACTCGGTGTAACAGAACGATGTACCGGCGATCTCGTCTTCATCCATCACCACGAACCAGTGCGACGGATCGTTGCCGGGGGTGTCTAAAAGATGCACGTAACCCTCCAAATCATCTTCAAAGGGACCCTCCACGTACCCCCAATGCCCCCTGAACGACTCCCGTATCGCCTGGATCATCGCGCGCTCCTCCTGACCACGGACAAAGGGCCGGATCGTGAATCCATCAGGCGCGACCGGCTCTGGCGGTGCCCCATCCATCTTGATGAGCATATGCAAGCTGTAGTGTGCAAATTGATACCCTTGTTCGCACAGCAATTCCTGGGCGGCCTCGTTTCCGCTCAACACTTCCTGACTCAACGTCACGCGGGTGTCTGGCGGCGCTTTGGGCACAGACTGTTGTCCACGCGCTTCTATCCAGTGGCAGAGGGCAGTCCCGATTCCCAGCTTTTTCCGTTCTGGATGTACAGCTGCTGTGACCATGATATGCACATGTGGCTCAAAGTCCCACGTTACAGCATAGCCGACAAACTCTCCATCGGGGGCAAGCACGACCAGCGTGTCGGTCTCTAGGTTGAACCCAGGCCGCTGCCAATCGGTGCGCAGCTCGTCTGCGCGAAACTGTGGATGCCCGGTCTCCTCGATGGCGCAGGCATTCAACAGGGCAACCACGGCATCTATGTCGTCCATCGTCGCTGAACGGGACGTAAAGCTCTCAGGTAAAGTCTTTAACATGTTTTCCTCCTATGCTTGTGCAGACTGTGTCGTCAGGTCCTTTCCAGGACGCAGTTCCTTTTCAAAACAGAGAGCACGACGTCGTACGTGCATTCCGGCTCGTTCGTACAGCGCCGTAGCGCCGGTGAGGCTTTGCCCATCGACGCCAAGGGTTACGACCGTTTTGCCGCGCCCGTAGAGCTCGCCAAAGCTGTGCTGGAGCATCGCCAGCGCGATCCCGCGCCGCCGCCAAGCCCGTCGCACGGCCAACTCGGCCACGTGGCCCACATCGGGGCCTTCTGCGACGATGCCCAAGCATAACGAAAAACCGACTATCTCGTCGCCATCCATCGCCACGAACCACAACGATTCATCGACTGTGGGATCATCCAGCCACGTTCCCCATTCTGCGAGATCATCCTCGATAGGGCGTTCGACAAAGCCCCAGTGATCCTTGAACGATTCCCGACTTGCCGCGACGAGGGCGTGCATCTCCCGTTCGCGGACAAGGGGCCGAATGATGATCCCCTCAGGCAGGACCGGCTCTGGCGGCGGCGCATCCATCTCGATGACCATGTTGAGAAAGTGACGCACGACTTTATAATCGTGTTGGCGCAACAGTGCCTGGGCGGCCATGTTTGTGCTATGCATCTCGCATCGTGATACCACGCGGGCGCCCTCCGGTGCTTTGATGGCAGAGTGTCGAGCGCGTTCATCCGCCCACTGACGGAGGTGGGTGCCGATGAGGCGTCCTTCGTACTTGGGATGGACGTACGCGTTAGCCCAAAAAGTCACATGTGGCGCGCAATCCCGCCAGCCAACGTATCCCACAAGCTCGTCACTGGGGGCGAGCACAGCCCACGTATCGGTCTCCAGATTGATAGACGGCATATTCCATTCGGTCCTCAACTCGTTCTCTTTCACCACCAGCTTGCCGATTTCTTTCATCGAGCAAGCGTTGCAAAGTGTAACCACGGCTTTCAAATCGTCCATTGTCGCCGAACGGGCCACAAAGCCCTCGGGTAAAGTGTTTAACATGCTTTTCTCCTTGTTCTCCTACTCTTGTACAGACTGCGTACTCAGGTCCTTGCCCGGACGCAGTTCTTTTTCAAAACAGATAGCACGATGTCTCACGCGCATCCCGGCTTGTTCGTACAGCGCCGTAGCGCCGGTGAGGCTTTGCCCATCGACGCCGAGGGTTACGACCGTTTTGCCGCGCCCGTAGAGCTCGCCAAAGCTGTGCTGGAGCATCGCCAGCGCGATCCCGCGCCGCCGCCAAGCCCGTCGCACGACCAGCTCGGCTACGTGACCCACGTTGGGGCCTTCTGCGACAATACCCAAGCACAACGAGAAACCGACCATCTCGTCGCCATCCATCGCCACGAACCACAGCGATTCATCGAACGTGGGACCATCCATCCACGTTTCCCATTCCGCCAGTTCCTCCTCGTAAGGGGTTTCGATAAAGTCCCAGTGATCCTTGAAAGCCTCCCGGCCTGCCGTGACGAGGGCGTGTGTCTCTCGTTCGCGGACAAAGGGCCGGATGAGGATGCCCTCGGGCACAACCGGCTCTGGCGGCGGCGAATCCAGTTCGATCACCATGTTAAAAAAGTGGCGCACGATCTGATAACCATACTGGCGTAACAGTTCCTGAGCAGCCGTATTCGTGCTATTCGTGTTACATCGCGACACCACACGAGCACCCTTTGGCGCTTTGGCGATGGATTGTCGAGCGCGTTCATCCGCCCACTGGCGGAGATAGGTGCCGATAAGCCGCCCTTTGTACTCGGGATGGACGTACACATTCGCCCGAAAACGTACGTGCGGCGCACAATCCCACGTAACAACGTGTCCCACAAACTCGCCGCCTGGTGTGAGCACAACCTGCGTATCGGTCTCTAGATTTAAGGTCGGCATATTCCATTCGGTCTTCAACTCGTTCTCTTCCAGTACCCGCTTGCCGATCTCTTTCATCGAGCAAGCGTTGCAAAGCGTGACCACTGCTTTCAAATCATCCATCTTTACTGGACGGGCTACAAAGCCCTCAGGTAAAGTGTTTAACATGTTCTTCTCTCTGTTCTCCTGCTATTGTACAGACTGCGTACTGAGATCTTGACCAGGACGCAATTCTTTTTCAAATCGATCCGATTGATACCGCACGCGCATCCCCGCTTTCTCATAGAGGTGGGTGGCTCCGGTGAGGCTCGATGCATCCACGCCGAGAGTGACCGTGGTCCTGCCACGCCGGTACATCTCGGTAAAGCTGTGACCAAGCAAAGCTTTGGCAATCCCCCGCCGCCGCCACGGCCGCCGCACGCCCAACTCTTCGACTGTGCCTACGTCGGGTCCTTCGCCGGTGACATCGTAACAGAGTGAAAATCCTGCGATTTCCTCACCATCCATTGCCACGAACCACAAGGACTCGTCGAAAGATGGATCATCGTCCATCAAGGTGGCCCACTGCGCGTACTCGTCCTCAAAAGGTTGTTCCACGTATCCCCAGTGGTCCTTGAAGGAATCCCGCAGCGCGTGGACGAGGGCACGCGCCTCCCGCTCACGGACAAAGGGACGGATGACGATCCCCTCGGGCACAACCAGCTCCGGCGGCGGCGCATCCATCTCGATGACCATACTTAGAAAGTGGCGCACCAACTGATAGCCTCGCTGTCGCAGAAACGTCTGGCCTGCCGCATTGGTGCTGAACGCGCGTTGCTGGAGTGACACACGAGCGCTTTCTGGCGCTTTGGAGATAGACCGACGAGCTCGTTCCTCGGCCCACTGCTCCAGAAAAGTACCGATGGATCGACCCAAGTATGCGGGATGCACGCGCACCCCGGCAAAAAGACTAACGTGTGGTGCGTAATCCCACATGCTGGCATAGCCCACCAGTTCGCCATCGGGCGTCAGCACGACCTGCGTGTCAGTTTCCAAGTTAAAGTGCGGCATCTTCCAATTGGCTCGCATTTCGGTTTCTTCTACCAATGCCCTGTCGATGTACTCGATAGAGCAAGCATTGTATAAAGCAACGACAGCTTTTAGATCGTCCATCGTCGCCGGACGGGTCGCAAAGCCCTCGGGTAAAGTGACTAACATGTTCTTCTCCTCGTTTTCCTACTCTTGTATAGACCGCGTACTCGGGTCCTTGCCCGGACGCAGTTCTTTTTCGAATCGATCAGATTGATGCCGCACGCGCATCCCGACTTTCTCATAGAGGCGAGTGGCGCCGGTGAGACTCGACGCATCCACGCCGAGAGTGACCGTGGTCCTGCCACGCCGGTACATCTCGGCAAAGCTGTGACCAAGCAGCGCCAACGCGATTCCCTGCCGCCGCCACGGCCGCCGTATGCCCAGAGATGCAACTGTGCCCACGTCGGGGCCTTCGCCTGTGATATCGTAACACAACGAAAATCCCGCAATCTCCTCACCATCCATTGCCACGAACCATAGAGACTCGTCAAAGGCCGGGTCATCGTCCATCCAGGTGACCCACTGCGCATACTCTTCCTCAAAAGGTTGTTCCACGTGTCCCCAGTGGTCCTTAAAGGCGTCCCGCCGCGCGCAGACGAGAGCCCGAGCCTCCCGGTCACGCCTCAAGTGCCGGATGGTGATCCCCTCACGCACAACCGGCTCTGGCGGTGGTGCATCCATCTCTATGGCCATGCTGAGGAAATGACGCACCAACCGATATCCACGCTGTCGCAGCAGTGCTTGAGCCGCAACATTGGAACTGAACGCGCGCTGCTGAAGTACCACGCGGACACCTTCCGGTGCTTGAGAGATCGTATGACAAGCGCGCTCATCAGCCCACTGTTCGAGAAAAGTGCCGATGGACCGTCCCGTATGCGCGGGGTGCACGTACACATCGGCAAACGAGCGAACGTGCGGTGCTCGGTCCCATATACTCGCATAGCCCGCCAATTCGCCATTGGGCGCGAGCACAACTCGTGTATCGGTATCAAAGTCAAAGTCTGGCACTTTCCAATCAGATCGTATTTCGGTTTCGTCCCACAGTGCTCTACCGACTTGTTCGGTGGAACAAGCATTGTACAAAGTAGCAACAGCTTTTAAATCGTCCATGGCTGCCGGACGACTCGAGTTCTCAGATAATAGCGATATTTTAGACATTATTCATTCTCCATTTTGTAAAGCATTCAATCACAAATAAAAAAAGGCCGTGGGTTATGCCCACGGCCTTTTAATGATACCAGTATGGAAAAGAAAAGGCCGGGGCGTCGCGCGCCCCGGCCTTTGATGATTTAGGTTAAATCCTCAGAAAACAGGCGCACTGCGACAAGGCAGTAGACCCTCACTGGAATTGTGAGACCGAACTGCACTGATCATGAAATCTACCTTGCGCATGTAGAACCTCCTCATAAGATTGCGGGGCGCATTATAACCCAAGACATCGAGTTGTCAAGTCGTTCTTGCCCAAAACGTTAATTTGCTACCGGACACTTTTCACATACGAGCGGGATATGTTAATTTTTTTGCCACGAATTGCACGAATTTTCACAAATTTTTCCCCCACATTCGTGGTAATTCGTGGCTGAAGAAAAAAGTGTCCGGTAGTGAAAACGTTAATGCAATTCTGATGAAAATCAAACACGGAACCAATGGTTCTCTGGTACACTTTTTTCTAAAACGTGGACAATGGTATAATTGCCTACAAGAATGAGAGGTGACAACATGGTACATTACGACACGCCGATCAATGCCAACGACGCCAGCTTTGAGCGCGCAGTGCTCCAGGCCCCGCACCCAGCCGTGGCGGTCTTTTGGTCCGCACAGGTGATGCCGCGCCAGCAGCTCGATGCTGTGCTGGAAGAGACCGCCCGCGAGTATGCGGGCGAGGCGCTGATCATAAAGCTGGACGTGACCGACGTGCCCCAGGCGCGCAGCCAACACAACGTAGACTCGCTGCCCCAATTCCTATTCTTCCGCCAAGGGACGATGGTGGCGCGGGCCAAGGGGATGCCCAGCGCCAAGGCGTTGCGCCCGTGGGTCGAGTATTTGCTAGAGCGCGGGCCGAGACCGACGATAAAGAAATCATCCCCAAAAAGCACGCCGTCGGGCAGCGGGCAACCGTTGATCGTGACAGACGTCAATTTTGAGCAAGAGGTGCTGGGAGCCAGTGCCCCTGTGCTGGTTGACTTTTGGGCCGCTTGGTGCGGGCCGTGCAAAATGCTCGCGCCGACAGTGGATCAACTGGCGCAAGAGTTCGCCGGGCGAGCGGTAGTCGCCAAGCTGGACGTGGACGCTAACCAGATGACGGCCCAGCGATACGGCGTGATGAGCATCCCGACGTTGCTCTTGTTCCGCAACGGGCAGGAAGTGGATCGCGTGATGGGTGCGCAACCGGCGCACGTGTTGCGCCAGAGATTGGAGGCTTTGTTATGATCGAGTTTTTACAAGCGAATTTGGGAACCCTGGCAGTATGGGGCATCATATTGTTGCTCTTTTTGTTGCTCCGCAATCGCGCCACGCGCATCGGCGGGCTGGACGAGGTATTGGGCCAGGGCGAGCCGGTGGTTGTTGAGGTATACACCAATACCTGAACGCCTTGTCTGCTAGCCAAGCCTATCGTGGATAGGCTGGAACGCGAATTAAAAGGGCAAGCGCGGGTGGTACGGTTGAGCGCACTCGGCGAGTTGGGGCAAGAGGTTGCACAGCGTTACGACATGAGAGGTGTACCCACGTTCCTCGTCTTTGACGGGCAGGGCAATCTGATCGAGCGGCAGGTGGGATTTCCCGACCGGGACAAGATCAAGATGTTGGTCGCAGGGGGCTGATGCTTTTGTGCTATTTGGGCAGCACCTGTGCCTCCGAAAAAGTGTAAAACAAATATAGCCCCCTGACCAGAAATAGGCCAGGGGGCTGTTGTGTTCACCAAAACCCCTTAGATTTTGAGCTTTTGACTAGCCGTTCCGCATCACGATTCTGCGTTCCTCACTACCAACGGCAAGTAGATGTACGATTCTCCGCCTTTGATCCCAAAGCTGACCGAGTCCGAGTCGAGATCGGCATTGTCGGCGATGACGTAGGCGGTATTGACGACAGTGTCCCCAGCGAACTGGGTGTCGGTGACGACGTGGGCCGTGAAAGAGAGCGTGTACGCCGCGCCTGTGGCAACGTCGCCCGGCGACCACTCGATGGTGACAGGCGGCAGGTTCACCGTTCCCGGAGGTGGCAGCAGTGCCGAGCCACCATACATCACCCAATCGCCAAAGGTCACGGCAGAGGGCAGCGGATCGGTCAGCACCACGTTGTTGGCAACCTCATCGGTGCTGTTGCTGATCACGAGGGTGTAGGTGACGACGCTGCCCAGCGGCACCGGGTCCAGCCCGCCAGTGTTCACCGACTTGAAGACACGAAGCGCGGGCTCTTGCTGTACAAAGAGCCCGAACTGCGTCAAGTGGGCCACCCGGGAGGTATGACGACGAGCAACTGGGTCGAGGCTTTCCCGCGTAATGCCGTCGGTGGACCACTCATCGCTGCCATCATCCTTGGCAAAGAGTTGCATCGTGTCCAAGTTCAGCCCGGCAACATTGGCCTCTTCGTACGTGAGGGTGACAGAGATAGGTGTATCAAAGTCGAAATCATCTTGTCGCATCCCACCCAGGTATGCGTCCAACGTGAATGCACAGCCGACAAATTCGTGATTGGGCGGTGTGATGCTGGGCGCTGATGCTACATTGTACAGCATGTCCATATCTACTGGAACGGTTCCAATAGATGCCTGAATATCTGTTCTACAACCTCCGGGTAGGTCCAAAATGACGTCTGTGGGATCGTCGGCGTCGATGACAAAGCGTGCCTGGGCCACATTGACCGTGACGAGGGCCGTGTCACTGTCCTCCCCGTCACTGATGGTGTAGGTAAAGGTGTCCGTCCCCGTAAAGCCCGCATCAGACGTATAGGTGACGACAGAGTTCGAGTATGCTGTCGTGCCGTTTGTGGCTGCTCCCACGGCGGTGACGGTGATCGGATCGCTGTCGGGGTCGCTGTCATTATCGAGCACGGCGACGGTGACGGGCGTTTCCCACTCGGCGACGGCTGCATCATCCACGGCCACCGGCGGGTTGTTGTCCACAGGCCCCTGGTTGACTGTGACGTTGACGGTGCTAGTGTCAAAGCCGCCATTACCGTCGCTGATGGTGTAGGTAAAGGTCTCATAGCCGTAAAAGTCTGCCATCGGCGTGTAGGTGATGACTGTGCCACCGTTGACCGCCGTGCCGCCGCCGCTGTATACCGGACCAACGGCAGAGATCGTCAGCGTGTCGCCGTCTCTGTCAAAGTCATTGAGCAACACGTCGAGCGGATTATCAGTGCTGTCCTCGTCGACGGTGAACATGTCGTCCACGGCTATGGGCCGGTCGTTGACATTGTCCACCGTGACGGTGACCGTGGCGGTATCCGTGCCGCCATGGCTGTCGCCGATGGTGTAGGTAAAAGTATCGGTTCCATAGAAATCGGCATCCGGCGTGTAGCTCAGGTCGGCTCCGCCATTGGTGATCGCCACGCTGCCGTCTGCGCCTTGTCCGACCGCGCTGATGGTCAAAGTCTCGACCGGGTCGGGCAGATAGCTGTCATTGTCCAACACGTCGATGGTATTGGCCCCACTGTCCTCGTTCACCGTAGCGGAATCGTCGGTCGCAGTGGGGTTGTCGTTGACATTGTCCACCGTGACGGTGACCGTGGCGGTATCAAAGCCGTCGTTGCCGTCGCTTACGGTGTACGTAAAGACCTCATCCCCGACGTAGCCTGCCAGGGGCGTATAGGTGACGACTGTGCCGCCGTTGACCACCGCGCCGCCGCTGTCGGGATTGCCGACGGTGGTGATGGTCAGTGTGTCGCCGTTGGCGTCCGTGTCGCCGTCCAACACGTCGAGCGGATTGAGGCTGCTGTCCTCGTCCACGTTAAAGGCGTCGTCGTCGGCCACGGGTGCGACGTTCTGCACCTCCACGCCCGCGTCGTCGCTGTTGTTATCCGCGTCGCCGTCCACCGCTGTTGTGGCGATCGTCGCCGTGTTGGTAAAAACGCCCGCCGCCAACACGTCGCTCAACGTGCCGGTGACAGTGATCACGCCGCCCGCGCCAGGCGCGAGATTGTCCACGTCCCACACGTAGCGCGTGCTGACGCGCCGCGTGATGACGAGCATTGGGGACAATGCATTGCCGCTGCTGATGACACTGGTGTTGGTCACGCTGAGAGGGACATTATCACTGATGACGACGCCGGTCGCCAATTCTGCGCCCACGTTGGAAAAGCTAATCGTGTAGGTGATGGCATCGCCGGGTGCGGCGGTGTCCGGCGTGATGGATTTAACGAGCATCAGGTCGGCAGAATCAATGACGACGATGGTACTGGTGGTTACGTCGAAGAAATAGTCACTGCCAGATTGGTAAGTGGCGGTCATAAATATGGTCGCCTGCGTGCCACTCGAGACGCCACCAGGCACCTGAACGCTGACCATCACCGGCGATGACTCGTCTGCCGACAGTGTATAATCAGAGATGTACGTGACCTGATCTTGCCAGCCCGCCGAATCACCTCCGCTTACCTCGACTGTATGCGTAATGGAGAATTCATCGTCACGCGTGCCGGTATTGGTCAGATAATGGGTGTACTCGACCGTATCCCCAGAAGCAGCAACCAGGCCCGATACATCTGGCCCCAAGCTGACGCCGAGGTAGTCGATGGCCTCGTCGGCGCCGATGTCGTAGCGCTGCCCTTGCCCGCTTCCGTCGGGACGAGCGTGCCCCTCAAAGTCCAGCGCCACCCCAGTTCCCGGGTCACCTGCGTGGATGCAGGGAGAATCGAACCGTAGACGAAAGACCGGGCCAGCCGGAGCCACGAAATACGGAGGTTCAGAGATGTCGGTCGCGCCCGCGCTCAAACCACCACCATAGTCGCCGACGGTGTTGCTCCGCACGTTGTTGTAGGCCAAGATTGGCAAACTCCCGCCAGCAATGTGTATACCGCCGCGCGTGTTGCTGACCACGATATTGTTTCCAAGGACAGGAGCGCCGCCATTCAGGTAAAGTCCACCGCCGTCGGTAGCAGCAGTATTGGCGACAAAGGTATTGTTGTACAGATACGGGTTGCCCCCGGACGAAGCAAAGCCACCGCCGTTGACCGCGCCATTGTCGTAAAATATGACGTTCTGAATCGTGGGACTGAGCGGCCAGTCGACATAAATGCCGCCGCCATCGCCAGCAGTACTTCCATCCATGACAATGAGCCGTTCGATGGTCACCGGAGTGGCCCCAGCACCCGATATAGTCAGCACGCGCCCGCCGTTCTGGGCATCCAAGATGGTGGGATAGGTAGGCTCAATCCAATTGGACTTTGTATAACCGCCACTCAGTGACAAAGACTTGTCGATGGTAGCCATTCCATCGTTGCCCTGGCAAACTCCCGCCACCCTCACGTCGTCCACCCCCGCGACCGCTACGTCCACCGCCGCCTGCACCGAGGTGTAGACCCCGCCGCCGGTGCTCAAGCGGGCAAAGCAATCGCCGGTGTAATACTCGTGCGCCCCCATATCGGCGTATTGACCAAAGGGACGGGCATAGTTGTCGTAATCGTATACGGGGTGAGTAATGACGGTCACCGCGTCGATACAGAGAGACCCAGCCTGAAGGCGGAAATCAAAGCCACCCAGGTCCTCGAACTGGGGATCGGCGTTGAGGTTGGTGCTGGTTCCCGGATTACAATCGACGTTAAAGCAGTCTGCTAGGGTATTTCCCAACAAGTCATTGTAATCCACCGTGATGCGAGCCGGCTCCAGGCTGTGAATTCCATAACCGGTATTGCTGATAACAATGTTGTTGCGGACAATGGGATCACCCGCCCCGCCTCCGCCATTATATCTGGCGATGCCGCCACCTTGATTATTATTGCTTTGGTTGCCATAGACCGTGTTGGCATCTATCACCGCGTTCCCCCGCACGCCGATACCGCCCCCTTCTTGATCGGAAGTATTGCTATAAACCACATTGTTCTGTACGAGGACCAGGCTCTGTCCGGCCACCATACGATCAAAGACGTAAACTCCCCCACCTTGTGCTTCGGGCGATCCACTGTGAACGACAGCGTTGCCATAGATCAGGTTTTGCTCTACCGTAACCCTATCAGTCGTACCGACGCTGGCGGCCCTGGCGTACATTCCCCCTCCCCTGACGTCTTGAAACGCCGCCGGGAGATCGTAGGTAACGTTGCCGGAAATGACATTACGCCGTACCAGCACGTCACCAAAAGCATAGATCCCGCCGCCGCCCTGATCGGTTCCATCACCAGCTACGGCGCTGTTCTCGTAAATTCGATTGTACTCTACGATCGCTTGCGTTCCCAGGACGTACATCCCGCCCCCACTCTTGGACGTATTGGTATAGATCGTGTTATCCTGTATCAAAGCGGCGCTATTGTCGATATAGATGCCGCCCCCCCAGCTATCGGGAGCCGCATTGTGGTAGATCTCGTTGCCCTGTATCGTGGGGCTGCCGCCGCCAATAAAGATGCCTCCACCACCACCGTCCACGGTGTTGCTGTGAATCCAGTTGTTCCGAATCAGCGATACTTGGTCGACCCCTCCCTCGATATAAATTCCGCCGCCCCTGTCCGAGGTATAGCCATTGTAGATGTGGAATCCCTCTACCGTCGCTGCCATAGCATCGACCTGGATCACCCGCCTCGCTCCCTCTCCATCCAAGACGGTCGCATAGGTATCCGCATACGGAACGCTCCAGTTGGTCAGTGTATAGCCGCCGCGCAGTGTGAGAGATTCGTCCAGATAGACGACGTTGCTGCCACTGCCGGTGCACGAGCCAGCCACCTTGACCTCCTCGTCGTTGGCGGCGCTGAAAGCGTCTACCGCTTCCTGGACCGTGGTATAGACTCGGCTGCTATCCACCCGTGCAAAGCACGTACCCGTATAGTACTCGGAAGCCCCAATGTCCGGATAGGGGCCAAAGGAACGGGCCAAACTATCATAATCGTCGGCGGGGTAGCGGGTGCTAGGATAATAGTCTGGATTATTTCTACCGATACAGGGAGAGCCTGGCTGAAGGCGAAGATTCCATGCGGATAAATTTACAAACAGCGGAAGCTCTCCGAGGTTGTTCAAAGGACGTGGTAGATCAAAACCGACAAAATCACCTTGGACATTGCTTATCACGTCGTTGTACTTTACCGAACCACCAAAGGTGGGCATAGCGTTAAAAATGCCGCCACCACCGTCTACGGCTCCAGCAACGTTGCTGACAACGATGGACGCACTGACGACCGGCGAGTCGGATATAAGGTATAAGCCACCCCCCTGATTGGTCGCCAGGTTATCGACAAAGGTATTATAATGTATGAACGGCGAGTCGCCACCGGCATAGATACCACCCCCCCTCGAGTCTGCCGTATTCGTATAGATAAAGTTGTTCTCCACCACCGGCGAGTTTCCAGAAGCGGCGATATAGATACCGCCGCCAGAATCGGTTGCCGCGTTACGGTAGATGCGGTTGCGCCGTATTTGTGGAGAACCGCCAATGATGTACATACCAGCGCCAAAATCCGCAACACCATTCCGAATGTGAAAACCCTCAATGATCGGAGCAATAACATCGTTGGCAATGATCATCACCCGGTTGCTGTTTTCTCCATCCAAGACGGTGGGATATTTATCCGGGTCAGAGATCATCCAGGCAGCCACACCAGTCGTGGTATAGCCACCCCGCAGGCTCAGCGTTTTATAGATATAGACCACCACGTTGGGAAATTGGACGTCGTTATAGACCCCCTGTGCAACTTTGACAATGTCGCCGGTGGCTGCGGCGTCCACGGCATTCTGGACAGTGGCATAGTCGCAAGGCCCAGCACTCGGCTTGCACACCGTGATGACAGAAGCCGCGCTAATGCCGTTGTATAAAGGAGCCGCCGGTGGTGCGTCCATTGGCGACCGAACAGAATTGATAGGTGGAGACATGCGGGGCGCATCCCACCTATCCACGAGATCAATCGCGGGGCGAGGCGCAGCTGCAAGCACCTGCTCCTGCGTAGCTCCCAAAAGTCCAAAGAGTACAACCAGGCCAACAACGGCCAAACTCAACGCTAGAACAAACCGAAAAACTGCCTTTTTGCCGCTCATTTTCTCCTCCTGCATTATTCTATTTCTTTTTTCTTGTGTAAAATCAGCATTCAAATTCTACTTCTGTTGTTACAGCAGGGAGTCGGTCCTTAACTTGCTAAAATGCATATTCAATTCTATCCACCCCCATATCTACTGGCGTTCAAATGGAAAATCCCATATCCAGGGTCTGGCAAACTTGAAAATGATATTTTGGAATTGTAGGACTGAGTCCCTGTTGATGCTT
>JAAEPW010000757.1 GCA_024232355.1 Chloroflexota bacterium | reverse complement strand
GAGAGGTCAAAGTGTATCGCGTCGGGGCTGGCCCCATTCGCTTTAGCGTTGGCCGCCAGAATGGCCTCGCGCAGAGAGCAGTGAGTCGTGCCGCACTGGCTATCGTTAACGTCGTCGTCTGCGTTGACGGTAAAGGTGGGGCCGCCCTGGGCAACATCGGTGACCGCCAGCGGACGGACTGGGTTGCCCATGATCTCGTCCTCGGTGGCCACAGTCGCCTTGGCGTCGGATATGGTCAAGAAAAGTAGCAACGCTCCCAAAATCAGGATAGAGATCCAAACTCGCTTGAATGTCGATGATGTATTCATTGTCTTCCTCCTTGATATCTAAAACACCAGTTCAATTTGTAAAGCCCCTGATCTTTATTATACCCTTCCAGTGTTCCAATTATGTCTCAGAGCGCCCTGCTAGAGTTCCAATTGTGTTCCTATTCAAGCTTGACAGCCCGCCGGCAAGCGCCCCGGCTACAAAGCAGCGCCTCGTAAACGAGGCAAGCCCGATAAATCGGGCGCTGCTTTGTAAATAGAGGTCTGAGTCATTTTCGTTCCTGGTGGTGACCTGCGGTCATAACAACTG
>JAAEPW010000756.1 GCA_024232355.1 Chloroflexota bacterium | reverse complement strand
GTGGCGTCCGTTGGCCTGACGATGGCCGAGATCGTCGCCGCGCTGGAGAAAATGTTCCACGAAAAGGGCGAGGGGCGGGTAGAAATGCCCCCCAAGCCCGGCATCCACACCCGGCTCGACGCCTTTATCCACGCTATGCCGGCCTATATCCCAGCGCTCGAATCCGCCGGGATGAAATGGGTCAGCGGCTACCCGGAGAACCACCGGCGCGGCCTGCCATACATCACCGGCCTGCTGATCCTCAACGACCCCGAGACCGGCATCCCGCTGGCGGTGATGGACTGCGTCTGGATCACAGCCAAGCGCACCGGCGCGGCCACCGCCGTGGCGGCCAAATACCTGGCCCGGCCCGATTCCGAGACCGCCGGCATCCTGGGCTGCGGCGTGCAGGGGCGCAGCAACCTGGAGGCGTTGAACGTGGTACTGCCCCTCAAGCGCGTGTTCGCCTACGATGTGGACGCCGACGTCCAGCGGCGCTACGTGGAAGAGATGAGCGAACAATTCGGGTTAGAGGTCGTGCCGGTCCGGGAGCCAAGGCAAGCTGTGTCCGGCTGCGACGTCGTGGTCACGGCGGGACCGATCCTGCACACACCACACGCCACCATCAAACCGGGCTGGTTCGAGGCCGGGGCTTTTGCATCGCTGGTCGATTTCGACTCCTACTGGCACACAGACGCCCTGCGCGAGGCCGACAAATTCTGCACCGACGACGTGCCCCAACTGGAACACTACCGCGAGGTGGGCTACTTTCAGGACATCCCGCCCATCCACGCCGACCTGGGCGAACTGGTCACCGGGCGCAAGCCGGGCCGCGAGACGGACGCCGAGCGCACGATGGCCTGCAACCTGGGGCTGGCCCTGGACGACATGGCTACCGCCCCGCTGATCTACCGGCGGGCGCTAGAGTTGGGCATCGGTACCTGGCTGCCACTTTAGGGTTTCACACAATCTGCCCCACGGCAACCAGGAACAACACGTTTCCCGTGGACGTGCATTGAGGGTTGATAAGTTTTGATGCTGTTTGACTGGCAGGGTGATTTTTCACCGTGAAGATTTGTATTCGCACTAGTGCAAATCGACTTTTCCACCGTGAGGATTCAAGTTTTCACTAGTGCAAATCAACTTTTCCACCGTGAAGATTTCGATTTCCACTAGTGGAAATTCACCGCTCTACCGCTAAGATTTATCCTATTCTTCGATTGGATCGTCAGGATAAAGCTCATTCCATAGGGCGATCATCTCTTCGTCACTCTTGCCAATATTGGAAGCGTTGATCCATTCTCCCCTGAAATTATTGTTGACGTTCCTGGAAATTTGAGGATTGAGCCGCGTGCCAGCCTTGACACTGCCGTCCCTTTTGCCAATGGGACGATATATTGTGCCATTAGGCATCTTGACAGTACGGCCCGCCTTGAGGCCTCTCTCGGTGACCACATCTAATTCTGACAAGACTGCCAGTATGCTGCCACGTGATTGGTTGGTGGCTGCGATCAATTCCTCGATAACTTCCTCAGCTTCCATTGGTGTGGCTGATGCCAACTTGGGACCAAGTTTCTGCCACATTTTTATTTTCTTTGCCATAGCCGTATGCCCCCTTTCATTTGACTGACTTTTGGTTGCAAACTCTTACTGTAGAGGCATTATAGCAGCGTTTTGGATTCCGTGCAATTGTTGGACTTTGTATTTTGCCCGGTGAAAAATCAAGAACAAGAGCCTACTACTATAATTGCTTACTGAACTAGGATTTGGCCTGATGAGCAATAGGGAAAAACCTCTCTAGGGCAAGTAGCAGAGAGCCAGTTGCAGTTCGCAGGCCCCTATTTTTTCATTAGTGGACCAGTCCTGGCGCACAGGGTGAATACAGCGTCTTGCCTTCTATGCGAATTTGCACTATACTCGGGCATGGGTGGATGAACTTGTGGGCGAGTCTGTGGAAACAAGATTTGTTAACCGGGAACGGTGTAAAGATATAGGTTGAGCGGTATAGGGGTGTTGCCTTTTTCATTCTGGCAAGATGTGACAGATGCCGAAAAGAATCGTGCTGGGGTAAAAGTCGAGTTGAATGCCACTGGCCGAAAGGAGCGAGATGGTGAAAAGATTTATTTTGTTGAGCCTGGTTGTGGTCGCAGCCTTGCTGATACTAAGCAGTGAGACACTGACTGCTATCACATTGCAACCGGCCCCTCCAACCACACCTATGTTGGGCAAGGCGAAAGAGTTGGCCGTGTCTTTCGATGCACCAGATGTGGCCGACAGAGAGACTGGCATAACCTCGTCAACCACACCTGTCACAGATACCCCAGATATTGAACTGGTGGGACAGATTGGCGGCGACACTCGTGCCGTAGTTGTTAGTGGCACACTGGCCTATGCAGGTATAGGACCGCGCCTGGTTGTTCTGGATATTTCCGATCCGGTCGTCCCGGTTGTTATGGGACGGAGCGAGGTCTTGCCGGACTTTGTGTACGGCATCGCCGTGGCCGGTAACTATGCTTACGTCGCCGATAAGGGTAGCGGTTTGTATGTTATCGATATCTCAGATTTGGCTGCCCCGGCTGTGGTTGGCTCTTATGACACGCCAGGGATGGCCAGTGAGGTAGCAGTAGCGGGCAACTATGCCTACATTGCTGATGGAAGTGGTGGTTTGCTCATCGTTAACATTTCAAATCCGGCTGCCCCGGTCTGGGCAGGTCTGTATAATACAAGAGCCACTTCTAATGTGGCAGTGGTGGGCGATTATGCGTATATTGCCACTGGAAACCGCTTGTATATTATCGACATTTCAACCCCGTCCACACCGCATGAGGTTGGCGACGTGCGGGCAGATGGCGCCTCTGATGTAGCTGTGACTGGTAGTTATGCTTATGCTAGCGGCAGCATGCCTGATGACTTGCACATTATTGACGTCTCAAACCCAGCCGATCCGGTCGAGGTTGGCTTGTATCCTATGCTCACCGCCTATGATGTGACCGTGGTGGGCAATTATGCCTACGTCGCTAGTGGCAGTGACGGCCTTAACATCATTGACGTTTCAATTCCAATGACGCCAACTCTGGCCGGTTCCTGTGACACGCCGGGATTTGCTCGTGGCTTGGTCATAACAGGCAGTTATGCTTACGTTGCTGATGGACGCGGTGTGCATATTATTAACGTCTCGAATCCAGCGAACCCGGCCCAGGCCGGTCTCTACGCCACATTAGGGGCTGCTAGAGGTGTGACCGTGGTGGGCAACTATGCTTACGTCGCCAATGGTGATCTGCACATAGTTGACGTCTCAAACCCAGGCACTTTGACCGAGACGGCTTTCTATGAGACGCCTGCTTTTGGCTATGACGTAGCCGTGGACAACAATCTTGCCTACGTTGCTGATGGGGACAGCGGCCTACATATCGTCAATGTCTCGAATCCATCTACTCCAACTATGGCTGGTTTTTACGACACACTGGGAACTGCACAGGATATAGTAGTGGCCGGTGATTATGCCTACGTTGCCGATGGCCCTGAGGGTTTGCGGATCATTGATGTTTCGACGCCAGGCGCTCCTGTCGAGACTGGTTTCTACGACGATGCGTCAGGAAATGTCATGGAAGTAGCTGTAGCAGGCAACTATGCCTATATCGCTGCCGGGTCTCTGTACATCGTTAATGTCTCGAACCCGGCTGCTCCAACTGAGGTTGCCTCTTACAGCATTGTGGGTAGTGTCAACGGCGTGACTGTGGCCGGCAACTATGCATACCTCGCTAGTTATCCCAGCTTGCACATTGTCGATGTCTCCAATCCCGTATCTCCAACTCATACTGGCTCATACACCCTACCTGACGGTGTTGAAGCTGTAGCTGTGGCTGGCGACTATGCTTACATTGCAGACTGGGACGACCATAACCTGTACATCGTTGATGTCTCGGATCCAGTGTCTCCGACTTTGGTTAGTTTATATAACACATTATGGTACATCAATGATGTGGTCGTGGAAGGTAACTATATCTACGTCGCTAATTCAAGTGGCGGGTTGTTTATCCTACGTTTTGTCGGAGCAGAACCGAAACCACCGACGGGAGTGACTATTGATGGCTCAATAGTGGGCATGATCAATGCCACCAGCACTTTTACCGCCACGGTCAACCCTACGGCGACGACGCCGATCACTTATATCTGGAAGGCTACCGGCCAGGTTCCGGTGATGCACACAGGCGGTCGGAGTGACACGGTGAACTTTGCTTGGATGACGGCAGGTTTAAAAACAATTACGGTTACAGCGACCAACGTCGAGGGGACTGTCACTGATACCCATTCCATCACCATCACTCCGTCCCTGTGGACCGTTATGGTTTACTTGAGCGGGGACAACAATTTAGATCGCTGGACTGACGACTTGTTCAACAATCTGGAAGCTGTGGCCGACAATCCTAACGTGCATATAGTTGTTTTGTGGGACCGACACCCGGGTGAAATGTGGGACCCCGGTACCTGTCGCTACGTCGTCCAGTTCGACGATAATTCATCGCAACTCTTTCCCTACACAGAAGGCGTCAATCGTTGGTGCCTGGGTGAATTGAACACAGGAGACAAGCAAACGTTGGCTGATTTTGTCACCTGGGCCAAGGTCAACTATCCGGCAAATCATTACTTTCTCTCCATCTTTGACCACGGTGGAGGGTGGGCACCCGAGTTTGCTGCACTGCAACCGGTGTCGGCACGTGGTTGGTCAGCGGGTGGATCTGGGGTGAGTTGGGACGATACAGATATAGATTACCTGTCCAATTATGATTTGGGGTGGGTTTTTGACAACGTCGGACACGTGGACGTAGTATTCTACGATGCGTGCTTGATGGCGATGTTGGAAAGCGCTCGCGAGATTAGCGGCAATGCGGACTATCTCGTTGCATCTCAAAGCCTCAAGTACGCGACTGTTCCATACGATCGTTACATTTCCACAATCACAGAGACAATCACACCGGCGAGCCTGGCTACTAGTGTCGCAGACATCTATATGGCATCGTTGCCCTTTGGCTACAGTGGTGCAATAACTGTATTGCAGTTGGACGAGATAGATAGTGTTATAACGGCAGTGGACAATCTGGCGCAAGCATTGATCAATCTTTTACCCGGTGCTACTGCCCGAGAGCAGATTGCCAGTGCCTACCTGGCTGCGCAAAAGATAGATTATGACAGTGACCTGGTGCTAGAAGTGGAGCAAGAGGGATACGTGGATTTGTACCACTTTGCTCAACAGATAGCGACGACGATCAGTGACTCGCAGACTATCATGGCGGCCCAAGAGGTAACGATGGCATTGGAAGGTGGATTTATTCTGACTGAGAATCACTGGAATGGTTCTCCTTACACGAATACCTTTGCTGGATTACACGGCGTCTCTATCTATCTGCCGTTTGGCGAAGAACTCTACGTGGGAACAGAGTGCCTTACTCAAACACTGGACATCTGTGGTTTACCGATGGGACAAGGGTGTATCAAGGCGCGTCAGTACTATACGACGACGACATTGCCGCAAATAGTCCAGGTACAGTTGGCACAAGATACACAGTGGGACGAGTTTGTGAATGAGTTTATAGACAGGTATTATGATTGCCAAGGAATGAGACAACAAGATGTTACTGGGGTGTTACCCGTACAGCGACTTGTTAACATCTTGCATGACCCTGCCCAACGATCCGGGATTGTTCCCATTTACTATGTTTATCTTCCTGTAATTTTGAAAGGGTACTAGAACCAATCCGGCTGATAGGAGAGACACGACGTGAAACTTGCACAATGGATCGAAAAAGAAAACGTAACTGCTCAGTCCAGAACAGTTGATTTTGTTCTGGTAACTGCTCTTGAAGAGGAACGAGATGCAGTACTTGATAGATTGCCAGGACATCAGCAATTATCGCCTTTCACAGAGGATATTCGCACCTACTTTCAGGCTAACCTACCTGTAATTTTTCCTGATGGTCAAACGGGTGTATATCGAGTAGTTGTCATGTCTCTCTTGAGAATAGGCCGAGTACAGGCTGGAATAGCGACTGTAGACGCAATTCGGCGATGGAACCCTCGATATATTGTGTTGATCGGAATTGCCGGTGGAATAGCAGGTCAAGGTGTCAGTATTGGTGATATTCTGATATCTGATCAGATTGTGGACTACTCGGTACAAAAACTGACTCCTCAAGGTCCCCAGATACGTTGGGAAGTTCAACGTGCAGATTCAAGATTGCTAAACGCCTGCAAGAACTTTCGGGGCGAAAGCTGGCAAGAATTAATTCGGACCAGCCGTCCAGATTCAGCGAAACCTAAACGTCACACTGGCCCAATTGCATCTGGAGACCAGGTGATAGCTTTTGGTGAGGTTTTGACACGGTATCGGGGTGTATGGACAGAGCTGATTGGTGTAGAGATGGAGGCTGCTGGTGTGGCAACAGCCGCGTTCGAATCATCTCAAAAGCCTGGTTTTTTTATGGTGCGCTGCACATCTGATTTAGCAGACGAGCAAAAAGATTCCTGGGATGTAAAGAAGTGGCGTCCTTATGCGTGTGAAGCTGCTGCATCTTTTGCGATTGCATTTCTTAAAAGCGGACCAGTACCTTTGTCAGAAGGAAGTGAAAATGGATTGGTCAAGCCTGGGCAATTATCTTTAGATAGAACAGATGACTATGCACGAGTTGGCAAAGCTGGCGTGTCTCTAGTTCCTCACCGCAAAAAGATTTCCAACGAGTATATTGGTGATCGGCATAAATTCTATGAAAAAGCGCTAGAGAAACATAGTATCATCAATATCTGGGGGCGGGCTGGGTATGGCAAGACATGGGTAGCTGCTCAAATAGCGCTTCAGTGGGAAGATGAAGGCTTTCCTTTCTCCCCATACGTTGGCCCTCCTCGGCAAGCTTTCTGGTTCAAGTGTGATGATAGTACTGGTTTTCAAGATATAGTTTTGGCTATCGCCGAGTATCTAAGAGAGCAGGATATCGGTGAACTCTGGCATTGGGTTCAAGGACAAACTCTGGATAGATCTCTACCAATTGCACAAACAACCAGAAAACTATTGATGGTTCTGAATCAAGAGCAATACCTGCTCTGTTTTGATGATGTACATAGAATACATCGCGAGCAATTGCAAGTCCAGCAGCTTTTTGATGAACTTGAAGATAAACTGGACGAGTCCAAAACCAGAATAATTCTAATCAGTCGGCAGAGGCCATACTCCAAATGGAAAGGACACTATCTGGAAGCCCTCTCTGAAGATCATATTCAAAAGTTGATCATAAAGCTGGGGCTAAACTATGACAAAGATTGGCTGACCAGTGATATTGCTACTCAATTTGCTTTCAAGTTGATTGGCTTGGTTGATTGCAATCTAAAGCTAATGGAGGTATTGGCCTTTGACTGGCTTCGGCAGAATACGACCAAAGCGGATGCTCAATTGTATATGCAGGGACTTGGTAGGCAAAGTGTAGCGCAAGCGGTATTCAGACAGAGTGATAACCATGCTGTGCTGTTAAGAATCCTTTCAGTACTCGATTTTCCAGAGAGCCAAGCTATTTTGTGCGAATTAGCGCACGCACAGAGTATGAGTAAAGATGATTTTGTAAACACTCTTGGTGAATTGGTCGAGTTGAGGCTTGTTGATGGAAACGAGAGAGACGAATATTATGTGCACGACACTGTACGTGAACTATGTTTAAAGGGATTAATATCAGGATCGGAGCAGTTAACGTACATTCATCAGCAGATCGGGGCATCTTTTCTTAAAACAATGAAATCTACCGGTAGAGGGGGCAAACTTTGCTGGCAAGCTTTTTATCACTTTGCAGAAGCAGGGGATTGCGCTAGCGCAATCCAAGTTTTAATAGAATATGACCTTGAACTTGTAGGAATTGGCAAAGCAGAGCAGGTTCTAAAGCGGATAGATCAAATGATTACGACACTGAGTAGGCGAGAGCAACTAGATCGTATGACTGATCAACAATGGCTCTGGATGTACATTTTCCGAAGCCGCCTCAATGCCTGGCTAGGTAAATTATCTGAGGCCAAAAGCATTGCTGAAATAGGATTGGATGAACTGAAACAGATTGACAATGGGCAATTTGAATATGAAAAGGCTTGGCTACATGCGCGCTTGGGTATAAGTCTGGCTGATATGGAAGATTATGGAGCAGCCGTAAGACAATTAGAAGAGAGTCTTGAGTCTATGCGGGCTTATCTTGGACTGGGAGAGAGCATAGGGGAAAGAAGGCTTAGAAGATATGAATTGATGCGCGTTCTCGAAAATTTAGGATATGCTTATTCGCTTTTGGGTACTCGAGAAGGACATGAAAAAGCCTTCGGATATCTTGAGGAACTTGTCAAACTCGCCAACGCAGAGGCGGGAGCGCCCAAAGCGGACTATCAGAAGGCTAAAGCTCTGGTTCGGTTTGGATACATTTATAATAGGCTTGGAGATTATCCGCTCGCCTTGAAGAACCTTCATGAAAGCTTGAGGTTGTTCAATGAACTTGCTCATGTGTGGGGCATCAGCTTTGTTAATTGTGAACTTGGTAATACCTATTTTGGACTGGAAGATGATGTTCAAGCGAAGCAACATTATCAATTAGGCTTGGTCAAAGCTAGAGAAATTGGCGATGGAGAAATTATGCTAGTTGCACACATCAACATGGGCGAGTTACACTTGGTTAATGGAAGAATCATTGAATCGGCCCAACATTTTGAGTCAGCACAAAGAATACTAGAGGGAAAACCAGAATTTGCACACAGCGAAGAATCTGCAAAGCCTATAGAGCGCCCTTATCTTGAAAGCTTTCTGGACATCTACAAAATGTGGCTGCAAGGTGTAAAGCAAATTCAAGAAGGACAAATCACACAAGGGGCTGATAATATTTTCACAACTCTTGATGAATTACAGGAGAGATCTGCTACTGAAGATGTTGTACTAGTTCGAAGGAGTCTACAAAGATTCACATCAGAGATACAATGTCAACTAGCAGACTATCGTGAGGATATATGCCTGATTGAAAAACGCATATCGCAACATGATGTCTTGGGTACAAAAGCGCCTTTACAGTTAGTTCAAGAAAAGCAAAGTTTGCAACAGAACATTGTCAGATTGGAGAAACTATTGCGCGTTATGGGTAATTCTGACACTTTGGAGCAGGGACAGAATGAGAAAACGCTGACTAAAGGAGCAACATCGATTACGTAACTGTCGTTGATGGAATGTGTTGCATTTGCCCTACCCCCTCGTGTCCGCCCCAACCCAACTCGAAATAGTAGCTTCTGAACACCTCGCCCACATTTCCTGCCAGGTTTTCATGGTGCTCGAACACGTTGACGATTACGTCCATCCCTTGTACAATCATCCAATTGACGTGTGTCGGACGACACCGTGCCAGGAGAATAACAATCACAATGACGACGACCGCTTCTGATTTCGAACGCCAGGTAGAGCGCAACTACCAACACAACGCCATCGTCAACATACTGGACGGCACCTTTTTCTGGTTTGGGGCCAGCTTTATCGCCTCACGCACCATCTTGCCGGTCTACGTCAGTCACCTGACTGATAGCAAACTGGCGATTGGACTGTTCTCAATGATCGCCTCTACGGGTTGGCTTTTGCCCCAACTCTTTACCGTCAACTGGACACAGAGACAGCCACGCAAAAAAGTGGGGGTAGTGAATGTGGGACTGTTCACGGAACGGCTGCCGGTGGCTATGATGGTCCTGGCAGCCTGGCTTGCCACGCGCTCTCCTACGTTGGCCCTGGCCGCCTTTTTTATCGCCTTTGCCTGGCACGTGGTTGGAGCCGGTGTCGTGGCCGTCAGTTGGCAGGATATGCTGGCAAAGATCATCCCCCTCGACCGGCGGGGTAGATTCTTTGGCATCGCCAACTTTGGCGGGACGGCGACCGGGGTGCTGGGTGCGACTACCGCGGCCTGGGTACTCGGTCGTTATGATTTTCCTTATGGTTATATGATCTGTTTTGCGGCGGCGGCACTTTTTATTTTCATCTCGTGGATATTCCTGGCTCTCACCCGCGAACCGGCCCAGGTGAGCCAGGAGTCTACCATCTCCCAGAAAGAGTACTGGCGTCGCCTGCCAGCGATATTGCGCTCTGACCCGAACTTTCGGCGCTATCTACTCAGCCAGGTCGTCACGTCTCTGGGCGGGATGGGGATCGGTTTCCTGGCCGTTTATGCTGTGCAGCGTTGGCAGTTATCCGACGGTCAGGCCGGAGTTTTCACTACCAGCATGTTGATCGGGCAAGCGATCAGCAATCTCGTGCTCGGAGCGCTGGCCGACCGCAAGGGGCACAAACTCGTGCTAGAGTTGAGCACACTGCTGGGAGCGTCTGCCGTGGGATTGGCGAGCCTGGCTCCGGCCCCGGCCTGGTTTCACGCCGTCTTTGCCCTCATCGGCGCCAGCGCAGCCGGTTTCATGATCTCGGGGATCATGATCGCCTTCGAGTTCAGCACACCCGACGTGCGACCGACCTACATCGGCCTGAACAACACGATCAGTGGCATCGCGGCTGGCGTGGCCCCACTGATCGGCGGCTGGCTGGCCGGAGCGATGGGCTACCGGGTGCTCTTTGTCGTGGCGTTCGTGGTTGGGATGATCGGTGTGGCGCTGTTGCATTGGTCAGTGCGCGAACCGCGTCAGGCGCAGCCCGCTGCGACAGAAATGGCACAAGATGTTTCGGCTTGAGCGCTCTTTCCTGTGCTTGATTTTGTTGCTCGTCGTCGGCCTGACGGCGCAATCTGTCGTCGTGGCGCACCAGGCCCGCGCGCGTTCCATCCCCAGTGACTTTTCCGCGCCCATAGCCGGGGCCGATGTGCCCATCCTGGGCGTCAACGTCGCGCTGGAACAGTACGACGACGAGGCGCTGGACGCTGCCCTGGCCCGCATCGCCGAGGGGGGCTTTACGTGGTTACGCCAGCCCTTTTACCGGAGCCAGATCGAAACACAGCCTGGCCGCTTTGACTGGAGCATTCCCGACCGCATCATGGCCGCGTTGGCCCGCTATCCCCAACTGTACTTGCTGGCCGTCCTCGATGACAATCCCCCCGTACCGCCCGCCGACCCCGACCGCTTTGCCGCATTTGCGCGCGAGTTTGCCGCCCGCTACGGCGCGCAGGTGGACGATTACCAGGTCTGGGACGAGCCAAACCTGGCCGCCCACTGGGGCGGCGGTCCCATCAACCCGCCCGCTTACGCCGACCTGTTGGCCCGCACCGCGCGCGCGATCCGCTCTACCGATCCCGACGCCCGCATCTTCCTGGCCGGACTGGCTCCCACCATCGAGACCGGGCCGCAGAACCTGAGCGACGTCCGCTTTCTGGAACAACTCTACCTGGCGGGGGCTGCTCCCTATTTTGACGTCGTCGTCGGCAAGCCCTACGGCTTTGACACCGGCCCCGACGACCGCCGCGCCGGCGAAACAGTGCTCAACTTTTCGCGCTTGATCCTGCTACGAGAGGTAATGATCGAGCACGGCGACGCGGCCAAAGCAGTCTGGGCCAGCCATTGGGGGTGGAACGCGTTGCCAGCGGACTGGGAGGGCACTCCCTCCGTGTGGGGGCAG
>JAAEPW010000755.1 GCA_024232355.1 Chloroflexota bacterium | reverse complement strand
TTGTGGGAGCATATGCGGGCCTTGTTCAAAACGCTTGAATTCAACTCGATGGCTCAACTATTCAAAGCCATCCTCTATGGATACACAGCCAAAGTCACTATACTTTCCCCTCCCTGATTATGTGTACAAGTCACTACGGTTCATCATCAGTAATTATCAGGCCAAGGGGATATTCTGGTATCTACCCTTGTTATGCTGTTGCTAGTTCTTGTTGCGAGGATAAACTCTTGGCTTCGTGGGAGGAGTTCGAAGTATCAAAATGCTGATTTGTGGACTGTTTTCTGAACTCTTGGATCTCTATCTCTCACTGAGCGATCATTCTCTGGCTGATTTCGAGTCTAGATAGGAAGTAGACAGCTCAAAAACGGGAATTGCTGAACGTAGACCAAGCCGTCGCAGAACGTAAAATTGAATTAGAATGATACCTGACACAGTACGGACGCGGAGTATTTCCAGATTCGATGATCGAGGAAAAAGTACAGCAGGTGCGAGCGGCATTAAAAAACCTCCACATCTATCGCGCTCAACTGCACGAGCAGCAACGGCGTGACGATCTGCGAGAAACCAGAACCGCCAGTGTCGTTGAGACTCTGACCAAAATTCAGGCCAAATTAGACGATGGCCTGGATTGGGAGACGAAACGAGAGATCGTAAAATTGCTCGTCCGTAAGATCATTGTAAAGACAGAAAAAAAACAGCGACAGAAAATTCCGGTCGAGATGTCGCCACTGTTCAATGGAGTAGTATTGCACAGCTTAACAAATCGTGCTGACCAATACTACGTCATTTTCCAAATTTCCCGTGTTCTCGCGTTGTAAAAACGAATAGTGTCACCAAATTGCCGAAAAAGAACGGGACATCTGAAGCACTTGAAACTATCGAAACATGACTCTACTGCAATAACTCGGTGATTAACAGGCCCAAGTGGGCTGAAGAAGGTTTACCAAGCCCAAACAAATGTGAAACAGAGAGCGAAGAAAAGCGAAAAAAGAGGAGAGTGGCTGTTCCTGAGACTTGGCATCTGTTTTCTGAGCTTGACTTTTTGTGCCATCTGCCTGATTTTGGTTTTTCTGATAGCGGTTTAGTTGCCGCACATTGTTCATAGTAGCTGCCCCGATCATGACCATACTCATGCGGGGTTTGCCACGCACTGGTACTTTACCATTTCGAAATGGATGTGTCGAATCTCGTAAAGTCGTACCGCTTTGTCAGAGCTAGAAGGCAGGGCGACTTGCCAAGTTATCATTTTGGCCGGTTTTATGGATGAAAACGTGCTCATACTTGAAAAGTTGGCAGCAAAAGACATTCTGGTCGCTCCAAGATGGTTTTTTTGCATCGACGAGACGACGTTTGGCAGATTTCAAGCCCAAACCGGTACGACTTTATGAGACTTTGCCCGGTATGACTTTATGAGACTCGACACCTGGGTCTTTACTATAAAAGTGCCAGGGGATGAATTGCTCACTCTCTACCGGATACAGTCTATTTGTGTGTGGGCTACCGGCCCCTCTGTGGTAAGGGGAAGAAGGAGATTGAGTGTGGTCAAGAGCGTCTGGGTATTGTGGAGCGAGGCTGCTGTGTCTTTTGGGGGATGTACCTGAGGAGGACTTTGGTTTGCTGTGGTGGGTGCAGGAGTGTAGAACGGATGCGCTTTTCGGCCAAGACAGGGATTAGAAAGGTTCCACGGACCTGTTTCCTCTCATTGTGGATGCGAACTTTATTTGCTGCAAGTTCATTTCCGCACACCAAAACAAGTTCCCGCATCCACAAACGTCCGAGAGAGACGAACACCCTCCTCCCACCCGCACAAGCAAACGCCCCGGTGTAAAAGTGCACCGGGGCGTCTGCTACGTTGCGTGATCGTTCTATTTTATGATCACCGGCAGATGCACCCGGTTCGGGAAAACAGTCAGACTGTGATCCCAATTCCTCGCCACTATCGGCAGATAGATCAGGTATCCGGCAGGCAAACGCTCAACCTGATAAGGACCGGCAACAGCCACATTGCCCAACGCATCCTTGGCCTCCATCCACACCTGATAGTCGCCCGCCCACCTGAACTTGTGCGTGTCGCTGTAGACCCAGGTGCTCCCTATCCGCTCAACCCGGTCGGCGGTGAGTTGCCCGTGGGGTGTCATTATCGTCAACCGCATCACCGCACCGTTGGCGTCACTGACCGAACCATCAGCCGTCATAGACACATCCAGTTTGCTCAATGCGAGTATATTGCTCACACTGACCACTGGGGCGCGCGTATCAATCTCAAAGGTGAGCGTGATGGGCGCGCTGCGGTTGCCCAGGCTGTCATAGCCGTAGAGTGTGATGGTTTTGTCTGCCTGTTCCACATTTTGGGGCAGGTCCAGATTGTATTGCCACGCAGCGGCGCTGTTCGTCGGAGTGGTCACCGCCCGGAAACTGAGTTGGCTGCGATTGTACAAGCCTTCGTCCTCGTCCGGGTACTGGTCGCAGATTTCCAACAGCCACATTCCCGCCGCCGATTCACCCCGGAAGGCGTAAAGTTGGCCGGTGTATGGTTGGCGCTGCCTGCCATAGTACGGTGCGCTGCTGTCGTGAGCGATGCGGTCGTCGTAGAGGTGCAGCCCGACCAGAGCAGCGTCGTCCAGCGTCACGTCCAGATTGGCCGCCGCCGCGCCCTGCGCCGCCAACTGCACCCGCGTGCCCGTCGGCGATTGCAGCCAGATCTCCAGGTCGTTACGGAAAGCGTGCTCAATGCTCAAACCCACGTCCAGGTCGGCTACCACAAAGTCGTCATCGACGGTAAAGGTGCGCTCCAACGGCGTGCCGGTGCTGCAAGCGTTGCTCACCCCCACC
>JAAEPW010000754.1 GCA_024232355.1 Chloroflexota bacterium | reverse complement strand
TTTCGTCTGTCATGCGTCGCTCTCCGAAGGAGTCCACGACAACGGTGCCGCCAGCTTTGTATCCGGGATC
This sequence comes from Chloroflexota bacterium, assembly GCA_024232355.1. The sequence goes on along the minus strand of JAAEPW010000754.1, from coordinate 1,368 downwards.
GACACCAGCGGCGACGGCAATATCGACCTGAGCGAGACCGACGTCTGTGACACCTGCCACAGTCCGGGCGGTCCCTTCGACGGCGTGGCGGAAGGAAAGGCCAACTGGAGTGCGGGCGAATCGGTGAGTTGCGAAGGGTGCCATGACACCGGCGCCTCAATCATCCATGGTGTGAGCGCCCCGCCGGTGGGCGGTGACAACACCACGTGGGGTTACTACGCCACCGGGCACGGTCGAAGCGGCGCCGTGCCTTGTGCCTCGTGCCATGACGTGACCACCGCACACGTTGACGGGGTGGCCAGAACGTATGCCTTTGATTCAGCTTACTACAGCCCCGTCGAGTCGGGGGTAGCTTACGCTGCGGGCTATCGGCTGAAAGACGTGAACGGCGAAGTACCGCTGATGATCCCGGCCAATTATGGCACTACTTTTTCCTATGACGCCGGGCTGATGAGAGACACCGCGTTCCGGCTTTGCTTCGACTGTCACGACTCCTCCAAGGTTTTGGATAATACCCCGGGCAACGGGATCGACAGCAACTTCAAGGCCAGCCTGCCGAATCCTCCGCGAAATTTCTCGTATGCCTGGGGCAGCGGCGCGGATGTCAACGAGCACGTCGCCCATATCCTGAACTACGTCGGAGTATTTGCGGATTCGGATTGGGATGCCGGTACTACTGGTACGGACGGTTCGGATGGGCACGATTCCCTGGTGGCCTGCTCAAGCTGCCATAATGTTCACGGAGCTATCGGCGCCGAGGGTTCGAGCAACGAAGTGATGGTTCGAGATGGGAATCTGGCTGGACGCACGGGCTATGAATTTAGCTATGTGGTCGAGGATGTCGGCGTTGGCGGCTACCCGTGGGTAACATCAACCGGCGCAACCCGGGCGACAAGCGTCGGCGCCATCTTCCGCAACAACACGGCCGACATGTGTGTCTCCTTTTGCCACGGCGATCCTGCGCCGCCGCCCGGCAGCAGCTATGATGCCACCGACATCGGTTGGGGCACCTATCTGGAATATTATCGCGAAGTGAAGTGATCGACGTGACTCCCACGTCCGGTTGTACGAATTGGCATGGCTTGCCTTTGGATAACGGCGATGGTATCCCGGCAGGCGGCCGACGAGCGGTGGTGGGTGAATTTGAATTATCCAGCCATCACGTTCAGGGTTGTGTTACGCAAAAATTAATCTAAGACCGAAAAACGCAAAAATTCACAAAGCTTTGTTTAAAAATTGGTACTTTGGCAATTGAATACTTGAAAAATATGCCTGTGATTTATTTTGGTTCATAGATTCTAGCCCATATTGTACAATCACCACAAACTTTCTCTGATTTACTTGAATAGCAGATAGGCCAAATACTAA
>JAAEPW010000753.1 GCA_024232355.1 Chloroflexota bacterium | reverse complement strand
AGTGGGCGAAGAAACTTAACCACTATAGCAACTCTCTCGGCGAAAATCAAGATTGGTCGACAGAGTAACCATCCTCCTCATATTAGAGGAACATTTCCAAAGTGCCTACGATGTGCTGTCGGTTAAAGTGCTTACGATGTGCTGTCGGTTCACACCTAGCTGCTGAAATCGCGCAGTACCAGCGGTAGGTAGATATCGTAATACTTGGCGCTGCTCTCTGTTCTCACAACAACTAGCACCGGACCAGCCGTATCGTTGGCAGCAATTGTGTCTACAATGCCCCCGATGGGTGCGATGGTAGCAATGTTGCTCAACGTACCACTAAAAACCTCGCAGCTAGTCACGACCAGGGTCAAGTGCTGTGGCGTTCCACTAATTATCCGAGTTACCGTACAAGTGACGGTTTCTGTACCAGTCGCCCACTCGCATCCCACACCACCAACTCTTACCAACGCCGCCGTATTGCTGAAAAAGTCGGTGATAGTGGCAGTAACAGGCGTTGTTGGACCATTGTTGGTGATGATAAACGTATAAGTGATGCGTTGGCCGGCGGTCACCACACCACTACCATCGCGAACTTTGGCCAGTGCCAGGTCGGTTTCGGGCGCAATGGTCATACCGGTAGTGAATACCCAGGTGTAGGGAGCAGCCAGTGGATGCCCGGTATGGTCGCTGCCGGTGATAGTGGAGGTGTAACGTGTGTTTGCAGTGAGGTTGTTGTGATCCATAGTCAGGCGAGTATCACCCAGACTCCACGTCTTGCTGATACCGGTGATGTTGGGGGTGATGGCAATGTTGACAGTACTGCGCAACATCGCCTCGCTAAAGTTGACGATGATGGGAGCGTTAAGCACAACGTCCGATGTCCCGTCTGCCGGGCTGGTGTCCACGATGGTCGGTGGCGTGGTGTCGCTGACTGTGACAGCGATGATTTCGGTGTCAATTAGAATGCCGTCAGAGGCGTTAAAGGTGATAGCGTAAACTCCAGATGTTCCATAGTTCGGTGTCCAATTAAAGATACCTGTCTTTGTGATAAAACTGGCTCCTGTGGGTACATCGGAGGCCGAAAGAGTTGGCGTGATGCCATCGGGATCGCTGGCCGTGACGCTAAATGTCAGCGTTTCGGTCTCGGCGATCCATTTGTCGCCGATGGGATTCAGCACCGGCCAGCGGCTCAGGTCAGTGACTGTGATACTCATAATCTCGGTATCGGTCAGAACGCCATCGGAGGCGCCAAAGGTAACGGTGTAGGCGCCTGCCGCATTGTGATCCGGTGTCCATTCAAACAGACCGGTTCCTGTGATAAAATTGGCTCCAGTCGGCACACCAGACGCTGAGAGAACCGGCGTTGGGCCGTCAGTGTCGGTGGCAATAACGGTAAAGGACAATAACTCATCCTCAGTCACTTGTTGATAGCCGATAGGCAAGATCACGGGTGCGTGGTTGGTGATAACGACGGTCGTTGTCGTACTGAGAGAACTTGTGCTGTTAAAAGCGGTGACAGTGGCCGTGTACGTCATCACCGCTGGGTAGGTGTAGGTTACGACGTTCCCGCTGTCAACCGTACCATCTCCCAAGGTCCAGGTATAGATGACGCGGCTGCCCGCGCCGACGGTGGCCGTTAGCGTGGTGGGGGTGCCAAAGCCCGTTGGGCTATCGTTGAATGCGACAAGTCTGGCAATGGCTTTGTCCACGGTTATGGTGGCGGTGGCCGTGATCGTACTCACGCTGTTTGCGGCGGTGACGACGGCGGTGTAGGTTCCGGTGGTTGGATAGGTGTAGGTGATGGTTGTCCCACTGTCGGTCGTGCCGTTGCCCAAAGCCCAAGTATAGCTAATGCGGCTGCCAGCACTGGTGGTGACCGTCAGGTGCGTGGCGGCGCCGAGCGACGTGGGGCCGTCGGCCAGGGCAACCAGGCCGGTGATGACCTCATCTACTGTGATGACGGTGGTAGTCGTTATGCTGCTCGCACCGTTCGAGGCGGTGACGATGGCCGTAAACGTCCCGGTAGATGGGTAGGTGTGAGTGAGCGGTGTTCCACCGCCAACACCTCCATCGCCCAAGGTCCACGTGTAGCTCGCGCGACTGCCCGCGCCGACAGTGGCCGAAAGCGTGGTCGCAGCGCCAAGCGGCGTCGGCCCATCGTTGAGCGCCAAGGGGTCGGTGATAGGCTCATCCACGTCCACGGTCGACGTGGCGGTGACGACGCTCACACTGTTGCTGGCCGTGATGATGGCGGTGTAGGTTCTGGCAGCAGCATAAGTGTGTGTGAGCGACGTGCCACTGCCAAACCCGCCGTCATCAAAGGCCCAGGCATACGCGACGCGGCTCCCCGATGCGATGGTGGCCGTGAATGCCGTGGCGTTGCTCAGCACAGTCGGGCCATTGTCTGCGGCAGATAGGCCAGTGATGGCCTCATCCACAATGACAGTCGTCGCGGAAACGTCAGTGCTCACACTGTTAGTGGCGGTGACGATAGCGGTGTATGTGCCGGTGCTTGGGTAGGTGTGGGTGACGATCTGGCCGACCAAGGGACCGCTGCCGTCACCGGGATTCCAGGTATACACCACGTTGCTCCCCGCTGCGATTGAGGCTGCAAGGGTCGTGACATCGTTCAACGGCGTCGGACCGTCGTTGAACGTACCCAACCCGGCGATGGCCTGATCGATGATGACGAGGGTGCTGGTGACGACGGCGCTGACACTGTTTTGGGCAGTGACGGTGACAGTATATACACCGGGTAGCAGGTATGTGTGCGTGATGGGCGATCCCTCGTCGTTTCCTCCGGGCACGAGGGAGACGTCACCCCAGTTCCAGGTATAGAGCACGTTGGTGCCGCTGACGATGGTGGCCGTGAACGTGGTGGCGTCGCCGAGGTGCGTCGGGCTGTTGTTGACGGCTATCAATCCGGTGATCGGTTCGTCCACGATGACGACGGTGGTAGCGGTGTACGGGGTCAAGGTTGGCGGGAGGCCACCATCGGTATCAGTGACCGTCACAGTAGCCGTATATATACCTGTTTGTGTGTAGACGTGCGCCAGCGTCGCGTAGGCGGGATTGCTGCCGCTCGATAGTCCATTGCCAAAGTCCCAGGCGTAGGTCATGGGTGTGATGTCAGCCGTCAGAGCAATGAATTGGGTATCGTCTCCTAGCCGGGTCGGACCATTGTTGGTGGCAACGACGTTTGAGACCTTGATGGCAACGGTGGTTGTCATCTCGCTGACCGAGTTGGCGGCAGTGACAATGGCGGTATAATTTCCGACCGTGCTGTAGGTGTGGACGACCGTAGAGAACAAGATGGGCGAGGATTGCTGACCGTCACCAAAATCCCAAGTGTAGGTGATGTTGGAACCGGCCTCAACTGAGGCGTTCAGCGTGGTGAGATTGTCCACGAGGGTGGGGTTGGGGCTGGCCGTTGCCGTCAGGCCAGCGATGGTCTGCTCGGTCATCGAGATGATGAACGGCCCTTGTACGTCGCTGTTGCCTGACGTATCAGTGGCCTCGACCCACAGGGCGTGGTCACCCGTGACTGGCTCGGTGTATCCTGGCACGAACACCCACTGATCCCCTACGGTGGTTGTTGCCTCGGTGTAGGCCGCCCCCGCCGGGTTGTATAGCCACACATCTATCCCTTCGACGCCGCTGCCATCGGCGATGGTGCCAGAGAGGACGACGAGGCTATCGAGCAGGGCGACTTGCGTCAGTTGTTGGGTGATCGAGAGCATCGGCGCGATGGTGTCCACGAACACGTCATAACAGGGGTTAGGTGAGAGAGCGTTGCCCACGAAATCGGTCACGCTGATGCAGAGGGTGTGAAAGACGCCATCGTCCGGCGGTAGTTGCCACGGAAAGCTCCATCCCTGTGGACTGCCGGGCGGATAGACCTGGGCAGGCTGCCAATCGCCAGTACCATCTATTTGTACGGCGACCTGTTCCACCAGTCCATCGCCGAGGGGTGTCGTATCGCTGACGATGCCGCCGATGTTGCCGTAATTGCCGGTCAGTACGCTCGGCAGACCAAAGGTCAGCGTGGGCGGGATGGTGTCCACGCCGAGGGTGATCGAGACTGGCTCGCCGGTCTGGCTAAAGATGTCGGTGGCGCGTACCTCGACAGTGAGGGCCGTCGTGCCGGTCAGGACGTCGATGGAGGCGGCCCACGTCTCGCTGCCTCTGGCAGTTTGCCACGCCCCGCCGTTGACGCGGTACTCGACGAAATCCACACCTCCGCCGGGAGCGTCGGTGGCTGTGCCAAAGAGAGCCTGGACGCCCGTGCCGACAACCTCGCCCGGCGGCGTCTGGAGCGACACCGTCGGGGGCAGGCCATCCACGCGGAAGACAATAGGGCCTTGGGCCAGCGTCAGCGAGGTAGGCGTGGTGCTGCTCAGGGTGACATTGTTGGTAATCGTGGTGATCGCTCCCAGCGTGGCCGAAAGCTGCCCGGTGACAGTGATCAAACGGCTGTCGCCCGCCTCTATCGTCGTGACGCCGATCTCCCACACGTCGCCACCGGCGGGGCAGTTGAGACAATCGTCGGCGTCTACGGCCGTGTAGAATATCCCCGTGCCTGCCTCCAGCAAGAGACGCAGATTTTCGACCGGGTGGTTCTCCAGGTTGACCAGGTTAATCAGGTAGGCCACGTCGTCGCCCGGTGAGCCAAAGTCTCGATAGTTCGCGTAATAGTTCACGACCATATCCACGCGGTTGAACCATTTTTGCTCATCGTTGGGTGTAATTGTCACATCGAGTGCGTCCCACTGGAATATGTCCGTCCACGGCTCGACCAACCGGTTGGTGGTGGGAAAGACGCTCCAGGGTGCGCTATCTTCCTCGGCCAGGGCCATAATCTGCATACTGTTGACCAAAGAGGTATTCATCGGCAGATAGATTTCCGCACCGCCGGTATCGCCCAGCGCGAACTGCCAATTGGCCGACGGCTGCTCCTGCCACGCGCCGGTCTCCCAAGCCCAGAGCGTCCCACTGGTAGGGCTGCTGATGCGGATGGCGTAATCGGCGGCGATGGGCAGCGTCTCCAGCACGCCGGTGATGGGTGTGATGGGTTGGGATGTGCCGCCGGGCTGGATGACGTCGATGTACGTCCACTGATTGCCCGCCACCGACCACCATGCTCCGTCCCAGGCCATGTAAAGGCCGCTGCCGTCCCATGTGGAGTAGAGGGATTGGGTTCTATGGTCTGTCTCGTCGTCATCGAGGAACTCGGTGTCGATGCGCCACTCGTTGAGGGGCAGGTCTACCAGGCCGTCGATGAGGATGGTCTGTCGCCGCTCTGAGAATGACACAGCGGACGCAGCAAAGGTGCCCACGTACCACGGTCCATAGTGGCGGATAGACATATTCCCGGCGCTGTCGTGTCCGGCAAAGTGAATGTACCATTCGCCGAGAGCGTGGAAAGAGACGGTGGCGTTGGTGTTCGTCATCACCTGGGCGGGCATGGTATTACTGAATTGATCCACGGCCAGCAGGGTTTCGGCAAAACCGCTGGTGTCTACCGGGTCGCGCCAGGCGAGGTCGAGGAATACAAACTCGTCAAAGTGATAGCCGGGTGGGATGTCGTCGCCGGTATCGTGGTCGCGGAAGGTGATCTTGCGGGGGGGAGTGGGGGGCTGCGTGTCTATGCCCAGGATGCGGGCGTCCTCCGTTTCATTGCCCGTGCGGTCGGTGGTGCGGATGTGGACGGGATAGCTCTCGAAAATTGTATCCTCCTTCTCGGATGCCTGCCAGGTAAGGGTCCACGAGACCTGCGAGGTCTCCGAGACCTCACCGGTCTGGGCTGGTATCCACGTATACCCGCCATCCACGCTGACCTCGACCGACGCAACACCGCTGTCGTCGTCCGAAACGGTGCCAGAGAAAGGCACGATGGCGGTGAACCAGGCCCCATTGGCGGGTGAGGCAACAGTGAGGAGGGGTGGGGTGGTGTCTGCGGGAGTTTGGCTCAAGATGCCAAGCTCAATCGGTGCGCTCTGGCCGACGTTCCCGGCACGGTCCTCGGCCACGGCGATGACGTCGCTGTAGGTGAGGTTGGCGAGCGTGACCCAGGCGCGCAAGACATGCGGATCGCCGCTGTCCTCGTCCCAAGGTTCGGCGGCCCACTCGGCGGCATAGGTTTGGCCTCCCGCCTCGAAATGAATTTGTGTCACATTAAAGTCGCCGCCCACGTAATCCGAGACCTGGGCGCGCAGTTCCAGCGGCGAGGTGGTCGCGGTGCCACTGACGGGTGAGAGCCACGTCACCGTCGGCGGTTGGCTGTCGGCGACGAACGCGCCGTCGTACCATCCGCTGCCGCGGCGGGCATCGTTATCTAACTCTTGATTGCCTGCCACGTCGGCAGCGCGGGTGTAAAAGCGATAGAGGCCCGTTTGTGTCGGTGTGAGGGCGGTGTGCCAGTAGGAGACCGTCTCTTGCGGCGAGTCAAGCGAGATGGTGTTCCAACTGCTGGGCGTCGTCGCCGTGACCGGGTCGGAGGGCGTCAGCACGTGGGTCACGCCAACCTCGACCGTCATCACGCCCGAGTTGCCAATGACGGTGGAGAGGTCTTCTTTGCCCAGGAAGAGAGTGACCGGCGCGGCGAGCACTTCTTTGTAGCCCATATCAGCGCGCAAGCCACCGCCCACGGGTACGTCAGCAAAGGGCGAGGCGGCGTCCACGGCTCGGGAATCGGGCCGGAGGTGGTAGCCGTCCGAGAAACGCGGGTATTGGTTGGTCAGGTCTCCGTCGCCCTCGGCGACATCATTGTAATTGGGGCTGTTGTGGTAGAATAGGTTATAGTCGCTAAAGAGCTGTGCGTTGCCGTCGGCCCGGAGCGCCGTGCCGTTTTCGACGAGGATGTTGCTGTGAGCGTCGGCCCAGGTGCCGGTTTCGTTGCACCGGATGCCGTAACTGCTGTTGTTTGCCAGCGTGTTAAAGTTGACCAGACCAGTGGCCCGTTCATCAAACTCGATGCCGCCGGTGTTGTTGGTGATAAGGTTGCGGGTGATGGTGATGGCGTTGGACGCGCCGCGCACGGAGACCGCCCTGTCTGCGTTGGTGAGCGTAAAGCCGTTGATCTCGACGTCCGTGACGCCGTCGAGGGTGATAGCAGTACCGCTGCCACCGGCGTCAATGGTGACTTTGTCTGCGTCGACGGCCAGCAGTCGGACGTGGCTGGGAATGGTGAGGGTCTCGAGGTAGGTGCCGGGGCCGACGCCAACGGCGACTCGGGAGACTCTAGGGGTTTCCAAAACCCCTGGGGTCTGGTCCAAGGCGTTCTGGATCGTGTCAAAGGCATCCACCTGCCAGGTCAGGCCGTCGTTGATGCAGGTGTCGCAATAATCATCATCGGCGTAAAAAGCGGCCCGTCCCTGTTCGACGTAGCCAATGTCTACCCGTCCGCCCGTACCTGGCGGAGCAGGGTCGGTGGGGTTGCCGGCATCTACCACGGGAGAGATGTCCTCGGTGCGGTAATCGTCGGCCAGCGGATCGATAAAGAGCGGGTCGAGGAAGAGTTCGGCGGGGCCGGTCTCGTCAGGGGTGATGTTGGTGGTGTTGTCCCAGTAGAGGTTGTAGGTGTGGAGCTTGGTGGCGGCACAGCCCTCGTAGGCCAGGCCGGTGCCGGTGTGGTGGGCAAAGATGGTGTTGCGCACGTCCACTGGGGCGCACGATGAGGCGATCATTCCATCAGCGTTTTCCACAATAGTGTTGTTGACGACCTCGACGTCGGTGTCGCTGCCGGTGACGTGGATGCCGGTCTGGGCGTCGCGCACGATGGCGCGGGCCAGTCGCACGGCTTGGGCATTGTCCTCGGTGTAAAAGCCAGTGACGCTCTCGCCGTTACCGTCCAATGTGAGTCGCGACAGGCTGGCGCCAGAGACTCCCTCAGCGACCACGAGCGGATCGGTGCTTCCAACGGGAGCCTGGATGATGGCTCGGTCGGCTCCCGCACCAATGACCTCGACGCCGCTCAACAGATAAAAGGGTTCCTCGTAGACACCGGGCTTGACAATGACGCGGTTCGCGCCGCTGTCGATGGCGGCCTGGATGGAGGTGAATTCCTCGCCGGATGGCGCGACGACCGCCGGAACGCGGTAGGCGTGGTAGCCGCTGTCGAGAAGTGTGCTCGGGCGGTAGACGTCGCGAGCAGCGTCCACAAAATCGGCGTCGTCGTAGGTGATTTCGCTGCTGTCGCCAAGCGGCGGATCATCGTTGTTGTCCGGCGTCCAGTCGATGGCACTGCTGCCGATCCATGTGTTTTGCGTGCCGTCGAGCCGAAAGTCGTCTGGTTGGTAATTCCAATTGTGCAGCGTGACGCCCTCGATATCGTACCAAGTCGCATCAGTGGCATTCGGCGGCGCGACAAAGGCGACTTGATCGAGAGAGAGTTTGTCGAAATAGAGGCCCACAGGGTCATAGCGCCAGACCTCGGCGACGTCGCTGCCGGGGATGCCGTACAAGTTGTGGCTGACCGAGACCAGCCCGCCGCCAGCGTTGACGGCCGTGGGTGTGTCATGATCATCGGTGGTGGCGCTGGAACCGTCGCCCAGAGTCTCCCAGCGATTGCTGGGGATGTGATAACGGGCGAACTGTTTACCGTTGCCGCCAAAGGTGGCATACAGCCAGTCGTTGCCATCCCAGGTCAGCCCTGCCCCTGCATCAGTGATATAGGGCAATGTTGTGCGGTTCTCCCACCCTTGAGGGCCGTAGCGGTAAAAGCTCTGGGTGCCGCCGCCGCGCAGGACATAGAGATACTCGTTTGCCCAGGCCAAGGCGCTGCCTTTACCCACACCGTCGGGCAGATCGTACCAGTATACCCAGTAATGGCTGCTGATGGTATAGCGATAAGAGCGCTTGGAGCCGCCGCCCTCCACGACGTAGAGATAGCCCCCATCCCAGGATAGCCCGGAGCCGTACCCAAGGACAGTTCTTTCTGGCACCCGGTGTGATTGCCAGTTCGCGCCGTCGTACTCGTACAGGTAGGCGCGACGTTTCCATGTACCGCTCGATCCGGGCGTGCCATCCCAGCGCGCAACTCGGATAGCCGCATCGCCATCCGCCTCGGTAAAGCTGCCAACGATATAGGTCACGCCATCTCCGGATGGCGCGTTATCGACATAGACCAGGCCGTGGACGCGTCCGTTGACCCCGCTGCCGATGGCGTGCCACGCGCTGCCGTCGTAATAGCCTAATTTATTGACGGTGCTGCCCCCGATCTTGCCAGGGTCGCCGCCGGCCCATATTTTGTTGCCATCGGTCCGGAGGGTGTGTATCTGTCCGGTGGTGTGTAGGTACGAGGGGTACGACCAGGAATTGCTAGAGGGACGGTAGAGACTCAGATCGTTGGTATAGTTACTATCGTTTTTGTACTGGCCACCGACCAGAATATCATCCCCCAGTATGGCCAGCGCGTAAATGTGGTTGCGGTACCAGTGGTCTCTATCCGTGACGCAACCAAAATAGTTGGTGGTCATATCCACAACTGTTAGATCGAACTGTTCAGAACAATCACCCGATTTTCCTGTCAGGATATATTGCCCATCTCCGCCCACGTAAAGATCATCGCCCTTTTTCGTAAATGCCGCGACCATAGCGTGCATATCGCCCTGACTGACACCGTTTCGAAAAGACGTGGCGCCTTCCCCTACCCAATGCCAACCGCTGTTGTAGCGAGCAAAACTGTGGGCGTGAAGGTCGCCAATGTCGTCATAGTTGCCGCCGACATAGACGTCGTCACCGTTCACGGCGATAGCGTATACGGCCACATCCCAGTCATCTCCCGTTCTTCCGCTCCGGTTGTACTCACGGCCAGAGACTGTGCCCAGGTTGGTCCAATTGGAGCCGTTCCAGCGCATGATGCCAAAACGCCCGCCAACGTAGACGTCGCTGCCGTCTACCGTGATAGCATATACGCGATCGTCGGGGCCGCCACTGCCGACCCGGTGCCAGCGGTAGCCGTCCCACATGGCGATGTAGGCCGCGTCGGGGTTGCCGGGGGCTTCCAGGAAATTACCACCGACGTAGATTTCGTTCTCACTGATATAGCCGATAGCGTGGACGGTAGACGCAAAGCCGCCCAGGTCGTAGGCACGCAGGGACCAGAGGTGAGCGTCTCCATCCATCACGGTTCCGGCGTTGTAGCCCAGCGGCGCGTCAGCGAGACTGCTCCACGTGTCGGCGTCGGGGGCGTAGATGTCGATTTGAGTCTCTGTGCGGTCGGGCATGATGTAGAGCCGTCCGTCGTTGCCCGCGACTAGGTCTCCATCGCCGGTGGTGGTGGCGCGGCTGTCGGTCGAGATGGTGGACCAGGCCGCGTCTATTGCGGGGTCGTGTGAGCCGGTGACGGCAACATGAGTGCCGCTGCTCCCGCCGCTTACCAGCGTGCAGTGGACCAGGTCGGCGGTACTGATTCGGTTCATTGTGACGGCGTGGTCGACAAAATCATAGACTAGGAGGGTGTCGAGGGTTATTTTTAGTGTTGGCGTGGTGTAGCCGTTCACGCCGGCATCATCCAGCACGACGCCGTTCGTGGCGTCCCGCAGGGTCAGGTTTTCCAGCCGGACGCCGTCCGCGTTCTGTATCTTGGCGACAAAGTCGCCGCCCGCGCCGTCCACGAAAACCGCGTCGGCGTGGATGCCAGAGATGGTGAGGTTGTCTTTGTTGTTGATGGTAAAGGCGGCGTAAACGCCGGATTGCACTTGGATGGTGTCACCGTCGGATGCGGCGTTGATGGCGGCTTGGATGGTGGTGTAATTTGCTCCACCGTCGTCGTCTACGGTGAGAGTAGCAACCAAGTTTTTCGGAAAAAACCTGGTTGCTTCGGATGGTAAGATTGAGGCGCGCGAGAGAAAAGATGGGTCAATGCGGGGAGTCTCCCCAAAGTCGGGTGAGTACATTCCCAGCTTGGCGGCTGCTTCGGCGGTGGGGACGACGACGAGGTCGGAGGATCCGTCGCTGTTGAGGTCGGCGCCGGCGGCGTAGGGGGCCGAGGCGGCGGTATCGACGCTGGTGAGGGTGGCCTGGATGGTGTCGAGCGCGTTGCCCAGGATGAGGTAGGCATCGTCGGCGCTGTTGCCGACCAGGATGTCCTCTATGCCGTCGGCGTTTACGTCGCCGGGGGCGGCCAAAAAACCGGAGGGTGCAGGGGAGAAACTGTCGAGGGAGTGCGTAACCCAATTGCGCCCGGCATCGCCCAACACGATGACCGGGGTATCTCCATCGGCATAGATAAAATCGGCCAGATCGTCGTCGTTCACGTCTCCCAGGGCGACGACCGTCGGGCGGGTCTCGGTGCTGGTAAAGGTGGCGTGGGCATCGGTGAGTTCCAGCGTCTCGCCAGCCATTGGCGTGAAATCCTCGTGACCCGTAAAGAGATAGACGGTATCGCCATCAGCGACGATGAATTCGTCGTATTGGTCGTCGTCCATATCGCCAACGCCGGTGACGCGCGCGCCGGAGGCACTAGTAGCGATGGTGGCCGCGGCGTAGAAATCGAGGTCGGTTGGTTCCCACCACAACCCCGACTCTTGCCCCAGTATCAGGTAGGTGGTGGGGACGGAGGTCGCGCCGATGAGCATATCGTCAAAGCCATCGCCATTGACGTCGCCTGCCGTGCCGAGCCACTGGCCGATCTGCCCCTTTGGCGCGGTAAGGGTGACGTGGCGGGCCGTCTGCGTCACGGCGACGTTACGTCCCAACGGACTGGTATGTCCAAATATAACATGGGCGCTGTTATTGACAGGATCGCCGAGCAATAGGTCTGCAAGACCGTCGCCGTCCACGTCTCCGGCGGGGGCCAGCACATCGCCCAACTTGTCGCCGGGTCCACCGATCAGTGACGTGTAGGTGTCAGCCAATGCCTCAACGTTAGAGGGAATGGGCCAATCGCCTGCGCGGCCATAGACGAGCGCTGCGCGGCCCGCTCCATCCTCAGCGTTGGGCAGACCAACGACCAGGTCGGCCAGGCGGTCGCCGTTGAAATCGCCCAGCCAGGCCACGCGCACGCCATCGTCGTTCTCGCTCACGTCAGAGAGACCGAGCCAGATCGTCGCGTCGGTGAGACTGTCGAGTTCGCCGATCAGTTCCGCCGGGCGGGAGGGCTGCGGCGCGTTACCCACGTCGTTGGCGACGCCGTGCAGTTCCAGCGATTGCCCGGTGACGATGTGGGGCGGTGGGTCGGCGGTGTAGGAGCGGTGGACGAGTTCGTCGGTGGGCGGCTGGACATCGACAATGATGGTACGTTCCAACGTGCCGCTTTCGTTGCCCGCCCGGTCGAGGGCGCGCAGGGCAACAGCGTGCGTACCTTGGGAACTGTCGTCATTGGGCAGTACCCACTCGTCGCTCCAGTTGGTGGTGAGTATGGCACCGTTGCCTGGATTGACCCACACCTCGCGCCAGGGGCGTTCGTCGATAGAGATTTGGATCCGTTTCAGCCCGGCTAGGTTGTCTGTGCCGGTACCGGACAGAGTGACGGTGATAGTGCGCGCGCCGCTTTGTCCAGTGACGATAGCGCCATCGGCCACCGAGAGGGTGATGGTAGGTGCGGTGTTGTCCACGGTGATGGCGACGGTGGAAGCCAGGCTGACGCGCCCTATGTAATCGTAGGCGCGGGCGGAGAGGGTGTATTCACCGTCGGGCGGCAGGGACCAGGTATAGGCCCAGGGACTGACTTCGTTGGCTGTGACGGTACCGCCACCGGCGGGCAGGTCTATTTCGACACGATCCACCCAACTAGTCTCGTCGGAGGATGCACCGCCGATGACGTAACTGCTGATGCCACCGCCGATCAGGGCACCATCTTCCGGCGCGGTGATGACCACGTCGGGGTCGTCCACATCCACAATGATGTTGACCTGATCCACGATGTCGCCGTTTTCCTCGGTAACCGGGTAGGGCAGGGTGGTGGTGACGGTGCCAGAGATGGAACTGCTCACACTGCTCGAAATGTCGGCAGTGATGGTGGTGCTGACGGTCTCCCATTTTTGGAGGGTGTGCTCGGCGGCAAAATCCCAGGCCATGCCGCCGTTAGCGCAATCGCTGGGGTTCACTTGCTTGGGCGGGATGTGGCTGGCAGGGGGATCGCCGGTCAGGTTGCCGCCACTGACGTTGGTGAGGAAATCGGGAAAGCAGAGGGTGAGGGTGGAGGTGATGGCCTGCGGGCCAACGCTCTCCAGCGTTAGGGTAAAGGCGACGGTGTCGCTCGGCTCGACGTAGGCGGCGGTGTTGCCGGAGGGGCTTGTAGCCAGGGGCGTGGTATCCAGCGTGAGGCGAGGGGCGTCGTTGTAGGCGTAGGGGCTGGTGCGGTTGTTGCGCTCGCTGGCGTCGTTCAGGTCGTCGCCGTCGGCATCGGCCAGGGTCGGGTCGGAAAAAACGGTGGCTGTGGTGGTCTGCGTAGTACTGATAACCCAGCCACCGAGCCATGTGCCCATCGGCACGCTGGAACCGTGGTCGTAGGTAAAGACCTTGATGTGATAGACTTCTTCGTTGTCATCCAGGCCGTCGTCGTCGGAATCGACGGCATCGATCGTGGTGCCGTGACGGTGCTCGAATCCATCCGAAAGGCCATCGTCGTCCGAGTCGGGGTCGAGAGGGTCGGTGCCCAGGTTGTCCTGGTTGTCATATTCGAATTTGTCGGAGAGGGTGTCGTCGTCGCTGTCCCAATCGTTGGGATCGGTGCCTAGTTCGATTTCCTCAGCGTCGGTCAGTTCGTCGCCGTCGCTGTCGGGGTTGGTGATCGCGCTCCAATTCCACAGACCGTCGAGGGAGCCGGGCAGCACGTCCAGGTAAAATTCCATTGGATCCCATTGGTCCTCTTTGGCCAAGTCCCTGGGGAGATGGCTGTAGAGCGACTTGTTTTTGCAGACGCCAAAGACACATTCTTCGTACAACGTCTTGGCTTCTACAGAGGACTTGACGGTGAGTTTGATGTCCCGTCCGGCGCTGGTGAATTGGTATTCGGTGCCGACGGGGTCGGTGCAGGTCTTGGTATCTTCGCTTATTGAGCAATCTTTGATACCGTTGCGACTGGCAACATTGGCCTGGGATGTGATCCCCTTGTAGAAAGCATCTACCCAGCTATCTTGTAGGTCATCATTACCGCCGTCAGAAGTAAGCTCAATCTTGCCGACAAACTCGGCGGTGACCAAAAAGCTGTTGCCCACGATGATGCCGATGTCGGGGTCAGCAGGCCCCGAGTCGAAATCCCTGAAATCGGCATCATCCAGATTGCTCAGGTTGTTGGCGTGGTAAATTGCCTCGGATAGGTGCTGGACGATGCTCTTGCCGGTAAAGATGATGACAAACACGTCTGCGATGGAAAAGAGCATGGCAAATACCGCGCCGATAGGGTTGAGACTAATGGCAAAGAGCAGGATGGAAAAGGCGGTGCTCAATATGGCCAGGGTAACACCATATTTGATCGAGATTGGGTTGCTAAAGTCGGTGGTCAGGCCGAAATAGGTCCAGGCAAAGGCGATACCTACCACCATACCAAGCGCGCCCAGCACTCGACCACCATGTTCAGCATTGTCCAAGATTTTCATCTTGCCAAGCCATGCACCAGCATCTCTGGCCCAACTTGCCGCTTGGAAGACAGTCTTGGCGGAAAGGATAGCGATGACGATGCGTATGCCGGCCATAGCGCCGCGTCTTGCCACTTCGGTGAAATAGGCGCCCCCGCCACCCAGTACCGCGTTGCTTACCTCGACGACGCCGATGACACTTTCCTTCATCTCTTCGTCACGCTGGTAGGCCCAGGTCTCAGCCATACTTTGACCGATGCGCAGGCCGCCGCCAGGTTTGCCCAACGACCCGGCCTCGATCAGATAGGCGGACAGACCGCTCTCGGCGCGGCTAAAATCGTCGTATACTTCTCGGTCGGAGCGGGATTCGGGGGCCAGGTCTTGGCCGTCCACAGTGATGATGCGTGTCTGTCCCACGAACCAGACGGTGTAGAATAGGATGAGCACGCCGCGCAGGTCCTCCTCGTCGAGTTCAGGATAGTCGTCCTGCAACTCTTCTAGGTCTTGCTCGATCTCGTCATTGTCGTATTTTTCTTCCACGTGATCGATGGTCTCTTGCAGGGAGAAGGCTTCCCAACCGTCGTCGTAGCGGTAGGTGGTGAGTTTGGCACTGCGCTGGGTGTTTGCCACCACGTCGGCCAGATTGATGTTCAGGTTGCCGTCCGGCTCGTACTGCCCGACCTGGTCCAGTTTATACACCCCCATTTCCTGCTGGTAGGCGATAACGAGGGAGGGGGTCATTGCGCTGGTATAGTGGGCGTCGAGAAAATCAGGGATGCGGGTGGCAAGATCGGCGATGCCAGCGTCGGCGTGGCTGCTGGTGGCGCTATCGACGCTCACCAGAGTGGAGGTGACGCCCCAGGTCTCGACGATGTCGGTGTTGGAATTGTCGAAACGGGTAACGATGGTTTCCAACTCTGGCTTTTGGTTGTGGAGAAAGGTAGCGCTGACGCCAAAGGCCAGGTTAAAGAGGTGACGGTCATCGTCGGGGACGCTGGGCGTGCCAAAGACGACGCTCTCAAAAGCGGTGCTTTTGGTGACCTGGAATCCGGCGATGCGAAAGTCGCCGCCGGGGTAGGTGGCGATGGGCGTGTCGTCGGTGACGGTGCCGTGTCTGGTATCGCGGTCCACTGGCATCTGAGCGATCCAGATCAATTCGGCAGACTCCCACTCGATGGTCTGGGGCACATCTGGGCCGTAGGCAATTTTGGCGTAAAAGGTGACGATCTGCCCACCATCGCCCTGGGGAACGAGTGGGATATGGAGATAGGTCTCGTCATCCTTTTCAAAGGTCGAGACGCCATAGCGTCGGGCCAGGGTGCGTTCGGGGATCTGGTCGGTGCGCACCTTGAGCATGGGGAACATGCGGACGTCCTCTTCCGAGTTGTCCAGGTCTTGAATCTGCCCTTTTTCGTCATAGGGCCAGTCGAGGACGGAGCGAGAGTAGCGCAGGTGGTCGGGGTTCTGTGGTTGGATTTGGAATTCGATGTACTGGTGACCGTCATAGTCGCCGCGTGAGATGAGGAGCGAAAAGGTTTCTGAATAGGCGGTGCGAGAAAAAGCGGACATGTCGAGATAGTCGGGGATGCTGTCACCGTCGTTGTCGTCGTCCCACAGGTTGGGGGTGTTGTCACCGTCGGGGTCCCAATCGTCGACGTCATCCAGTTCGGGTGCTTCACCAACGGGGGCGGGCCACTCGCCGTAATCGACCAAGCCGTCGTCGTTGGCATCGGCTTTGAAGGGATCGCTGACCCAGGTGCGCCCGCCGTACTCGAATCCATCCACTTCGATGGTGTCGGTAATCGTGTCGCGGTCGCTGTCCTCGTGATAGGGATCGGTACCCAGGCAGTTTTCGGCGGCGTCGTTGAGGCCGTCGTTGTCCTCGTCCTTATTGGGGTTGCCGTCGCCGCAGACAAGGTCGGCGTTGTCATTGGAGGAAGCGGCGGGGAAGCGTGATGCGTGATTCGGTGCAACCAAAGGTTGCCCGCGTGATTCGTGAGATGGGGCGCTTTGTTCGGTGGATAGGCCCATCGCTTCGGTGAGGGTTTGGATGGGAGCGGCTTGAGCCTGGCGGGCTTGGAATTGGGCCACGCCGAGGGCTTGGAGTACGGGAGTCAGAGTCATCATCAGGCTCAGGCTGACGGCGAATGTGGCATACACCCACCGGTGGCGGCGATAGACGATGAGGCCGCAGAAGAACGCGATAGATATGGCAAGGAATAATAGATCGGGTTTAGAGGCTGGAGAATTGGGGGATCGGGAGATTGAGGAATTGGTAGATTGGTCACCTTGTGCATTTGTCCATTCGTCCGATTGCCCGGTTATGGATTTACTGAATTGATAATCTACCACAATGCGGACTTGGGCGTCGTATTCGTCGCTGGTGCGTGTGATGGTGAGATCGAGGACCTGGCGACGGGGGAGACCATCTTTGTCTATGAAAAGCTCACCGTGTCCGCTCATTCGCTGGAGGAGTGGAGCGGGGGAGAGGGTAGTGTTGGGCGGCACGGGGTCTCCGTTGAGCGTACTGGTCTCGTCGATCTGTGTTTGGAGTTGATCGCGCACATACTCGGCAAAGCGCGCGCCGTTCACGTCAAAGGCGTAACAATCGAGCTGGTTTGTGGATTCGCAGGTTTGCACGTTTTCGGCGGCTGCCAGGTAGCCCAAATAGTCGGCGGTGGGTGATGATAGGGCGCTAGGATTGTCGATAGGAGTGCGTTCGCCGTCTCGTATGAGAAAGGTTTCTGTCCCATCCTGTACGAGTTCGACAGGCGCAGTGTCGAGTCCGGCTCCCTCGAATTGTAGGCGCATGCGGGCATAGTCGGGCAAGGTCACGCTACCCTCGATGCGGATGTCTACCCTCTGGTCGGTTTCGCCAATCATGCTGGGCAGCGGGCGGGGGATGAGGGTTTGTTCAATGTCGGCGGTAAAGTCATAGGTGCCAATATCGCGGGCGCGCTCCCAAGCGGTTTCTAGGCCATTGGGGAGTGTATTTGCCGCAGAGGCGATGGTGGGATAGACCATCAATATCAGGGTAAGCACGCACAGAGCGCCAGATAACGGATTGCGAGAGTGAAAAGAACGTGAGCGTTTCATAGTTTATGTCCTTTCAGGGGTACTGGTGAATCGGCTGCTTTGCCGGATAGCGTTCAACGATGATCAGTCAAGCTATAGATAAAAAGTAGTTTGTCGGGAACAGTGTAGCACAGATTGGTTGTTGAAGCAATTTTGGGGGATACAAAGTAGTAAAGCAGTGGATCAATCGCTTGGCCCGTCTCGCTTTCCCGCTGAGAAAACCCGGCAAGCACTGTGCCGAGACGATGGAACACGGCGCGAGAACTCGACACGCGCCATTCCCCCGATGCCTTGCTTCAGGCTCTCCCCAGTTCGCGCTGAGATTCTCCCTATCCCATCACCGGACGCATCGAAGCGTCCCGATTGTGAAAAACCACAAACCGCCCATCGCGCATCCGGTCGTACAAGTCACCGGGTAATTCAGACGGCTCGCCGTTCATCGCAAACAACGTGTGTGCCCGGCAGGCCACCGCCAACCGGTAGCGGTCATCCAGGAAAGCGGCGCGGAATTCGTAGGCGAAATCCGTCATCTTGGCGGCGTCGATCTCGTCGATGGCGAGCACCGGTACGGCTTTGAGCCGCTCGTAGCGGGCCAGGGCATCTTCCTGGGCACCCGGCGCGTAGCCCGCTCGGACATAGTTCAGCAGGTCGCGCATTTTCACGTACACGCCCGTGACCCCGCGCCGTTCCCTGAACTCGTTGACCACGGCCTGCAAGATCAGCGTCTTGGCGTTGCCATACGTGCCGTGCAGGGTCAGGAATCCCCAGGGCTGCTCGACAAAGCGGAGGGCTAGTTCCAACATCGCCACAGTGTCCTGGCGCTTGATTAGGGCCTCCACCGGTAGTGTCTTGGCCACCACCTGGTCTTGGGGGTCGACTTGGACGTCGTCCAACCGCAATGCTAACTGTCATCACATATCCCT
>JAAEPW010000752.1 GCA_024232355.1 Chloroflexota bacterium | reverse complement strand
TTTATCTCGCTTTCGAACTTCGGCTGTGATACTCATCTATGCTCCTTTTTTGTGGATACTTGGAGCTATAGGTTATCACATTTCGTCACATACTCCCAGCTTTTCTTTGTCTCAAGTGTCGCGGCTTATGTTAATACCCGGGGCAGACAAACAAATGTGCGCGATTCAATCTACTGCCAGGCGAAAACTGCCACGCGAGCAAATAACGGATACCTTTTGCCTGTCTCGCATAAGCAATGTAAAGTGCATACAACACTTTGGTGAGCGTCTGCCAAACGTCACCGATCAAGACCCTGTAGTGTAACCAAGACCACCCGGTGCCGCCTGTTCACAGTGGCGTAAACCCAACAAACCATCACCTTCCTCCAACAACACCCGACAGGACAACCATCAATCCGTGAAATCCGTCAAATCCGTGTCCAATTCCTTACACCTTTCGACCTGCCGGAACACCCCCATCGTGAATTTCCCCATCCGTGCTCATCTCGTTCAGCAGAAACCACCCCAAAAACCCAACAACACCAAACCAGCCAACCACCAATCCGTGAAATCCGTCAAATCCGCGTCCAATTCCTTACCCCTCCCGACCCGCCAGAACAACCCCATCGTGAATTTCCCCATCCGTGGTCATCCCCTCCACGCGCAATACCCCACAACCACCCAATCCGCGTCCAACCCAGACCCACTCAACCCACCACCAACCCCACCTCCCCCTCCCCAAAATGCCCCACCAGATCCCACCCCCGCACCACCACCCGCACCTCCCCCGCCGCGCACATCTCCCCCGTCACAAACCCATACCACCCCCCCCGCTCCCGTATCATCTTCCCCTCCACCACCACCACCACCACCTCCGCTCCCACCACCCGCACCTCCACCCGCGTCACCCTTACAACATCCACCACCCGCGCCCGGATCACCTCCCCCGCCTGACCCGTATACCTACTCGCGTCCACCGCCTCCACCACCGGCGGATTGAACCAATCTCTCACCGCCACATTAAAAGCCGTCCGCGGCGTCCCCTCCGCCAACTCGGCATAAATCGGCTCCACCCGCGCCACCTCCTTCGCCCAGGCCACCGCCTCCTGGAACCGCCCCTGCTGCGACTTTAATGGGAGCAGCGAACGAAAATCGTTTGACAGCGCACCAAAAAAACCAACAATTCCAAAGAACTTTCGCGAGACCCGCAAAAGACATCCTCCGCAGACTACGGATGACTTTTGCTAGTCTCGTAACCCCCAAGTTGTTGATCATCGCCTGCTTCAAAGTCTGGCGGCAAGCGAGATAAACCTTTGGGAACATTTGCATAATCTCGCTCACCGAGAACGCAAAAGATATCCTTCGGGGCAGGCAAACGAATGTGCGCGATTCAATCTACTGCCAGACGAAAACCGCCACGCGAGCAAAGAACGGATACCTTTTGCTTGTCTCGCATCCCGCACCGCCACATCAGCGTGCTTCCCCGGGGTTTTCGAAGCAGTATGGGGTTGATGACTCGCCTGTATATAGCGGTCTCATTTTGTTCAGTCCTTACATATGGCGATTTGTCGTTTTCTGCCAACTCTAGCGTTGGGGTTGATAGAAAAATCGACCACAACGCGCGGAG
>JAAEPW010000751.1 GCA_024232355.1 Chloroflexota bacterium | reverse complement strand
CAGCACCGAGAGCGTTTCAAGGTGGTCTACAAAGGCCCGAAACAAGCCTCCGACGCTACCTGAAGCCACTTTTTGCCCATTTTTGTTTCTTTTCAGCGAACCTCACTCGGTTCGCTCTGTTGCTGTTGTCCAAACTCCAATCCTTCATTGACAAAACAGAAAACAGGGCAACCCCACGCGATACTGGGCAATTGTGAGGCTGCCCTATCTTTTATTGGCCATTTGTAATACTAAACACGCCCGTGGGATCACAGAGCGGTACTCCATCCTGAATCACACTTACCATTTCACTCACCACGCTTGTGGCCCATATTTGATCAGTGCCAGGGTCAAGTACGAGACCATTTTTGGGGAAGGGGGGCAGGTTCAGTGATCTTGGTTGCGTTGCGTACTTGTCCTCCAAGTCTTTTGTCAGAGGCCATCCGGTGATACCCAATGGAACTAGCAAGAACCTGTTTACGCTCAAGTTCTCACTGTGAGCGACGAGGTACAAGTGACTCTCTTGTGTTGAACCCACTTTTGGATTGATCTCCATAGCATATAGTGGCACCTCTGTTGTGGTAGTAACATATTGAACATGCCGGATGCTTTGAGTTATTTCCATTGTGCTGGTGATGAGGGAAACTTTGCTTTCGACAGCACTTGCGGCATAGATCAGGTTGCGGGTAGTATCTACTGCCACACCAAAACCATCGAGTAGGCCGGTGGCGATGGAATAAGTTTCATGTGTGATTGTGCTTCCATCGATCACGGTCATTTGGGCGTTATTGCCGTTGTTCTGGACGTAAATCTTGTTGGTATCGGTGTGGACGTCAATTTGTACCGGTTGATTAAAGTCCTCGTCCAGTGTCTGCTCAAGCGCCATTGTGTACGTGTAGACACCTACCGTTGAGCTATTTTTGTTGGCGACATAGATGCGGTCGTTGGTAGGATTGTAGGCTATGGTGAACGGTTCATCGCCAGTATCTAGATCTTCCAGCCGCGCGTATGTTTGACCATCAAACACCACGACTTGATCTGCGGCTATGAATGTCACCCAGATGCGGTCGTGCTCAAAATCATAAGCGATGCCATAGGCCGGACTTAGATTCGTAGGCCCCAGTATGGACGGAGTGTTGCCAGGATCATAGACGTCGCCCTGGATCACGACAGCAGCGTGCACATTGGTGATGACGGAATAGGTTGTCATATCGATCACGGTAAAGCCATTCTGGTGAGCGACAAAAGCCCGCCGCCCTGCTACGTCGAGGGCCACCTCGCGTGCCTCTGGACCGGTTTTGGTCTGGGTGATGATGTACGGATAGCACGGGCACACGGTGGTGGTCAGGGTGCTGGTGTCGGAGATATTGGTGCCGCTGATGGTCGCGGTGACGATGGACGTGCTCGATTGATCGATGGTCGCATTGGACGGGATGTCCACCGCAAGCATAATTGTAGTCGTTTCCCACGCGGGTAGTGTCACGCTGACAGGCGTTACCACGGTAGGCCAATCTTGGCCGTCAGCGACGGTTGCAGTCAAATTGAAAGTTTCCGTGAGGTTTCCTTTGTTGGTCAGGGCCAGAGAGTAGGTCGCTGTGATACCAGGAGCACCGCACAGAGTTGCCGTTGGCGGGGCCAAGTCTACATCATAGGTGGGCAAGGCGGTGGTGGTTAGTCTGCTGCTCGCACGAGTTTGACAGTCGCCAGCGTTGGGCGTATCCCATACAACACTCCTGGCGTGCTGAGTCTGATCTGCGGCGGTGGACGTATAGCCGCGCAGCAGCAGCGGCAGGTAGATGTACCTGGTAAAACAGGCAGCAGTGACGGTAACGGTGTCTGATGTATAGGCCAGGACATCAGGCGGGATCTTTACTGTGATGGTCACGGGAGCCGACTTGTCTGCCGCGAGTGTAACAGCGGCGGGTGTTACCTTGGGTTGCCATGTGTAACCACTCGCGATAACTGGCAAGGTAAAGGTGCTGTTGCCAGCGTTGGTCATCCACAGCGTATATGTTACCGTCCGGCTTGGCACATCACTCTGGGCAGCGGTGGATGGCGCCAGGTTGACGCAACACACGGCATCTACGGTAGTGGTCAATGTACTGGTATCATAGTTGGTGGGTGATGTGATCGAGGTGGCAGAGATGATGACAGTGTCGAAATCGTCACAGTGGGCAGTGATGGGAATGGTCACCGATATGAACACTGTAGCCGACTGGTGTGACGAAAGTTTAACCGTTGTAATAATCTCACCCGGTGATATTGATTTGGTATCAAAAGGTATCCTCTCGGATCCAAACGGATTGACTATAACTGTTCCAGTTGTCGGCCACGAGTTGCCGATTAGGGTGACGGTGTACGAGTCAGTACAGTTGCCGTCGTTGGTCAAGGTCAGGGTGTAGGTCACTGTTTCACCTGGTAGCCCACTCTTGGTACTGGTAGGTGGGGCTAAATTTGGGGCGTAGGTGCACCTGGTGATGGTGGTGGACTCGCTCGACACGTTGTTGTGACGATTTGGGTCGTATGTTATGAGGCTAGTGATGAACGCGGTGTTGGTGACGGTACGTGTGACATTGGACTTTGTCGTCACGGTAAAGACGATGGAACCGGATGCGCCAGACGGAAGGGTTGGCGTGTACCAGGTGAGTGTTTGTCCCGTCTGAGTGGGGCCGGTCCATCCTGACGGTTGGCTGATAACGCTGCCAAAGGTGACGATGGACGGCAGAGTGTCGGTGATGTAGACCTTGTGAGCGTCTGATGGTCCGTCGTTGGTGTAGACTAGGGTGTAGGTGAGAGTGTTGCCTGCGCACACGGGGTCGGGGTGATCGAACTTGACGATTTGTAGATCGGCTTTGTCGCATGGTTGGAAGCCAAAGTCGGCGTCGGCGTAGTGTTCGCACGATGCCAGGGTGACGGTCAGGGGGTTGCGAGTAGTCCAGTCGCCGCAGGTCGGATTCAACGGGTAGGCCGTGACGGTATAGGTGCTTGTTGGCAAGCCGGTGATGGTATAGTAGCCATCGGCGTCGGTGGTGGTGCAGCGGGTGATGACGTTGTTGGTGGCGCAGACTTGGGCGTTTTCCAGTCCGGGTTCGCCGTTGTCTTGATCTCCATCGCCATTGGTGTCTTCCCACACAAGGTCACCGATGGAGCCGGTGCCGGGTTGGAAGCCAAAGTCGGCGTCGGTATAGTGTTCGCACGGCGCCAGGGTGACGGTCATCGGGTTGGAGGTGGTCCAGTCGCCGCAGTCGGGGTTCAGAGGGTAGGCCGTGACGGTGTAGGTGTCGTCTGCCAAGCCGGT
>JAAEPW010000750.1 GCA_024232355.1 Chloroflexota bacterium | reverse complement strand
CCTCTCCGCCGCCGTGCCCCAGTCCGCTCCCTCGCCGTCTCCCCCTGGTCTGGCCAGGGAGTGCATTGGCTTGTTTCCCTTGGGCCGGGGGCGGTGGAGTGCGGGGTGGGGGACATTGGGGGTTAATGGCACTAACTTTTGGCTCCGAGAGGGTTTGCAACCCTCAACTTTGACCTCACAAATGGCATAGCCCGGTCCAAAACGGCGGTTACAAACTGCCTCCGAGCTAAAAATGTGCGACTGTACTTGAAATGTTAGTACCATTAGGCTGACGACCGCAGCCACCGCCTCGGCCACGCAGTGGGTCTGGTCGGCGGTCAATTCTTCTTTGGAGGCCTTTTCGATGACCGCCACGCGCTCCTCCGGTGTCGTACCGGCTGCTGGCGTACGTGGAATTCGGTGAGGGGGTAACCGACGGTTACCCCTGCCAAACCGATACAAGCCGGTCCCGATGCACCAGACAAGGCCCAATGCCCTGCTGGTGTTGCCACTGGCAACAGACGCAAGTGCCGCCGAATGGATGGCACTGTGGCATACTTTTATCGCCACAATCGGGGCGAAGGTGTCGATCGTCCACGGCGATACACGCCGATCAGTGCGGATCGTTAGCCACCACCCCTGCCACTTTTCCAATTCGCGACACAAGTCGATCAGGTACTGCTTGCGCCGGGGGTGGCGGCCACCGCCTCGGCCACGTGGCGGGTCTGGTCAGCGGTCAATTCTTCTTTGGTGGCCTTTTCGATGACCGCTATGCGCTCCTCCGGTGTCGTACCGGCTGTGCGTGATTGGCATACGTGACCTTCTGTCAGGGGGTTGCCACTGGCAACCCCCTCAATTTGTATTTTATCGGGTTCTTCTAACAGCGCCAGCAATCGATCGGCGTACGAACGACTGATAATGTCCTGCCAGTCTATCTCCTTGTTGCTCCAGTCGGTCGCTTCTTTCAACGCCTTCAATGCCTGGACCACACCCAATTCCTTCTCCAGCACCGACGGCGCGCTGGTGTTGATCGCCAACCGCGCCTCGTAGGGCGCAAGGGGCAGCGCGCCCAGGATGGTGACCTTGCCGCCCAGGAACTTGACCACCTCTTTGGAAGTGATCAGGGTGTTGCATACGTTGAGGATCACCTTCTCCGGCATAAAGATGAGCAGTACCGTGTCGGCCTCCTCGATGGCGGACCAGTGGATACTCAGGTTAAAGTCGGGTCCGATGTCGACGATGCGGAGCTTGTATGTTGCTGGCCTTGTTGCGGTGATTGCCGGTTTGTGGATATCGCTCGCCACCGCTGAAATCGAGGGTCGATCCCTCGGTTCACCTCGCTTTCTGCCCGTGAGAAGACCTGGGAATGAACCTTGGCCCACAGATTGCCACAAGAATCGGCCTGACTTGCTCATTGCCTCCGCCGCTGACGCGCTCCCATCCGCTCCCTCGTCGTCTCCCCCTGTTCTGGCCAGGTGGTGCGTTGGCTTGTTCCCTTGGGCCAGGGGCGGTGGGATGCGGGGTGGGGGCGTGTGCTCAGGGGCATCGGGGCGTTGTGGAACGAGGCTGCTGTGCCTTTCGGGGATACGGGCCTGGATGGGAGCTTTGGTTTGCTGTGGTGGGTGG
>JAAEPW010000749.1 GCA_024232355.1 Chloroflexota bacterium | reverse complement strand
CGTGGGTCACTGCCACCTGGTCCTGGATGGTGACGTCCACGTGGTGGTATTTGATCGTCAGCCAGACCGGCTCCGGCGGCGGAGGTTGGGGGCAATCTAGACATATCGGCGGGTCGGGGATGATGATGCCGTCGGCGAGGACGGGTGCGACCGCCAGCAGCAACGCGGCCAACACGACCGTGAGCGCCAATGCCGTTCGGGTAAGAGTTGAGTAAGTTTTCACAAGGACACCTCCTGATTAACGTGCTTTTAACAATTGGTTAATAAGGAGACGTCGCAGGGGGGTGTTGGGTTCCCCAGTTTAGGCGGCTAAATCCAACTTGACGACGGGCACTTGCATGACCTCGATGGGCCTCAACTTTTCCTGGCGAGCCATATCAAACACGCGCTCCAAGGCACGCGCCACGCTGGCCTGGAAAAAGCGATGGCCGTTGGTTTGACATTCTCGCACAGGCACTTCCCGCACGACTAGTAGATGCCCATTGCTCCAATCGCTATAGTCAATGATTTTTTGGGTTGTCTTGCTGCCGCAAATCGGGCAAACGTCTTGTTCGGTTTTCATTTTGACTTTTGCACTCCCCAGACTGTGCCCATTGTACTTTGAGTTAGAGTGAAAAGCAAGTATCTGCATTCACTCAGATGACAATGTTGCCAGAGGGAGCCATGACCACCGTCCACTTGTCGCTTGTCTGGCAACACAGTATAATACCACTTGCGATTTGCCTATTTGCCCGTATGGAGGCCTGCGATGCGTAAATTTTCTTCTT
>JAAEPW010000748.1 GCA_024232355.1 Chloroflexota bacterium | reverse complement strand
TTTTCATTCTCGCTGCCTCCCTGTTTTTGTTTTGCCGACCTTCCGTTGGCAATTCTACACCAGTTTGGCTTCGCTTTCCAGCACCTTGCTGATCTTCCCCGTTTTCTTGTCCCTTCCTGGATTAATTCAAGAGTCTCTATATTACTGGAGACATCACCCCCACGATTGAAGGCTTGCACATTACCAGAGGTGATGCCACGGGGCTGGGCGGCGTTTCGTGGGATGCCGATGTGGGTGGTGGGGTATACGTCTACACGGCTGCGGTCACGATCAGCAACTGCGTGGTCTACAATAACGTTGCCAGCACAGTTCGAGAGGCCTATGGCGGCGGACTGTGTTTCAACTATGGCAACAACGCTGTGTTGAACGGCAACACAGTGGAGAACAACACAGCCACTACAGTTGCAGATGCAAACAGTGGAGGTGGCGGGCTGTACCTCAGATATAGCGATAATGCCACATTGAAAGACAATACAGTGAGAGGCAACACGACCAGTGGGGTAAGCTACGGCGGTGGATTGCTCATCATGGGAAGCGACGTCACGTTGAGCAATAACACAATAGAGAACAACACAGCCAGCACAACCCAACTTGGTTACGGTGGTGGGATGGCGCTTACTTTTGGCACCGCCATACTGACCGACAATACGATCATCAGCAACACGTCCAGCACAGCACAGGTTGGCTGGGGTGGCGGGCTGTACTTCGGATTTAGCAACAATACCACATTGAGCGGTAATATAGTGCGGGGTAACACAGCCAGTACATCGTGGTGGGGCATCGGCGGCGGGTTGCGCTTCGAGCAGAGCAACAACATCACGTTGAGCAGCAACACGATACTAGGCAATGTAGGTAGTACATCCGCAGGCGGCATCGGCGGCGGGCTGAGCATCGGTGACGGTGCCGCCACGTTAAGTGACAATATCATCGTCAGCAACACAGCCACTCTGAACCCCACTGCCGCCCCTAGCTGGGGAGGAGGATTGAGCATATCCAGTAATCCCTTTACCCTGACCAACAACCTGGTGGCCAGTAACCACGCTAACACCAGGGGTAGCGGGCTATGGATTGTAGGCTCATCCACAAATCCAATCTCAGGCCGCCTACTCCATACTACTATTGCTAATAATCGGGGCAGCGGTCGAGGGGTATCTGTGGGCGATTACACTACCCTGGCCTTCACCAACACGATCATCGCTGGTCACCACGGCATGGGCATCACAGTTACAGCAGGCAGCACAGCTACTCTGGAAGCTACCCTGTGGTACAACAATGGGGCAGACACCAGCGGCAAGGGCACTATCCTGACCGGCACGGCCAATATCACCAACGACCCAACTTTCGTCAACACTTCTGCCTGGGACTATCACCTCACTGCCGGCTCGGCGGCGATAGACGCGGGAGTGAATGTGAATGTGACGACCGATATAGACGGCCAACACCGCCCCTACGGTTCCGCCCCGGACTTGGGGGCCGACGAGATCATCGCCACCTCTGTCCCCACCGACACCGAAAGCAGCCTGGTCTACACCGACACGCAAGGTAGCCCTACAGTCATCCATGTACCCGCTGGTGCAGTGACGACACCTACCACCCTGGTCTACACGCCGGTGGAGACGGCCACGGCCCCTTCCGGTTTCTCCTTTGCCAGTCACGCCTTCGACCTGGATGCTTATCGTGATGGTGTACTGCTCCCCGATTTTACATTTGATGAGCCCGTTACCCTGACAATCCACTACACCGAGGCCGACGTCGCCGGGCTGGACGAGGGCACACTGGACCTGCGTTACTGGAATGGCAGCGCGTGGGCCACAGACGGCATCACCCTCGTGGAACGGAACACGGCCCAAAACTATGTGGTATTCGAGATCGTGCATCTGAGCGAGTTTGCACTATTCGCGAGCGCGCTGCCGAACCAGATTCCTAACACTCCCTCCAACCCTGTCCCTGCGGACGGCGCGAATGATGTGCCTTCAAACCAAGTGCTTAGTTGGCAAGGGGGCGATCCAGACGGCGACCTTGTCACCTACACTATCGTCATCAGCGCCAGCGGATATCCGCCAGTGGTAGACACGACCCCACTGACCAGATACACGCCCAGTCTCGTCACTGGTACCACTTACTATTGGGCTATCACCGCTACCGATGACATCAGCACAGTCGTTGGACCGACGTGGAGTTTTACTACTGCTGTTTCTGTGGAGCCTTTCGCCGCTCACATCACTAAATCGGTCGTGCCCACCGGGGCAGTCGACTACGGGGATGAACTGACCTACACGTTGGTCATCACCGCCATGCCAGGCGATGCGCTGGGGCTGTACGACCCGTTGAGCGGCACGACTTTTCTCCGCTTTGTTGAGCCTGTGACGGGCGTCGTCGGCACAGCGGAAGCTATCAGCGGCACGCTGTCGGTGACGTCAACCGCGCCGCTGACGGTCAGTTTCGTCGCGCGGGTGGGTGTCCCCGGCACAGTCGGTTTGACGGTGGACGTGAACAACCGAGCTTGCGTCTACCCGGCGGGGAAGAGCACGTTGCTCTATTGCGTTTGGTCAAACACGGTGACGAACGACGCTTTTCACCCTTACAACATCTACTTGCCGTTAGTGATACGTAATTCCTAGCGCAAGATCACGGACGCCGTCCGCGTCAAAAGTCAGGCTTGCCAGATACCGTTTTGGGTGTCTGGCAAGCCAATTGATCCAAGTGTCAAAGGATTTTGTATTTGCCAAGTACCAATGTTTTGGTATACTCCAAGCTCGAACCAAGACCTGTTGTCCATAATTGATCCGGGAGGTATGAAATGCGTAAATCGCTCGCCGTCGCAATGTCACTGGCAATGGTATTGAATGTTCTGATCCCCGTTGTACGCCCGATGACTACCTGGGCTGAGCCTGCTGTTGCACCGTCACACGCCGAACACCGCGCAGGAGATCCTGTACCCAACTCTCCTGCTCCACCGGCGATCACTCTCTTCGGCATCTCTTCGGCTGAAGCAGGTATCATTGCCTCCACTGTCCCCATCTCTATCACCGAGAGCGGATTCGACCCCGACACAGTGACCATCACGGTGGGAACGACGGTGGAGTGGACCAATCGCACCCAGGAGACAGTGCGCCTGGTGAGTGGTGAGCCGTATCGCATTTACTTGCCCCTGGTGTTGCGCAACTTGGGCGATGCGATAGCTGACGATTCTTATCCGATGTCACCCGTTCTTGTCCACCCGCAAGGTGATTGGGGAAATATGGACATTGCTTCTGGCGAGTCGTTCACTCACACCTTTACCGCTGGCGGCGGATATCCCTATTTCCTAGCAGAGTATTTGGACAGGGTAGGGCATATCGTTGTTCAAGAGACGTCTGGTCCTGACTTTGCCCTTGCCATCGCACCCGCTTCCCAGACGGTGACACAAGGGCAATTTGTCACCTACACCGTGATGCTTACGGCTACCAATGGATTTACTGCGCCGGTGACGCTTTCCACCTCTGGCCTGCCGGTGAACGCCCAGGCTGCCTGGAGCGCAAACCCGATCACGCCGACCGGCAGTGTTGTGCTGACCGTCGCCACCACCATCGGCGCTCCCACCGGCGATCATCTCTTTACCATCGCTGGCACGGGTGGCGGACAGAGCCACGACGCGCAGACCACGCTGACCGTCGAGGCATCCACTGCCCCTGATTTTCTATTGGACGCCTGGCCCGCTACGCAAACCATCACCCGTGGACATAGCGTCACCTACACCGTCGGCGTGACGGCAGTCAACGGCTTTACCCGGTCCGTGTCATTGGCAGTGGACAACACCCCGACCGGCGCGACCGTTGCCTGGGCCACTAACCCGCTGACGCCCACTGCTGACACGACCCTCACCATCACTCCGTCCGCTTCCGGCCCCACCGGCACGTTTACGCTAGTCATCACCGGCACGTCCAATCCCACCCACACTGCACAGGTCGAATTGGTCATCGTGGATGAGAGTGTTCCATCTGTGCCTGATTTTCTTTTGGATGCGACGCCAGATTCCCGTTCGGTGGCGCAAGGGCAAACGACGAGTTACGATGTTTCTCTGACCGCTATCTATGGCTTTAGTGATGCAGTTACGTTAGAGGTAGATGGCCTGCCTGCCGACGCCACGCCGGATTGGGGCGAGAACCCCATCACCCCTAGTGATGGGACTGTCCTGACGATAACCACTGCTGAAACGACTCCGGCGGGCAATTACACTCTGACCATCACCGGCACTGGCGGTGGTATCAGCCGAACTGACAGCGTGCAACTCTCCGTCACTCCACCGCCTATGCCCAACCTGGGTGTGCAAACCCTGAGCACCGATCCAGAAATCCCGGTAGCCGGGCAGCCATGTCAAATCCAGGTCAGGATTGCCAACACGGGCAACGCCTACGCTAGTGGCAACTTTGGCGTAGACGCCTACCTGGACCCGGCAACCCCGCCGACGCTGGGCGCAACCGGCGATTTCACCTGGATGCAGGCCAACCTGGGTGCAGGTGGTGTGCAGACGCTCAATGCGGTCTACACCTTTACCACAGCGGGCTTGCACATGCTTTACGCGCAAGTGGACACGACCGACATCATCACAGAGAGTGACGAGAGCGACAACGTGACCGGCCCACTGACGTTGACCATCTCTGCCACACCTCAACCGGAATTGCTGATCACAACCATGAGTATCGAACCGCTCACGCCCACGCTAGGCCATCCGGCGACGCTGACAGTGCAGGTGAAGAACCGGGGCACGTTAAGCACGACGACCGCCGTGCGGGTGGATGGCTATGTGACCGCTACGATGCCTGGACCAGGGCAAACGGGCGATATATTCACTACCACACCGCCGCTTGATCCCGGTCAATCCATAGCGGTGCAATTACCCTACACCTTCACGCTGTCGGGGTTGCGGACCGTCTACGTCCAGGTGGATGCCCTGAATACCATTGCCGAAAGCATTGAGGACAACAATGTGACCGGCCCGCTCACCGTTACCGTGCGCGTTCCGCAGCCGGATTTGGTGATTGAGAGCATCACATTCAACCCCACCGTGGGGTGGATCAACGAGACGGTGACGGTGACGGTGCGCGTGCGCAATCAGGGGGATACGGACGCGGGCGCGTTCCGTGCGGATTGGTATATTGATCCTGCCATACCGCCGTCCACTGGACAGACGGGCGATGGTTATTGGGATGTGTCGGGCTTGGCCGTGGGAGCAACGATGGATTTGACATTGACACATAGTTTCGCGATGACGGGGACGCATTGGGTGTATGCGCAGGTGGATACATTGGAAGCAATTATGGAAAGCGAGGAAAGTATTAATGTAGATGGGGAAAGTTTGATTGTAGTGAATCAAGCTGAGAATGTGTGTGGCGGTATAGCGGAAAACACCACTTGGGTTGGTGGGCGTGTTTACTATATAACGTGCAACGTGATGGTGAATAATAGCGTAACTCTGACAATAGAACCAGGGACCGCAATTCGGTTTAATAGTAATTATGCTATCAATGTGCATGGCTCTTTGTCAGCACAAGGGGTACCAACTCGATCAATCCTTTTTACGTCGAATAGCGATACGCCAATCAAAGGGGATTGGGCAGGAATTCTCGTACAAGATGGAGGAAGTGCGATCTTGGATCATATAGTGCTACGGTACGCCACTTGGTACTATTTTGACTACATAGCTTCAATATATGTAGCAGATGGGGGTACACTACATTTGA
>JAAEPW010000747.1 GCA_024232355.1 Chloroflexota bacterium | reverse complement strand
GCTCAGAATATGGATGAGGACGCGATTCCGCCAGGTGGGTTCATCCCGCCATGGGCCAGATATGGCCGTTTCAGTACGGTCATGGGTCGACGTACCAAGGCCGAGTTTCGCGACGAATTCTACAAGAGGAACACCTACGTTCGGAGTTTCTTCGTAGTGAGGGACCACTTGAGAGCGTATCAGGAATGTCACGTCGCGCATCAGCGCAGATGCTTTGCCCGAATCGTTGCGTACAAACAGGACCGAATGGTGTCCGTGGGGAGTATCGCACACTCGTCGAGTAAAAATCGGTTGGAGGAGGTCAACCGTGGGCCGATCGGTGAAATACCCGGCCGTTCGGATGACGGATATAGCACCGATTATGACTCCAAGGGCGACAAGGGTATGGAGCGGGTATTGGCATCAATGCCATCCCACCCTCCCTTACCGGTAACGCCACCCACCACTGATGATGGAGCTGGCGAAGACGAGTTTCAGCCACCTGACCCGTTTCCTAGCAAACAGGAGCCATCATC
>JAAEPW010000746.1 GCA_024232355.1 Chloroflexota bacterium | reverse complement strand
ATCTGTTTGGGAGATTTATTTCTCTGGAATTCCCTTACTCCTCCACCAGTTCATCGGACGTTTTACCAATGTTCCCTCGGTTCAGAATCGTGCTGTGAAAATTGGCCTATTTGAGGCCATTCCTGAGACTTTGATCCAACCAATACTGCACATCAAAGGTGCCATCCAACCAGATATTGGGCAAAAAAACACCCAGCATCTCGGGGCTGTTCAGTTCTAAGCAAATATCGCACAATTAGGACTTGGAAGGTTTTTCGTCAAGTATTTCGTAGGCAAAATCAACTTGCAATCACATCAACCGTACTCGGATAGAACACTTTTGAGACTTTCAAAATCTAGTCTGTGTAGAACTGAACAGTCCTGATAATCGAACAGTACCCACCTTCCTTGTCGTAACGAATTCTGAGCAACTTGGTCTTTTCATCCGTGTGACTCGTAAAAACCATCCCGGTAGAGCATTTGCAGCGAGTCGCAAGCCCGACTGTGAGGACACTTGCCATCAAATACAGGTCAGTGGTATAATTCAACCATACAGCCCCTGTCAGGAGGCCTCAAATGATAGAAGTAAAAATTGAAAGCATTCGAGCAAGCTTAATGTCCGAACATCGGATCGTCATTCTCAAAGACACGGGTAGTGAACGATTGCTACCGATATGGATCGGACGTTGTGAAGCAGAAGCCATCGCCATCCGGTTACAAAACGTCGAAACACCCCGGCCTCTGACCCACGACCTGCTCGCCAACGCCATCACCGAAATGGGGGGGGAAATTGCCCATATCACCGTGAACGATTTACGAGACAATACATTTTTCGCTCAGATCACCGTCAATCAGAACGAACGCACAGTGCAGATCGATTCACGCCCCTCCGACGCTATCGCTCTGGCAGTGCGCGCCAACGCCTCAATCTTTGTCGAGGAGCATGTTATGGCAGAGGCGAGCATCGTCCCAGAGACGGATGTCACCGAAAATGTAGACGACGAAGAACTGGCAGTCTTTCGTGATTTTATCAACAGCCTCGACCTGGACGACCTACCCGTACAATGATCCGAGATTAATGGATTTTAGATTTGGAGATTGGCACACCTCTGCCTGTTCTTCCTCTGACAATCCATATATCCAATAAAATTAAAATGACAAACACTCCCGACAAAATGATCCCTCAAAACGTCGAGGCTGAGGAGGCCGTCCTAGGCTCCCTCCTCATCGACCCCGAAGCGTTATTCCGCGTCGCTCCTTTTTTAAAAGGGGATGACTTTTACATCCAAAAAAACACTTGGATCTATGAGACCGTCCTGGCGCTGCACGAACGGCGCGAGCCAATTGATTTCGTCACGCTGTGCAATGAACTGGAACGCCGTGAACAACTGGAGGAAATCGGCGGTGCAGCCTATGTCACGCGCCTGATCAACGCCGTCCCCAGCGCCATCCACGTTGAATCCTACGGCCACATTGTTGAACACGCCGCCATTCGACGGCGACTGATCGGCGCTGCCAGCGAAATTGCACAACTGGCCTACCAAGAAGAGGAAGAGGTAGATCAGACCGTAGACAAGGCCGAGCAAGCACTCTTTAATGTATCCCAGCGCCGCATCACCCGCGACCTGGCCCCCATTCAAGACATCATCCGCGACTATTATGATCGCATCGAGTATCTCTACGCTCACCAAGGTGAACCTCTGGGGGTTCCCACCGGTTTTATCGACATTGACCGGCTACTGGGCGGGATGCAGCGCTCCGACTTTATCATTGTCGCTGCCAGGCCATCGGTCGGAAAAACCAGTCTGTGCCTCTCCTTTGCGCGAAACGCGGCCCGCCACGGTAAGCACGTCGCCATCTTTAGCCTAGAGATGTCAGGAGCACAGATCGTGCAGCGGATCGTATCGGCCGAAACCGGCATCGATGCCCAACGGTTACGCTTAGGCAGACTGTACGAGGAAGAGTGGCCCCTCTTTGTCCAGGCCACCGGAAAACTCGCCGATCACCCCATCTTTATTGATGATACGCCCGCCATCTCGGCATTGCAATTGCGAACCAAAGCTCGCCGCCTCCACTCTGAACACGGGCTTGATCTTATCCTCATAGACTATTTACAACTAATGTCCGGGGAAAGCCGCTCTGAGAACCGGGTGCAAGAGGTCTCTTACATCTCCCGCTCGCTCAAAGCCGTCGCGCGGGAACTGGATGTGCCCGTCGTCGCTGCATCTCAGCTCTCCCGTGCCGTCGAGCAGCGCGCCGAAAAAGTACCAATGCTGTCAGACTTGCGCGAATCCGGATCGCTCGAGCAGGACGCCGACGTTGTCATGTTCATCTACCGCGACGAGATGTACCACCCCGAGACCGAAAAACAGCACATTGCCGATATTATCGTCGCCAAGCACCGTAATGGCCCTACCGGCACTGTCCAACTCTTTTTCCGCAACCGACTGGCCCAGTTCCTCGACGCCGACACACGCCAAGAGCCGGTGAACTTGGGATAAATGGATGCCTTTCAAGTATAACGCAACACAAAGAGGAAATCAATGGAACACTTGTTACAAGACTTTCCCATCGTCATCGAAATTCCCATCGCATGGGGAGAGATGGACGCTTTTCAGCACGTCAACAACATTGTCTATTTTCGCTACTTTGAGAGCGCCCGCATCGCATACTTTGAAAAGTTGGATTTGATGAGATATATGAACGAAACCGGCATCGGCCCCATCCTGGGATCTGCCCAATGCAAATACAAGCTCCCCCTTACCTACCCGGACACCGTGTCCGTGGGCACCCGGGTGCCGTCCATCGAACACGACCGTTTCGTGATGGAATACGTCGTAGTCAGTCACAGGCATCGAAAAGTGGCAGCCAAGGGAGAGGGAATGATCGTCTCTTACAACTATCGAGAGGGAAAAAAGGCACCTATTCCGCCCGAGTTGAAACAACGCATTTTAGATTTGGAGGGCCAAGCGCTAGAGTAAAGCGAGATCACGGCAATTTATTTCCCGGTAACTAGAAAAATCTGCGTCCCGACATCTTATGAAAACATTCAGCGGTTTTCCACCCGGAAAAACACACACCGTCAGCGTACCAGAGCCGGTCTTTACCGACCTCATCCCCCTCATCGACGACCTGGCCGAACTCAAACTCACGTTGCACGTCCTATGGCGGCTGCTACGACAACGTGGAAAAATACGCTATCTGAGCTACACCGACTTGGCCTCTGATGACGTGCTCCGCGCCAGTCTGGGCGACGCGCCCACCGATGTACTGCGTCAGGCGCTAGCGCACGCCGTCGAGCGGGGAACGCTGCTGCGGGTCGAGGCTGCTGCCGGGAACGCGTCCGAATCGCTCTACTTTGCCAACACGCCCAAAGGACGCGCCGCCGTCGAGGCTATTGATCGCGGCGAGTGGCCTGACGAACTCGAATCGGCCGGGCGGCCCAACGTCTTTACCCTGTACGAGCAAAACATCGGTATGCTCACGCCCCTCATCGCCGACGAACTGCACCAAGCGGAAAAGGACTATCCCGCCGAGTGGATTGAGGAGGCATTCCGCGAAGCCGTTACACAGAACGTTCGTAAATGGAGCTATGTTCGCGCCATCCTGGAACAATGGCGCGTCGAAGGGAGGAGAGATGAAACGAGTCGGCGACCTCGTGAATCAGATCGGCGGCGCTACATTGAAGGGGAATTTAGTGAGTATATCGAACACTGAACACGAAACAGAAGCACTCTGCCCAATCTGCAGCGGAATTGGCTATCTAAGAGCTGATGTGTCTGTTGGCCACGCCGACTTTGGTAAACTCGTCCCCTGCACCTGCCAACTAACTCCCCGAGCTGAACGGCGCATGGACATATTGCGAACATTGAGCAATCTGGACATTCTGTCGCGGCTGACATTTGAGACCTTTACGCCCAATGTCCCCGGCCTCCAGCCCGACAAGCGCGCCAACCTTCACTGGGCCTACGAGGAAGCCAGTGATTTCGCCAAGAACCCACAGGGTTGGCTGGTGCTGAAAGGCGGGTACGGTTGTGGCAAAACCCACCTGGCCGCCGCCATCGCCAACTCTTGCGTCGAGCACGGCCAACCGGTGCTCTTTATCACCGTTCCCGACCTACTAGATCACCTCCGCGCCACCTTTGGCCCCAACAGCTCTGTTGGTTACGACGCCCGCTTTGACCAAGTCCGCAGCGCTCCCATCCTCATCCTCGACGATCTGGGCACCGAAAGCAGCACACCCTGGGCGCAGGAAAAACTGTTTCAGATATTCAACCATCGCTACAATGCCCGCTTGCCCACCGTCATCACCACCAACCACGAGTTGGAAGAGGTAACCCTGCGTCTACGCTCCCGCCTGGTTGACCCCGATCTAACCCGCATCGTCTCGATCATCGCCCCCGACTACCGGCGGGCGGGCGTCGCGCAGGACCAATCGGACCTGAGCAGCCTCAGCTTGCATACCCAACAGACTTTTGAGAGTTTTGACCCGCGCAAGGGAGAACTCCCTATTGATGAAGAGGAGAACCTCGCCCGCGCCATCAAAATCGCCCGCATATTTGCCGAAAATCCCGACGGTTGGCTGGCTTTTACGGGCACCTACGGCGCGGGAAAGACCCACTTGGCCGCTGCCATCGCCAACCATCGCGTGATACAAGGCCAACCAGCCCTATTCATCGTTGTTCCCGACCTGCTCGATCACCTGCGTGCTACCTTTACCCCTCAAAGCGCCGTCACCTTTGACCAACGCTTTGAAGAGGTGCGTCGTGCGCCACTCCTCGTTCTAGACGATCTAGGCACCGAGTCGGCCACACCCTGGGCACGGGAAAAATTGTACCAAATTTTCGATTATCGCTACAATGCCCGCCTGCCCACCGTCATCACTACTGCGACGCCCATCGAAGAACTTGATCCTCGTTTGGCAACGCGCATGCTGGACGTGAGCCGCTGTACGCCCTTTGCCATCCTGGCCCCCGCCTACCGGGGCGGCGCCCCACGTCGGAAAAAGACCACCCGGCGTCGCCGATAGGCGTCATCCCAATTTTTCCACCAGCCCCTATTGACACTCTTGCACAGGCGGGTATAATCACTGTACCAAGGCCTCAATCGCCCGCAGCGGAGGAAATATGAGCACAGCTTGTGTTTACGATCCAATCTATCTCGAACACGACCTACCCTCTCACCCGGAGAACGCTCGCCGTCTAAAGCGCATCCTCAGTGTCCTAGAGAGTGAGGAAATGCTGCCACGCCTGACGTCCCTGGAGCCTCGCCCGGCCACGATTGAAGAGTTGCAGAGGGTCCACACACCGGCCCATGTTGAATTGATACGGCGCGCAGCCCAATCCGGCGGTGGATACCTCGACCCCGATACCTATACCTCCCCTGGTTCCTTTGACGCGGCAGTGATGGCTGCTGGAGGTCTAGTGCGGGCGGTGGAGGCGGTATTGGCAGGCGAAATCAACAATGGCTTTGCCCTGGTACGCCCGCCAGGACACCACGCCACGCCCACCCGGGCAATGGGCTTTTGCCTTTTTAACAATGTTGCAGTAGCCGCGCGGGCCGCACTAGAAAGCGAGCAGGTAGAACGCATTGTGATCGTCGATTTTGACGTGCATCACGGAAACGGAACCCAAGACATGTTTGCCGACGACCCTGCCGTCTTTTACGTTTCAACCCACCAGTTCCCCTACTATCCAGGCACCGGTCGCTGGAACGATACCGGGCAAGGCGCTGGTCATGGCACCCTGCTCAACGTACCATTGCCACCCCAGGTCGGTGATGCTGGCTACGCCTCTATCTTTGCCGAGTTAATCTGGCCCCTGGCGGAGCGTTTCCAACCCAACTTGATCTTGGTTTCAGCCGGTTACGACGCCCACTGGAGCGATCCATTGGCCCAGATGAATCTCTCGCTGACGGGTTATGCTTGGATGGAACAAGAACTAGCAAGCATGGCCCAGCAATTATGTGATGGACACATCGTCTGGACCCTTGAGGGCGGCTATGAACTGGACGTGCTGGCCTACGGCATACTCAACAGCTTTTACGCAATGCTGGGAGAGAACACTATTGCCGATCCCTTGGGCACGCCTTCCTATCCTGAACGACCGATAGACGACCTGATTACACGCCTAAAAGACCTGCACGGCCTGAATTGACTTTTTGGGCAAGACGTTGCATAATCTAAACTAGCCAACAACCAAAACACGCCTAATCTGTATCTGAACGGGGAGAAAAACAATGGCAGAGATTTCCCTTCAAGAATATCGCGAACAGATAGATGTCACGATTGAAGAAGGCCGGTATGGTGAAGCCGTCGCTCATGGGAAACATATCCTGAAACAATACCCCAAGGACGTGGCATCCTATCAACTATTAGGTAAAGCCATGCTCAATTCTGGGCAAAGCGATGACGCTATCGACATGTTTCGCCGTGTACTTGGTGCCAATCCAGAAGATCTGGTCGCCTGGATAGGAATGAGCGAGGTATACTCAAAGCGCGGCGAGTTCGACGCAGCCGCGTGGCACCTGGAACGAGCATTTGAACAGGCCTCTGACAACGAGATATTGGAAAACGAGTTACGCAAACTCTACGGTCAACGAGATGGAAAAGAACCCCAAAGAATTCAACTCACTCGTGGCGCACTGGCCCGACTCTACCTCAAAGGGGACCTGCTCTCACGAGCGATCAACGAATTTCGAGATCTGTTGACCGAGCACCCTGAACGGGTTGATCTATCCATCGCGCTGGCCGAGGCACTCTGGCGCAACGAACAGCGATTAGAAGCCTCAGAGGTCTGTCAGAAACTATTGGATGAACTGCCCTACTGCATCAAAGCCAACCTGATTCTGGGAGAAATCTGGACCAGCAGTGGCCGAGAGGAAGAAGGTCAAACATACCTGCGGCGGGCCGAAGCCCTGGACCCAGAGAACCAAATGGCACAAATCCTATTTGGCGCCTCATCGCCGCTGCAGCTCCGGGAAACGCACATCACTCCACTAGAGCCCGAGACGCTGGCCTCAGAAGAGCGGCCAGCATGGATGATAGAGGGAGCAGAAGAGGGAGGCGCACTCGCCGACGTCGCATCGGCGCTGGAAACACAGATCGAGATGCCCTCCTGGCTGCAAGACGCTGCCGGCAAGCCTGCTATCGCCGATCAAGCCCCTGTTATGACTCCGCCTGAACCTATCGCTGCCGAACCCCTATTTGAGCAACCCCCAGTTGCCCCACCAATAGAGGAAGCCATCCCCGATTGGTTAACGGGCATGGGCGACGAGTTCTCCCCAGAAGAACCAGGAGTGACCCCGGAGGGTGAAACAGAAACTGCCGAATGGCTAACTGATGTGGGCCTTGAAACAACCAGCCCAGAAGAAACTCTTGATCCACTTGCCGCACTGGGAATTGGAGCTGTTGGCGCGGCAGCAGCATCCACTATTATGGATGGAGAAGAGGCACCAGACTGGTTGCCCGATCTAGGTTTTGCGCCAGTCAGTGAAGACGCCCCCCCTTCCGTTCCTCCCTCCCAAGAACCAGCGCCAGACGATTGGCTGGCCGGTATCCGCGATCAGTTTACCGAGGAAGAAGAAAGCCCGACAGAAACTGTCCCAGAACTGGCAAAGACCCCTTCAGAACAAATAGAACCGAACTGGTTAGAGAAACAACCTACTCCCCCGAGCGATGAATCATTGTCTCGGTTGGAGCAACCCACAGATATTCAGGAACAAGAAACCAGCCCGGCCACAGCCGATATTCCCGATTGG
The DNA here is from genome assembly GCA_024232355.1 of Chloroflexota bacterium. The sequence continues at coordinate 11,281 of JAAEPW010000746.1, read as the reverse complement.
ATGCAACAACTCGCACCGTCTGACACAGATACAGCCCCCGCCCCGGATGATATTCCTGATTGGCTGCAAGAACCTGCCGTATCGCCTGATAAGGAAGTTACCCTCGCCCCAGCCGATATTCCTGATTGGATGCAGGAACTTGAACCATTAGAAAAAGCACCAACACCTGACTGGCTGGCCGATGAGGAAACAGCACCCAGTGACGAGACGTTGGGTGGGATGGAACAAGCAGCACCGAGCGAATCCGATGAACTTGAAACTCAAGCCCGTATTGCTGATATCTTTGGGCGTCCTGCCTCCACAGAACCTCCAACAGTGGAAGAAACCAGTGCCGCCCAAGCCGAAATCCCCGATTGGATGCAGGAGATCGAGCCACCTGACGTGTCACGGCCTGAGGCAGAACCCTTGACAACTCGAGTTGCACCAGAGGAAAGCATAGCCCCACCAACTGAGGGAATATTTGGCCGAGCCGCATTTGAAGAACCAGAACCATCCCTCCCAATAACCACTGAAGAAGAACCTACTACACCAGATTGGCTGGAAAGCGAGGGAGTACCCTCCGGCGACGACGCCCTAGCTTGGTTAGAACAACTGACAGAGGGCAAAGAGGATGAACTTGAAGCCCAGGCCCAAGCCGAAGGCGAAGCTCGTATGGCCGAGATTATGGGCCGTCCTGCTCCAGTAGTCGAAACTGCACCAGAAGAAGCCATAGCCCCACCGGTCGAGGAAGCCTCCCCTACCCCAGCCGATATCCCCGACTGGATGCAGGAACTTGCCCCCTCTGAAGAGGCAGTTCCCGCCGCACCTGTAGCCAAAGAAGAACCCTCCACGCCCGATTGGCTAGAAAGTGAGGGAGTACCCTCCGGCGACGACGCCCTGGCCTGGCTGGAACAACTGACAGAGGGCAAAGAGGATGAACTTGAAGCTCAGGCCCAGGCCGAAGGCGAAGCTCGGATGGCCGAAATTATGGGCCGTCCTGCTCCCACAGTCGAAACTGCGCCAGAAAAAGCCATAGCCCCACCAGTCGAAGAAACTCCCCCTGCCCCAGCCGATGCCCCTGACTGGATGCAAGAACTCGGACCGCCTGAAGAGACAGTTCCAGCAACACCCGTAGCCGAAGAACCCATTACACCAGATTGGTTGGAAAGCGAGGGAGTGCCCTCCGGCGACGACGCCCTTGCTTGGCTAGAACAACTGACGGCGGGCAAAGAAGATGAACTTAAAGCACAGGCCCAGGCCGAAGGCGAAGCTCGTATGGCCGAGATTATGGGACGTCCTGCTCCCACAGTCGAAACTGCGCCAGAAGAAGCTATAGCCCCACCAGTCGAGGAAACACCCTTTGCCTCAGCCGACACCCCTGACTGGATGCAAGAACTCGGACCGTCTGAAGAGACAGTTCCAGCAACACCCATAGCCGAAGAACCCACGACACCAGATTGGTTGGAAAGTGAGGGAGTGCCCTCCGGCGACGACGCCCTTGCTTGGCTAGAACAACTGACGGCAGGCAAAGAAGATGAACTTCAAGCCCAAGCCCAAGCCGAAGCTGAAGCTCGGATGGCCGAGATTATGGGGCGTCCTGCTCCCACAGTCGAAACTGCGCCAGAAGAAGCCATAGCCTCACCAGTCGAGGAAACTCCCCCTGCCCCAGCCGATATCCCTGACTGGATGCAGGAACATGCCCCCTCTGAAGATGTCGATCCTGTCACACCTGTAGCCGAAGAAGAACCCGCCACGCCCGATTGGCTCGAAAGCGAGGGTGTGCCCTCCGGCGACGATGCACTGGCCTGGCTGGAACAACTGACGGCAGGCAAGGAAGACGAACTGCAAGCTCAGGCCCAAGCGGAAGCCGAAGCCCGAATGGCTGAGATTATGGGCCGTCCTGCTCCAGTAGTCGAAACTGCGCCAGAAGAAACCATAGCCCCACCAGTCGAGGAAGCGCATCTTGCTCCAGCCGAAGAGTCGGATCCCGTAGCACCCGTCGTTGAAGAAGAGCCCTCCACACCAGATTGGCTGGAAAGTGAAGGAGTGCCCTCCGGCGACGACGCGCTAGCCTGGCTGGAACAACTAGCAGCGGGCAAAGAAGACGAACTGCAAGCGCAAGCCCAAGCAGAAGGCGAAGCCCGTATGGCTGAGATTATGGGCCGTCCTGCTCCAATAGTCGAAACTGTGCCAGAAGAAACCATAGCCCCACCAGTCGAGGAAGCGCCACCTGCCCCAGCCGATATTCCCGACTGGATGCAGGAACTTGCCCCCTCACAAGAGGCGATTCAAGCCGCCGCCGTCGCCCGAGAACTGCCCACTACCCCAGATCGGCGGGATTGCGATGTAGTGCCCTCCGGTGACGATGCGCTAGCCTGGCTGGAACAACTGACAGAGGGTAAAGAAGATGAACTTGAAGCGCAAGCCCAAGCAGAAGGCGAAGCCCGTATGGCTGAGATTATGGGCCATCCTGCTCCAGTAGCCGAAACTGCGCCAGAAGAAACCATAGCCCCACCAGTCGAGGAAGCGCCACCTGCCCCAGCCGATATTCCCGACTGGATGCAGGAACTTGCCCCCTCACAAGAGGCGATTCCTGCCGCACCCATAGCCAAAGAAGAACCCACTACACCAGATTGGCTGGAAGACGAGGGAATACCCTCCGGTGACGATGCGCTAGCCTGGCTGGAACAACTGACAGAGGGTAAAGAAGACGAACTTCAAGCCCAGGCTCAAGCAGAAGGTAAAGTCCGTATGGCCGAGATTATGGGTCGTCCTGCCCCCGCAACGGTTCCGGTGGTAGAAGCTGCAATGGAGGAAATTGTAGCCCCACCAGTCGAAGAAATTGTCCTCGCCGTGGAAGCAGCCCCCATCCCAGATCAACTGGAAGATGGACAAATCACAGCAGCGCCAGTTGAGGAAGCTTTTGGCTGGATGGCATTCAGCGAGTCGCAAATCTCACCTCAAGCCCAGGCGGAAGCGGAAGCCCAAGCCCAGATGGTCGAGGTGATAGAGCCTCCCGCTCCCATAGTAGAGACTATACCAGAAGAGATTCCGCCAGTGGCAGAGGTTGTGCCAGAGAAAATCACAGCGCCCCCGGTCGAAGAAACGGTACCTCTCGCTCAAGTTCCAGAAATAGAGAAAACACCGACACCCGAGGTTGCCTTTGAGCCTGCCCCCCCCCTCCCTGTCAAAGATACAGCTATCACGCCACCGCCAGCAGTTGAACAAACACCAAACATAGTCGAGGCGGAAGCGCCAACACCGCCAGAACCCCGTCCCGCAAAAGCACCACCTTCAGCCGATCCTTTTGCGGCTGAGAGAGCGTATCTGAAAAAGCATCCGCGCGATTACGATGCCTGGATGGAATTGGCACGAGGGCTATGGCAAGCGGACATGCGCGCAGAATCACTGGAAGCCTATGGCCGACTCATCCGCGCCAGCAAATCACTCGAACACGTAATTGCCGACTTGGAGAGCTATCGAAAACAATGGCCTGGTGTCGACGTACAACAAGCACTGGGGGACGCTTATATGAAAAATGGTCGGCTACAGGAAGCGTTGGATATTTACAAGGAAGCAATAAGAACACTATAATCGTCCACAACGCAAACAAAATATATCTAGGAGGAAACTTGGAACACACACTGATTATCATTAAACCCGACGCTGTGCAGCGCGGGCTAACCGGAGAAATTATCACCCGCTTTGAGCGGCGGGGGCTGCGAATTGCGGCTATGAAATTGATCCATATCGACCAAGCATTGGCCGAACGTCACTATGCAATTCACAAAGGCAAACCTTTTTACGCGCCATTGATCGAGTACATCACCTCCAGCCCGGTCGTAGTGATGGCACTAGAGGGCAACGATGCCATCGAAATCGCACGACGCACGATGGGAGCGACCAACCCAGCCCAAGCAGCCCCAGGCACCATCCGGGCTGACTTTAGCCTAGAGATCGGTCGCAACCTGGTACACGGTTCTGATGGGCCTGACACAGCAGCCATCGAGGTGCCACTCTTTTTTGCCAAAGAAGAGCTCGTTTCTTATGAACGAGACACCGATCGCTGGATATTTGAGTAACATCACCTGAACCTGACCTTTATCGGGAGCAGGCGCACCTGCTCCCGATTATTCTAGGAGGTACAAAAATGTCGTATAACAGAAGTAGCGGGGCGGACCGGTTGAGAATACCAATCGTCATAATTATGATTGCAGCTGTGCTCTTTCTCGCGTTGATCGTTGTTGGGCTAGCTTATACCCCGGTCGAACGCGGAACCGTAGTTTTGATCAAACGATTCGGAGGGCTGACGGGCCAAGTTTTTACGCCAGGTCTCAATTGGCGCACTCCATTCATTGATCAAATTGATGTTGTTTCCACTGTTATCCAGTCATACGAGACCAGTGACGATCCAACGACATCTAGCGCCAACTATCGGGACTATCCCGTGACCGCGCAGACTATAGATGGTCAACAAATCAACATCAAATATACGGTACTCTTTCTTATACCACCAGACAAAGCCGTAGATATCGTACAAAACATCGGTGCCATGGATCAAGTTGTGGCGAACGTCATAAAAGCCCGTTCCAGAAATCTAGCACGATTGTGGGCACAAAGCCACACCGCCGAGGACCTATATAGTGGCGAGGGCATTTTTTCCTACGAAGACGAAGTGGAAAAGGCACTATCGGGAGAGTTTGAAGAATATGGAGTCATCCTCGATGATTTTCTTGTCAGAAAGGTAGACTTTGACGAGGATTATATCAGGGCTATCGAGCAGCAGCAGATCGCCGAGGAAGCCATTCAGACCGCCGAATACCAAGCTCAAGCGGCCGAATACAAGAAACAAGAGCAAATACGTCTGGCCGAAGCACAAGCAGAAGGAACCAAACTCCAAGCCGCGGCAGAGGCGGAGCGTCAGCGCCTCTTGGCCGACGCCGAAGCATACAGCACCGAGGTGCGTTCCGAGGCAGATGCAATACGCCAGCGCCTTTTGGCCGACTCGGAGGCGTACAGCATTGAGGCACGCGGCAAGGCACTAGAAGAATTCCCCGGGCTTGTCCAGTGGGAATTCGTTCGCAACCTCGAAAGCGTCCAATGGGGCATCCTGCCTAGCGAAGGACTCACACCGCTCATCCCTCTACCGACTTTCGAGGATCAACAAGAAGAGGCGACTAACCTACTCTCCCCCACACCTACTCCGTCCACTGAGGACAACTAGAATCAAAACGCACAAAACAACAGCAGGGGCGCAGTGAGCGCCCCTGCTTTGTGCAAAGATGTATCTCAGGGAGACTTGCTATGGATAACCCCATTCAAGGACCAGTAGTTGTGCTTACCGGTGCCGGTATCTCTGCTGAGAGCGGCGTACCTACCTTCCGTGGCAAGGGTGGACTGTGGCGCAACTTTCGCCCCCAAGAACTGGCGACTCTAGAGGCTTTTCGTCGCGATCCGGTGCTAGTGTGGGAGTGGTACGATTGGCGACGGGGGTTGATCGGAACGTGTGCGCCCAACGCTGCCCACGAGACTCTGGTCGAGATGGAAGCTGCCTTGCCCGACTTTACTCTTATCACCCAGAACGTAGATGGCCTCCATCAGATAGCCGGCAGCCAGAATATGCTAGAACTTCACGGAAACATCTGGCGCACTCGCTGTCTGGACTGTGGAGACATTATCACCGACCGCCAGGTGTCGCTATCTGAGGTCCCGCCCCACTGCGCTCAATGTGACGGATTGCTACGACCCGACGTCGTTTGGTTTGGGGAATCCCTCTCTGAAGTGATCTTGCAAGCAGCGTGGATCACGGTGAGGCGTTGCCGCTTGATACTGGTGGTTGGGACATCGGCAGTTGTGCATCCGGCAGCTTCGCTGCCGTTAGTAGCAAGGCGAAATGGAGCACGATTGGTCGAAGTCAATCCCGCCGAGACACCTCTGTCGGAACACGCAGATGAAACGCTACGAGGCCCAGCCGCCGAGGTGCTGCCAAGCTGGTGGAAAGCCTACCAATCTGACAATCTCAATCAGTAGGCTGTGCTTACAACATCCGCACGATGACCCGACCTTCTCGCCACAACCCTTCCAGGTTATAGTAAGCCCGCATATCTGGCGTGAACAGGTGAACAACCACACTGCCGTAATCCATCAGCACCCAGCCACTATGAGCGTCCCCTTCAACGTGGATCGGCCTGATATCAAACTCTTGCTTTGTACCCAGCTTGACCTGGTCGATGACCGCCTTGGCTTGCCGCGTACTATTGACGCCACCGATCACAAAATAGTCAGCCAGGAGAGAAACTTCCTGAATATCAATCAACACCACGTCCTCGCCTTTTTGGTCAACGATGACGTCTACAATGTGACGAGCCAATTCCAACGAACCCAATTCTGACAAATCCTGTTCTAGCGAATTCAGTGTTATACCTCCCCCTGCCCCTCTTTTAGCAAAAATGAGTAATCGTTCGGTCTTCTATCAGCGAAAACATCATTTCTAGATGTGATCCGTTTGTCCCTTGCAAGACCGATGTCAATATCCACTATTCCAACCTCTTCCTCCCCCTGTGAGGCTTGGACGAGCACATCCCCCTTGGGATTCGCAATCGTCGAAAGTCCTGTAAAGGTGAGGTCTCTTTCTACTCCAATTCTATTTGCGGTCACAACGTACACCCGATTCGTGAGCGCACGAATCGGAACCGCCCGTTGGGCAAATCCTGGCAAGACAAGATTCGAAGGATGACAAATCACGTCCGCGCCCTTTAGGGCCAATACCCGCCACGCTTCTGGAAATATCCAATCAAAACAGACCAACAAGCCCAGTTTGCACGGCCCAATATCGAAAACGGGCAACCCGACATCGCCAGGCTCAAAATAATCCTTTTCGTTCAAAAATAGATGGAGTTTGCGATATTTGCCAACGTAACCATCAGGCCCAACAAGCACGGCCGAGTTGTATAGGTTATCACAATCCCTTTCATTAAAACCAGACACAATATGGCAATTACGCTGCGCACATACAGATTCCAGATATTGGACAAAGATACTGTCCAAGACCTCTTCGGATGTCTCCCAGGCCTGCTCGCGTGAGCTGAAATTATAGCCAGAATTGCACAACTCGGGCAAGACCCAAACATCCGCCGCAGCATGGTGACTGATGAGCCGATCAATCTTGCGAATTGTGGACTCGACATCGCCCAAAACGGGCGCAAACTGAACAAAACCAATCTTCATATTGCGTTACCACTGCCTATTCCAACTCTAACGACACCATCTGCGAAACCGCATCCGCGCCCATCGAAATACCATAAATGGTGTCGGCGGCCTCAACCGTACCGCGCGTGTGTGTGATAATGATAAACTGGGTCTGCTTTGCCAACTCTTGCAACAATGTACGAAAACGGGCCACGTTCGCCTCATCGAGCATCGCGTCCACCTCGTCGAGCACACAAAAGGGAGCCGGACTCACACGAAGGATGGCAAAAATAAGAGCTGCCGCAGTCAAGGCCCGCTCCCCACCAGAGAGCAGAGCCAGTCGTTGGGCACGCTTGCCCGGAGGTCGGGCGACAATGTCCACGCCCGAATTCAACAAATCGTCAGGCTCGGTCAATTCCAATCGCGCACTGCCGCCGTCAAACAAAACGGGGAATGTCTCGGCAAACCTCTCTGCCACCGCATCAAAGGTCTCCCGAAAGGCTGCTGCCATCAACTCGTCCAACTCGCCTACCACCTGGCGGAGTTGCCCCGAGGCCATCTCCAGATCAGCCGATTGCTCGGTGAGAAAACGATGCCGTTCTTCGACCTCGGCGTAATCGTCTAGTGCATTGGGGTTGATCGACCCCAACCGGCGAAGTTGAGCCTTCAAACGCTGAATCTCTTCCTCCAACCCTGGGGGAAGCTCCTCAACAACGGGGAGTTGGGAGACCAATGGCCGCAGCGGCAACGGCGATTGCACCGTAACACTGTCCGACAATTCCAATTCGACCAACCCCAAGTCCTCCTCAATGTGCCGGGCCAGCAATTTTATTTCGTCCCGGCAGCGGGCAACATCTAGTTCAGCACGGTTCTGACGGGCTTCTGTTTCGCGCACACGGTCGCGGGCTCGACGCTCCTGCTGCTCCAACGCTACTTGCTCCTCGCGAACAGAAACCAGTTCATCCTCAGCTGGCTGAACACGTGCGCGCACCTGACGCTGCTGTGCCTCCAATTTGGATGTCTCGACACGCAATTCCTGGGTTCGCGCGACGAGTTCACTTTGTTCGCCTTCCAGTTCCTCCGCTCTCTGATGGCGGGCCGTCATTTGCGCTCCAAGCCGTTCTGACAGTGTGGTTTCTCGCTGGAGGGTAGCCTGTTGGCTGCGCAGAGACTCTTCAACTACCGCGACCTCGATGCGGGCCTGCCCCACAGTCTCACGTTCGATCCGTGCTGCTTCTTCACCCGCAACCGCTATCTGCTGGGTCAACTCTTGTAGTTTGGCTTCCAGAGCCGTTATCTGTTTGGCTTTTGCTTGCTGCTGCTCCTCAATCTGGCGGCAGCGTTGGCGAGCGTTCTCCAATTGTGCGCGGAATCCTTGCCCCGTCTCTGCCCCCAGCCCCACCAACTGAACAGACAACTGAGAAGAGTTGTCCGGATCATTCCAATCCACACTCAATTCTTGAATACGAGTCACTGTAGCCGAGTGCTCACTTTCCAATTCGTCAGCCTGATGGCGCAAGGCCTTCATCTGCGCCACAAGCTGGCCCAACAGCGATTTCTCCCGGTGCAGAACCGTCCGCTGATTGCGCAGCGTTTCTTTAGCCACCGCGACCTCGGTACTGACTTGCCCCACCGTCTTCCGTTCAGCCCGCACCGCCTCCTCTTTGGCTGCCGCAGCCTGCTGGTCCAAGCCCGCTAATTGGGTCTCCAATGCCGCAATCCGTTCGTTCTCCACGCGCTGCTGCTGCTCGATCTCACGGCAACGGTTTTGGATCTGGTCTATCTGCACAGGCAGTTCCCGCCGGGCCCGCTCGTCCGCCAGCAACCCGACTTTGTCTCCCCCACCCCGCCCCACAGACAGCGCACCGTCAGCACGCAAGACCATACCGGCGGCAGTAACACATCGTCCCCCGTGCGGCATATTGGGAAGCAACGTGCGGGCGGCTTGTACATCATCGCATAGGGCCACGGATCCCAGCATCGCCTCGACCGCTGGTCGCACATGGGCATCACAGACAACGACTTCGGCCCCACTCAGCGCGCCGTCAGGCAACGGGGGTACGGGGCGCAGGTCATCCAGTGGCAGCACAGTCAGCCGCCCACCGGCAGATTCGAGGATTTGGCGCACATTCTCCACAACGGTAGCTCGTTCTACCACGACAGCCTGAAGGTCAGCGCCCAACCCTGCCTCGATAGCAACATCCCACTTGGGAAGCACCTGCATCAACGTCGCCAGCGGCCCGAGCACACCATCCAGATTGGCCTGAAGCAGCGTCCGGACACCGGCATCATAGGCAGACCCCGCAGCCTGCAACCGATTCAGAGCCTCTTGTTCCCCGGTCAGGCGAGCTGCTTCCGCGCGAGCTTGCACAAGTTCCCGATCAAACTGTTTCAATCGAGCGCGGTGAGCCTGTAACTCTTGCTCCACTTGAATACGCTGTGGATCGGGTTTCTGGGCTTGCTGCCGTGCGGCCTCCCACTTGTGCTCCAACGCTACCAGCCGCTGTTTATGCGCTGTCAACCCGCGCTCTAACTCTTCAACCTCGCCGTGGGCTTGGCTCACTCGCTCGTCCTGCACTTTTTTCTGATTGTCCAGGGGACCAAGCTCGGCCAAGATTTCCTCGCGCCGGGCCTGCAACTGCCGCGCCCGTTCTTCCGCCACGGCTTGTTCGCTCTCCAGGCGAGACACTTTTTCACGGGTCTCCATGAGTGTCTGATTGAGTTGCTCCAACTGCCCGCGGTGGACGCGTAATTCCTGCTCCGCCTGAACGCGTTGCTTGACCGGCTCCTGAGCCTGCGCCTCCACAACGGTCCACTCTCGCTCTAAAACCGTTAGTCGCTCCTTGCGTTCAGCCAAATCTAGTTCCAGTCGTTCGATTTGCGTGCGGGCCTGCGCGACTTTTTCAACCTGCGCCTCTCGCTGGTCATTCAGCGGTCCAAGTTCGGCCAACAACTCTTCACGGCGGATATTGAGCAGTCGCGCCCGCTCCTCCGCCACGGCCAACTCGCGCTGCACCTCATTGAACTCGTCGTGAAAGCTGGCGTTCTCACGATGCCAACCTCCCAGCCTGGCGCGCAGATCGCCCTCTTGCTGACGCAGTTGAGCCAATCGCTGCCCCAATTCAGACTCCTCAATCTGCCGGGCCTCCAGATTGGCCTCCAGCACCTGAGCTACCTCAAGGGCACGTTCCAACGCGCTTTGTTGTTGCCCCCAATGATGACCATACCAGGTCCGTTGCAATCGTTGCAAGTGAGCGCTCAACCGCCGGTGATCTTCTACTCGTTCGGCATCTCGGGCAAGCCTGCGCAAACGAGGCGTGACCTCACTCACAATATCATAAACACGCTCCAGATTGCGCTGCGTTTCGTCCAGCCGACGGACAGCATCCCTACGCTGAGAACGATAGAGACTGATACCGGCGGCATCCTCAAAAAGCGTGCGCCGTTCCTGCGCACGCAGGGAGAGCGCAGCGTCCACCAAACCCTGCCCAATGACGGTATAGGTGCGCTGGCTGAGGCCGCTTTCCGCAAGCAATGCCGTGATATCGCGCAGCCGAACCCGCGATCCATTGAGCAAATACTCGTTCTCACCGGAGCGATACGCGCGGCGAGTGATGGTGACCTCGCTGAATTCGATCGGTAGCCAGCCATCAGCATTATCAAAAGTCAAAGAGACCTCGGCCATACCCGCCCGGGCACGACGCCGCCCGCCAGCAAAGATCATATCGGCGGTTGATTTACCCCGCATAGCGCGCATCCGCTGTTCACCCAGCACCCAGCGGATGGCGTCGGCAACATTGCTCTTGCCCGAACCGTTGGGGCCGACGATAGCCGTGATGCCTGTGGGGAACAGGAACTCGGTTTTGGTCGCAAACGATTTGTAACCTTGAAGTGTCAGATGATTGAGGCGCATAAGCTTTCCAAGCACGCAGTATACCGCGCTTGGGAAAAGATTGCAAATTGGAAAAAGGAAGGGCTACCGCAGTAAGTCAAAACGCATCAGATTCGGCAAGCCACCACATATAGGATTCAGCTGGGACTGACATCCAGATGTAGGGCATAATTGCCTAGACACAGGTAAATACAAATTCAATCAATGGGTTGAACGAGTTTT